>NZ_JBQYFW010000004.1:0-298244 GCF_056313565.1 Pseudomonas sp. 3B-A001-10F
CGTTGGCCAGCGTCACGGTGACCGGCGAACCGGTTACTGGTGCGCCCACAGTGGCGGTGTAAGTGACGGTGCCGCCTTCAGCGACCGACGTATCAGCCGTCAGTTTGACGGTCGAGGTGTCGATGGTGTCGGTGACGTTGGTCACGGCCGGAACAGTGCTCGGCACCAGGTTCTCGAAGTTGCCACCGGTGGCGGTCGAAATGGTCGCTTCGACTTTGCCTGCATCTTTGTAAACGTCATCTGCCGGGGCTGGAACGGTGACAGTGCCGGAAGTCTTGCCCGCGTCGATGGTAATCACGGCGCCGTTCGACAGCGTTACGGTGACTGGCGAGCCGGCAGCGTTGGTCAATGTCGCGGTGTAGATGATCGAGCCGCCTTCAGCCACGGTGCCGGTTGCCGTCAGCGACAGGTTAGTGGTGTCGACGGTGTCGGTGACATTGGTCGAAACCGGGGTCTTGTCGGCGACCAGATTCTCGTAATTGCCACCGCTGACCTCGGTGATTGCATTGGTGATCGGTGCGTGACCGGTCAATGCATCGTTCGGGGCGATGGTGGTTGCGGTGCCGGTGGTTTGGCCAACGCCGATGGTGATGGTCTGACCGTTAGCCAGGGTCACGACCACAGGCGAACCGGTAACCGGCGCACCCACCGTCGCGGTGTAAGTGACGGTGCCACCCTCAGCCGCCGACTCGGTCGCGGTGAGCTTGACGGTGGTGGTGTCGATGGTATCGGTGACGTTGGTCACGGCCGGCACAGTGCTCGGCACCAGATTTTCGAAGTTACCGCCCGTTGCATCCTTGATCGTCACTTCGACCTTGCCGGCGTCTTTGTAGACGTCATCGGCAGGCGCTGGAACGGTTACGGTGCCGGTGGTTTTGCCGGCTTCGATAGTGATCACCGAACCGTTCGACAGGGTCACGGTCACCGGGGTGCCGGCCGGGTTGGTCAGCGTCGCGGTGTAAACGATCGAACCGCCTTCAGCCACCGAATCGGTCGCGGTCAGGTTCAGGTTGGTGGTGTCGGTGGTGTCCGAAACCGCGGTGTCGGCGGACTTGCCGTCGACCGCGAGTTTTTCGTAGTTGCCACCGGTAGCGCCGTCGATGGTCACGCTCAGCGAGCTGCCACCGGCCAGAGGGCTGTTCGGTGCAACGAAGTTCACCGAACCGGTGGTTTCACCGACAGCGATGGTAATGGTCTGGCCGTTGGACAGGGTCAGGACAACCGGTGAACCAGTCACTGGCGCGGTCACGGTCGCGGTGTAGACCACGGTTTCGCCTTCAGCGACGTTCGCCGTGGCGGTCAGCGACACGGTGGAGGTGTCGATGGTGTCGTTGACGGTGGTGACGGCCGGAGTAGTGCTGGTGACGAGGTTTTCGAAGTCGCCACCGGTCGCTCCCTTGATGGTCGCTTCAACGGTGCCGGCATCTTTGTAGACGTCATCTTTCGGCGCGTCGACGGTGACGGTGCCGGTGGTTTTGCCGGCGTCGATGGTGATCACGGCACCGTTCGACAGAGTCACGGTGACCGGCGAACCAGCGGCGTTGGTCAGGGTCGCGGTGTAGGTGATCTGGCCGCCTTCGTTCACCGAACCGGTCGCGGTCAGCGACAGGTTGGTGGTGTCGACGGTGTCGGTGACGGTGGTGCTGACCGGGGTTTTGTCAGCCACGAGGTTTTCGTAATTGCCGCCGGAAACGTCGGTGATCGCGTTGGTCAGTGGAGCGTGGCCAGTCAGCGCATCGTTTGGCGCGGTGGTGGTCACGGTGCCGCTGGTTTTACCCACTTCGATGGTGATGTTCTGGCCGTTGGCCAGGGTCACCACAACTGGCGAGCCAGTGACTGGCGCACCGACCGTGGCGGTGTAGGTGACAGTGCCACCTTCAGCCGCGGACTCGGTAGCGGTCAGTTTGACCGTCGAAGTGTCGATGGTGTCAGAGACGTCGGTAACGGCTGGGTTGGTGCTCGGAACGAGGTTCTCGAAGTTGCCGCCAGTGGCGTCCTTGATCGTGACTTCAACTTTGCCGGCGTCTTTATAGACGTCATCGGCGGGCGCAGCGACGGTGACGGTGCCAGTGGTTTTACCCGCCTCAATGGTGATCACGGCGCCGTTGGACAGGGTAACGGTGACTGGCGTGCCGGCCGGATTGGTCAGTGTTGCGGTGTAAACGATCGAACCGCCTTCAGCCACGGTGTCGGTCGCAGTCAGCGACAGGTTGGTGGTGTCGACAGTGTCAGTAACAGTGGTCGAAACCGGAGTCTTGTCGGCAACCAGATTCTCGTAGTTACCGCCGCTTACGTCAGTGATCGCATTGGTCAGCGGGGTGTGGCCGTTCAACGCATCGTTCGGCGCAGTGGTGGTCACGGTGCCGGTGGTTTTGCCGATTTCGATGGTGATGTTCTGGCCGTTGGCCAAGGTCACGACGACCGGCGAACCGGTGACTGGAGCGCCTACGGTGGCGGTGTAAGTAACGGTGCCACCTTCAGCCGCTGACTCGGTGGCGGTCAGTTTGACGGTGGTAGTGTCGATGGTATCAGTCACTTCGGTAACGGCTGGCGTGGTGCTCGGGACCAGGTTCTCGAAATTACCGCCAGACACATCCTTGATGGTGACTTCGACTTTGCCGGCGTCTTTGTAGACGTCATCGGCTGGCGCAGCGACAGTCACGGTGCCGGTGGTTTTACCGGCCTCGATGGTAATGACCGAGCCGTTCGACAGGTTCACAGTCACCGGCGAGCCAGCCGGGTTGGTCAGCGTCGCGGTGTAGATGATCGAGCCGCCCTCGGCGACCGAGTTGGTGGCGCTGAGCGACAGGTCAGTGGTGTCGATGGTGTCAGTGACCGTGGTCGAAACCGGGGTCTTGTCGGCCACCAGGTTTTCGTAGTTACCGCCGCTTACACCCGTGATCGAATTACCCAGCGACGCCTGACCGGTCAGTGCATCGTTCGGCGCGGTGAAGGTCACGGTGCCGGTAGTCTTGCCGACTTCGATGGTGATGTTCTGGCCGTTGGCCAGGGTCACCACGACAGGAGAACCGGTGACCGGCGCGCCAACAGTGGCGGTGTAGGTGACGGTGCCACCTTCGGCCACAGTGGTGTCGGCCGTCAGTTTCACGGTCGAGGTGTCGATGGTGTCAGTGACGTCGGTCACGGCTGGCGTGGTGCTCGGGACCAGATTCTCGAAGTTGCCGCCAGTGGCGTCCTTGATGGTCACTTCGACTTTGCCGGCGTCCTTGTAGACGTCATCGGCAGGCGCTGCAACGGTCACGGTGCCGGTGGTTTTGCCCGCTTCGATGGTGATCACCGAACCGTTGCTCAGGGTCACGGTCACTGGCGTGCCGGCCGGATTGGTCAGGGTCGCGGTGTAAACAATTGAACCGCCTTCAGCCACGGTGCCGGTCGCGCTCAGCGTCAGGTCGGTGGTGTCAGTGGTGTCGGTGACGGTGGTGCTGACCGGAGTTTTGTCGGCAACCAGATTCTCGTAGTTTCCGCCGCTCACGTCAGTGATTGCGTTGGTCAGCGGTGTGTGGCCGTTCAACGCATCGTTCGGTGCGGTGGTGGTCACGGTGCCGCTGGTTTTGCCGACCTCGATGGTGATGTTCTGGCCGTTGGCCAGGGTCACGACCACAGGCGAACCGGTCACTGGAGCACCGACAGTGGCGGTGTAGGTGACGGTGCCACCTTCGGCCACAGTGGTGTCGGCCGTCAGTTTCACGGTCGAGGTGTCGATGGTGTCAGTGACATCGGTCACGGCTGGCGTGGTGCTCGGCACCAGGTTTTCGAAGTTGCCGCCAGTGACGTCCTTGATGGTGACTTCGACTTTGCCAGCGTCCTTGTAGACGTCATCGGCTGGCGCAGGAACGGTCACGGTGCCAGTGGTTTTACCCGCTTCGATGGTGATCACCGAGCCGTTGCTCAGGGTCACGGTCACTGGCGTGCCGGCCGGATTGGTCAGGGTCGCGGTGTAAACAATCGAACCGCCTTCAGCCACGGTGCCAGTCGCAGTGAGCGACAGGTTGGTGGTGTCGACAGTGTCAGTAACAGTGGTCGAAACCGGGGTCTTGTCGGCAACGAGGTTCTCGTAGTTACCACCGCTCACATCAGTAATCGCGTTGGTCAGCGGCGTGTGGCCAGTCAGCGCATCGTTAGGTGCGGTGGTGGTCACGGTGCCGGTGGTTTTGCCGACTTCAATGGTGATGTTCTGGCCGTTGGCCAGAGTCACGACCACCGGCGAACCGGTCACCGGTGCGCCAACAGTGGCGGTGTAAGTGACGGTGCCACCTTCAGCGGCAGTCTCGGTGGCGGTCAGTTTGACCGTCGAGGTGTCGATGGTATCGGTTACGTCAGTGACAGCCGGAACGGTGCTTGGCACCAGGTTCTCGAAGTTGCCGCCAGTCGCGTCCTTGATCGTGACTTCGACTTTGCCGGCGTCTTTGTAGACGTCATCGACGGGCGCCGGAACGGTCACGGTGCCAGTGGTTTTGCCAGTCTCGATGGTGATCACCGAGCCGTTCGACAGGGTCACGGTAACAGGCGAACCTGCGGCATTGGTCAGGGTCGCGGTGTAAGTGATCTGGCCGCCTTCAGTCACGGTTCCCGTCGCGCTCAGGGTCAGGTCGGTGGTGTCAGTGGTGTCGGTGACCGTGGTGCTGACCGGCGTTTTGTCGGCAACGAGGTCTTCGTAATTGCCGCCGCTCACGCCCGTGATCGCATTGGTGATCGGCGCGTGGCCGGTCAGCGCATCGTTTGGTGCAGTGGTAGTCACGGTGCCGGTGGTTTTGCCGACTTCAATAGTGATGTTCTGACCATTCGCCAGAGTCACGACCACAGGCGAACCGGTCACTGGAGCACCGATAGTGGCGGTGTAGGTGACGGTGCCACCTTCAGCGGCCGTCTCGGTGGCGGTCAGTTTCACCGTCGAGGTATCAACGGTATCGGTCACGTCGGTGACGGCAGGAACGGTGCTCGGCACCAGGTTTTCGAAGTTGCCGCCAGTGGCGTCCTTGATGGTGACTTCGACTTTGCCAGCGTCTTTATAGACATCATCGGCTGGCGCAGGAACGGTCACGGTGCCGGTGGTTTTCCCCGTTTCGATGGTGATCACCGAGCCGTTCGACAGGGTTACGGTAACAGGCGAACCTGCGGCATTGCTCAGGGTCGCGGTGTAAGTGATCTGGCCGCCTTCAGCCACGGTTCCCGTCGCACTCAGCGTCAGGTCGGTGGTGTCAGTGGTGTCGGTGACGGTGGTGCTGACGGGGGGTTTGTCGGCCACGAGGTTTTCGTAATTGCCGCCGGAAACGTCGGTGATCGCGTTGGTCAGCGGAGCCTGGCCAGTCAGTGCATCGTTTGGCGCAGTGGTGGTCACGGTGCCGCTGGTTTTGCCGACTTCAATGGTGATGTTCTGACCATTGGCCAGAGTCACGACCACAGGCGAACCGGTCACTGGAGCGCCGACAGTGGCGGTATAGGTGACGGTGCCACCTTCAGCGACCGAGGTGTCAGCCGTCAGCTTTACGGTCGACGTATCGATGGTGTCAGTGACGTCGGTCACGGCTGGCGTGGTGCTCGGCACCAGGTTCTCGAAATTACCGCCAGACACATCCTTGATGGTGACTTCGACTTTGCCGGCGTCTTTGTAAACGTCATCAGCTGGCGCCGGAACAGTCACGGTGCCAGTGGTTTTACCCGCGTCGATGGTGATCACCGAGCCGTTGCTCAGGGTCACGGTAACGGGCGTGCCGGCCGGATTGGTCAGCGTCGCGGTGTAAACGATCGAACCACCCTCGGCCACGGAACCGGTCGCGCTCAGCGACAGGTTGGTGGTGTCGGCGACATCGGTAACAGTGGTCGATACCGGGGTCTTGTCGGCAACCAGATCTTCGTAATTACCACCGGAAACACCGGTGATCGAGTTGGTCAGCGGCGCATTGCCGGTCAACGCATCGTTAGGAGCGGTGGTGGTCACGGTGCCGCTGGTTTTACCGACTTCGATGGTGATGTTCTGACCGTTGGCCAGGGTCACGATCACTGGCGAGCCAGTCACCGGCGCACCGACGGTGGCGGTGTAAGTGACGGTGCCGCCTTCAGGCACCGAGGTGTCAGCCGTCAGTTTCACGGTCGACGTGTCGATGGTGTCGGTCACTTCGGTCACGGCTGGAACGGTGCTTGGCACCAGATTCTCGAAGTTGCCGCCGGAAGCGTCCTTGATGGTCACTTCAACTTTGCCGGCGTCTTTATAGACGTCATCGGCTGGCGCCGGAACGGTCACGGTGCCAGTGGTTTTGCCTGCCTCGATGGTGATCACCGAGCCATTGCTCAGGGTCACGGTGACTGGGGTGCCAGCAGGATTGGTCAGGGTCGCGGTGTAAACAATCGAACCACCTTCGGCCACGGTCCCGGTTGCCGTCAGCGACAGGTTGGTGTCGTCGATCGAGTCGGTAATGGTGGTGGTCGCTGGCGTCGTGTTCGGCACCAGATTTTCGAAGTTGCCGCCGGTAGTACCGGTGATGGTGGTGCTGACGGTGCTGCCATTGTTGTAAACGTCGTTGGCCGCAGTCGGCACGTTGACGGTGCCGGTGGTCTGGCCGGCGTCAATGGTGATGGTCGAGCCGTTCGACAGGGTGATCGTTACCGGAGTCTGCGCAGCATTGGTCAGCGTCGCGGTGTAAGTGATCTGGCCGCCTTCGACGACCGTACCGGTGGCGGTAAGGCTCACGCTGGTGGTGTCGATCGAATCGGTAACGGTGGTGGTCGCAGGCGTAGTGTTCGGCACCAGGCTTTCAAAATTGCCGCCAGTGGCGCCGGTAATGGTGGTGCTGACGGTGCCGCCATTGTTGTAGACGTCATTGGCCGCCGTCGGCACGTTGACGGTGCCGGTGGTCTGCCCAGCCTCAATGGTGATGGTCGAACCGTTCGACAGGGTGACCGTTACCGGGGTTTGCGCCGGGTTGGTCAGAGTCGCGGTGTAGGTGATCTGGCCGCCTTCGACCACTGTGCCGGTGGCGGTCAGGGTCAGATTAGTGGTGTCGATCGAATCGGTGATGGTGGTCACCGCTGGCGTCGGGTTCGGCACCAGGTTTTCGAAGTTGCCGCCAGTCGCACCGGTAATCGTCGTGGTGACAGTGCTGCCGTTGTTATAGACGTCGTTGGCCGGGGTCGGCACGTTGACGGTGCCGGTGGTCTGGCCGGCGCCGATGGTGATGGTCGAGCCGTTCGACAGGGTGACGGTCACCGGGGTTTGCGCCGGGTTGGTCAGGGTCGCGGTGTAAGTGATCTGCCCGCCTTCAGTGACACTCGGCCCAGCCGTCAGGGTGACGGTGGTGGTGTCGATGGTGTCAGTGACCTGGGTCGTGGCCGGAGTGGTCGGCGTGGTCACGGTGATGCCATTGCCGCCGGTGGTGCCGGTGACGGTCACGTCGATCTGTGTCGGGTCGTTGTAAACGGTGTCGTTCGGCGCCAGCGGCACATTGACGGTGCCAGTGGTTGCGCCTGCCGGAATCACAATCACCGCGCCGTTGGACAGGGTGATGGTCAGGTCGGTCAGCGGCGCCTGGGTCAGGGTCGCGGTGTACACCAGCACGCCGCCGGCTTCGGTGATGGATGGCGTGGCGCTGAGGCTCAGGGTCGAATCACGCAAGGCGTTGGTGGTGGTGTCGGTGGTCTGGCCGCCGGTGATGTTTTGCGCGGCTTGTCCGCCAGCGTTGATGCCTGCAGTCGGGAAACCAATGGTCGGGTCAACGCGGCCAGCGGTGGCGTCGAGCATGACGAAGCTGTGACCACCACCGGCGGCACCGCCCGTGCCTGCGGCACTCGGGCCGGCAGCAGTGGCGTCCAGCGCGGTGGTCGGGTCGACACCGGCGGCGATGGCTTGCTGCAGTTCGGCTACCGACGGCGCTGCCTGCGCAGTGGCCTCGGCCAGGTCAGTGCTGGAGTCAGGCGCGTTTGCGCTCCACTGAGTCTCACGGCCCAGATCGAGGGTGCGGCCATCAGCCAACTCAAGCGACACGGCGCCGGAGAGGCCGGTGTCGATCTGGTCACCCACGAACAGGCGATCGCCTTCAACAAGTACGCGACGTACACCCTCAGGGGAGACTACAAATACCTGACCGACAATGCTTTTGACGATGGCAACAACACTGCTCATTGAAGACTCTCCGGGGTGTCACGTTCAGTTGACTTCCATAGACCTGATGGCTTTTGGCGCCGACTCAGTCTGGACGTACTTTTAAAATTTGCGAATCAAGTTTGACGCATCTAATCGTCAATAATTTGGCTATATTCTTTCGCTATTAACTTTATGCCAAACTATTGACCTTCTGGGTGCCATCCTAAACAATCGCCCCACTAATGTCACATTGATATTTCCGCGGCGACCTGTCCTTTAGCGTGTGATCCAGTTCCTGTTTTGAACTTTCCGACATACGGTCAATCTGGTTGCCATCATCCGACGCAGCGCCACGTTTTGCTGTGATTCAAGACAAGAAGTTCTGGGAAATTCCTATCATGCGTTCGCCCCTGCTTTTCGCCGTACCCTTCGCTCTCGCCGCCTCTTTTGTACAAGCACAATCCTTACCAGAAGCCATGCAGCAGGCACTGGATGTCCATCCGGAAATCCAGGCAGGGGTCAACAGTCGTTTGGCTGCGGATTATCAATTAAGAGCGGCGAAAGGGGGATACCTGCCGAAGGTCGATCTGCTCGGCGGTTATGGCCGTGAAGGCACCGACAGCGTCACCACCCGCGCCAGTGGCGGCGGCAACCACTGGGAAACCCTGAACCGCAGCGAGTCAAGTTTACGTCTCTCGCAAATGGTCTTTGACGGTTTTGCGACGTCCAGCGAAGTCGGGCGTCAACAAGCCACCGTTAACTCCCGCGCCTACTCGTTGCTCGGCACTTCCGAGCGCACCGCGCTGACCGTCGCCCAGGTCTACCTGGACGTGCTGACCCGTCGTGAGTTCGTGCGTCTGGCCGAAGAAAACCTCAAGAGCCACCAGCGCATCTACGATCAGATCCAGTTGCGCACCCAGCGCGGCGTCGGCAGCGGTGCCGACCTCGATCAGGCCGAAGCGCGGATGGCCCAGGCCCGCAACAACCTGATCACCGAGCAGACCAACCTCGCCGACTCGGAAACCAATTTCCTCAGCGCCGTCGGCCAGATGCCCGATCAACTCGAGCGGCCGGCGCCGTTCATGGCAATGATGCCGGCCAACCTCAATGAAGCGCGCCAGCAGATGCTGGAAAACAGTCCGATCCTGCGTTCGGCAGAGTCCGACATCGCCGCTGCCGAGAAGCAGTACGAAACCGCCAAATCGACCTTCTACCCGCGTTTCGACGCCGAACTGGGTCGCACCGCCGACAACGATCTCGATGGCCAGAACGGCCACAACAACGAATGGCAGGCGATGCTGCGCATGCGCTTCAACCTTTATTCCGGTGGTAGCAACAAGGCCGATCTGGAGTCCAAGTCGTACCTGTCGAACCAGGCGCTGGACATCCGCAACAACGCTTTGCGCCAGTTGAACGAAGAACTCGGTCTGGCCTGGAACGCCCTGAACAACGCCAACGCGCAGGTGCCGATCGCGCAGCAATACGTCGATCACAGCACCTCGGTGCGCACCGCCTACCAGCGTCAGTTCAGCCTCGGCGAACGGACCCTGCTCGATTTGCTCGACAGCGAAAACGAGTTGTTCACCGCTTCGCGGCGTCTGGCGGAAATCAAAAACATTCAGTTATTTACTCAGTACCGAATCAAGGCGACCATGGGCGAGTTGCTCAGAAGCCAGGGAGTGGTCGCACCGTTGGCATCCGTTGTGCAGAACGACGTGAAGCCCAAGGTCCAGCTGCCTGGGATGAATTGAGTTATCCCTTTTCAACTGTCAAAGAGTGTCGAGCGTGGAATCAGAAGTCAGTCGAGTTCAACTCAGTCATGATCCACGCGCGTTGCACGACGATCCGTTACTGGACGGTCTGCTCGCCCTTTGCATGCTGCACCAGAAGCCCGCCAGCGCGGCGATGCTGACCACCGGCCTGCCGCTGCCCAAACAACGCCTGAGTGTCGAGTTGCTGCCCCGCGCGGCGGCTCGCGCCGGCCTGCAAGGTCGGGTGCTGCAGCGCAAACTGGAAGAAATTCCGGCGATCGCCATGCCGGCATTGTTGCTGCTCAAGGATGGCCGCAGCGCCGTCCTGCTCGGCTGGCAGGGTGACCACGAAGCGCGGGTGTTGCTCAGCGAAACCGACGGCGGCGAGTCCATCGTCAGTCGCGAATTGCTCGCTGACGATTACACCGGCAAAGTCTTCTTCGCCCAGCCGCAACACAAATTCGACGTCAACCACGGCACGCTGATTCCACGTGCCCGCTCGTGGTTCCGCGACACCCTCAAGCGCTCGCGCTGGCTGTACGCCGATGCCATCGCTGCGAGTTTCCTGATCAACATCATCGCCATGGCCGCGCCGCTGTTCGTGATGAACGTCTACGACCGCGTGGTGCCGAACCAGGCCGAAGCGACCCTGTGGGTGCTGGCGCTGGGTATCACCGGCGCCTATATCTTCGACCTGGTCCTCAAAAGCCTGCGCAGCCTGTGCCTGGACCTGGCCGGGAAGAAAACCGACCTGATCATCTCCGCCACGCTGTTCGAGCGCATCGTCGGCATGGCCATGAAGTACCGCCCGGCGCGGGTCGGCAGTTTTGCGCAGAACATCCATGAGTTTCAGAGCCTGCGCGACTTCCTCGCCTCGCTGACCCTGACCAGCCTGATCGACCTGCCGTTCACCATCCTCATCTTTATTGTCATCGCCATTCTCGGCGGGCACTTGGTGTGGATTCCGGTGCTGGCGTTCCCGATTGCGTTGTTGATCGGCTACGCGTTGCAGAAGCCGCTGGTGGCCACCATGGAACGCACCATGGCCCTCGGTGCCGAGCGCCAGTCGAGCCTGATCGAAACCCTCGCCGGCCTCGACGCGGTGAAGGTCAACAACGCCGAGAGCGAGCGCCAGTACCAGTGGGAACAGACCATCGGCACCCTCAGCCGCCTCGAGTTGCGAGTGAAAATGCTCTCCGGTCTGGCGATGAACATCACCCTGCTGATCCAGCAACTGGCCGGGGTGATCATGATCGTTTTCGGCGTCTACCAGATCATCGCCGGCAACTTGAGCATGGGCGGTCTGATTGCCTGCTACATGCTTAGCGGCCGCGCCCTCAGCCCGCTGGCGTCGCTGTCGGGTCTGCTGACCCGTTATCAGCAGGCGCGGGTAACCATGACCTCGGTCGACCAGATGATGGAGCTGCCGCAAGAGCGCAATTTCGAAGAGCGCCCGCTGAGCCGCAAGGTGCTGCAAGGCGCGATCGAGTGCCGCCAGCTCAGCTTCACCTACCCGGAACAACAGAACCCGGCGCTGAAAAACATCAACCTGGTGATTCGCCCCGGCGAGAAGATCGGCATCATCGGCCGCAGCGGCTCGGGCAAGAGTTCGCTGGCGAAACTGCTGGTCGGCCTCTATCAACCGGATGACGGCGCCTTGTTGGTCGACGGTGTGGATATCCGCCAGATCGATGTCAGCGAATTGCGCTACAACATCGGTTATGTGCCGCAAGACATCCAACTGCTGGCCGGCACCCTGCGTGACAACCTCGTTTCCGGTGCGCGTTATGTCGAAGACGAGCTGGTCCTGCAGGCGGCCGAACTGGCCGGCGTCCACGAATTCGCGCGTTTGCATCCACAAGGTTACGAGCTGCAAGTCGGCGAGCGCGGGCAGAACCTCTCCGGCGGTCAACGGCAGAACGTTGCACTGGCCCGGGCCTTGTTGCTCAATCCACCGATCCTGCTGATGGACGAGCCGACCAGCGCCATGGACAACACCGGTGAAGAACGACTCAAGCAACGCCTCGCGGCAGTGATAGAAAACAAGACCGTGGTGCTGGTGACGCACCGGGCGTCGCTGCTGTCGCTGGTCGATCGCCTGCTGGTGGTCGACCGTGGGCAGATTCTCGCCGATGGCCCGAAAGCCGCCGTGATGGAAGCGTTGAAGAAGGGGCAGATCAGTGTTGCTTAAGTCGGGTTTCAAGGATTCGATCCGTCGCTACTTCAAGGGCTCGGCATCGTTGCAGGGCCAGCCGCTGCCGGAGGTCAACAAAGCGCTGATCGAAGACGCCCCGCGCGTCGTGCGCCTGACCATCTGGGCGATCATCGGCTTCTTTATCTTCCTGCTGCTGTGGGCCAACTTCGCCGTGATCGACGAAGTGACCAAGGGCGATGGCAAGGCGATTCCGTCGTCGAAGATCCAGAAAATCCAGAACCTCGAAGGCGGGATCATCTCCGAACTGTTCGTCAAGGAAGGCCAGATTGTTGAAGCCGGCGCGCCATTGATTCGCCTCGACGACACGCGATTTGCCTCCAACGTCGGCGAAACCGAGGCCGATCGTCTGTCGATGCTGCTGCGCGTAGAACGCCTCAGCGCCGAAGTGGATGACCGTCCGCTGAATTTCCCCGATGACGTGCTCAAAGCCGTGCCGGGTCAGGCGAAAAGCGAAGAGTCGCTGTACATCAGCCGTCGTCAGCAACTGCACGACGAGATTGGCGGTTTGCAGGAGCAGTTGATTCAGCGTCAGCAAGAGCTGCGCGAATTCGCCTCCAAGCAAGCGCAGTATCGTCAGCAACTCGGCTTGCAGCGTCAGGAAATCAACATGTCCGAGCCGCTGGTGGCGCAGGGCGCGGTGTCCCCGGTGGAAGTGCTACGTCTGAAGCGTGCCGAGGTGGAAACCCGTGGTCAGCTGGATGCAACGACGCTGGCCATCCCGCGTGCCGAATCGGCGATCAAGGAAGTGCAGCGCAAGATCGACGAGACGCGCGGCAAATTCCGCAGCGAAGCGCTGACCCAACTCAATGAGGCGCGCACCGACCTGAACAAGGCCAGCGCGACCGGCAAGGCCCTGGAAGACCGCGTCAGCCGTACGCTGGTGACATCGCCAGTGCGCGGCATCGTCAACAAATTGCTGGTCAACACCATCGGCGGCGTGATCCAACCGGGCAGCGACATGGTCGAAATCGTCCCGCTGGACGATACCTTGCTGGTCGAAGCCAAGATCCGTCCGCAGGACATCGCGTTCCTGCACCCGGGGCAGGAAGCGATCGTTAAATTCACTGCCTACGACTACACCATCTACGGCGGGCTCAAAGCCAAGCTTGAGCAGATCGGCGCTGACACCATCACCGACGAAGACAAGAAAACCACCTACTACATCATCAAGGTGCGCACCGAGCGCAGCCACTTGGGTACTGATGAAAAGCCATTGCTGATCATCCCGGGGATGGTGGCGTCGGTGGACATCATTACCGGCAAGAAGTCGGTGTTGAGTTATCTGCTCAAGCCGATCATCCGCGCGCGGGCTGAGGCGTTGCACGAGCGCTAGATCTTCAGCGCTGCCACCGGCCTCTTCGTCGGATCGCCGCCCGGAGCAAGCTCGCTCCCACATTGGTTCTTTACCGAACACAAAATTTTCGGTCACTGGAGATCAACTGTGGGAGCGAGCTTGCTCGCGAAGGCGTCAGTCGGATCGCTGCATCTGTCAGGAAGTGACAAAAACCGTCACTCACCATCCAGTCCATTCCGCCATATCGTTATTCATTAACGGTATTTAATTTCCAATTCTTATAGCTATAAAGTCATCCCCCTGCGTACCTGCCGACCAATCGGCGCGCCGCACGACCTGAACCAACACGCAATCCAGCGTGAGTGTCTGATCGACGAGCGCGCCCGTGAGCGTGCCGTGCGTGGGAGATGGAAAGATGTCCGCAGCTACTGCTTCCCCAAGCGCCGCGACCGCCGCGCCGCAATCCTTTGAAATCCGACCGTTCAGCGGTGCCGTCGGCGCCGAGATCATCGGCCTCGACCTCACCCGGCCGATCAATGATCAGGACTTTGCGCGCATCCATCGCGCGCATCTGGATCACCACGTCGTGGTGTTCCGCGACCAGCAAATCACTCCACAGCAGCAGATCGACTTCAGCCGCCGCTTCGGCGTGTTGCAGATCCACGTGCTCAAGCAGTTCCTGCTGGCCAATCACCCGGAAATCCTCATCGTTTCCAACATCATCGAAAACGGCCAGAACATCGGCCTCGGTGATGCTGGCAAGTTCTGGCACTCCGATCTCTCCTATAAAGAGCTGCCAAGTCTCGGCTCGATGCTCCATGCACAGGAGTTACCAGAGGAGGGCGGCGATACGCTGTTCGCCGACATGCACAAAGCCTGGGACAGCTTGCCCGAGGCCTTGCGCAAAGCTGTTGAAGGTCGTTCGGCCGCGCATTCCTACACCGCCCGCTATAGCGAAACCAAATTCGAAGGCAACTGGCGCCCGACCCTGACCCCGGAGCAACTGGCTCAGGTCGCGGAAGTGGTGCACCCGGTGGTGCGCACGCATCCGGAGAACGGTCGCAAGGCGCTGTTCGTCAGCGAAGGGTTCACCACGCGCATCGTCGGCCTGCCCGAAGACGAGAGCCAGCAGCTGCTGACCGAGCTCTACGCCCACAGCGTGCTGCCGCAAAACATCTACCGCCATCAGTGGCAGCCCCACGATCTGGTGTTCTGGGACAACCGTTCGCTGATCCATCTCGCCGCCGGCTGCCCCGCGCACCTGCGCCGCAAGCTGTATCGCACGACCATTCAGGGCGACGCGCCTTTCTGATTAGCCGGAGATTGATCAAACCATGAACGCTCCCTTGCCAGGCCACGCGGCCAGCAACCTGATCGCCCGCAGCGACGCGTTGCTGGCGGTCGATCACGTCAGTCTCGAATACCGCACGCCGCAACGCGTGGTGCGCGCCACCCATCAGGTCAGTTTTGAAATCGACCCGGCCGATCGTTACGTGCTGCTCGGCCCGTCCGGTTGCGGCAAATCGACGTTGCTCAAAGCGGTCGCCGGGTTCATACAGCCGTGCGAAGGCGAGATCCGTCTGCAAGGCCAGCGCGTCGATGCGCCGGGGCCGGACCGGATCGTGGTGTTTCAGGAATTCGACCAACTGCCACCGTGGAAAACCGTCAAACAGAACGTGATGTTTCCGCTGCTTGCCTCGCGCACGCTGAAGAAACAAGAAGCCGAAGAACGTGCGCTGCACTATCTGGAAAAGGTCGGTCTGGCGGCGTTTGCCGATGCCTATCCGCACACGTTGTCCGGCGGCATGAAGGCGCGCGTGGCGATTGCCCGGGCGCTGGCGATGCAGCCGAAAATCCTGCTGATGGACGAACCATTCGCCGCACTCGATGCGCTGACTAGACGCAAGATGCAGGAAGAATTGCTGCTGCTCTGGGAAGAGGTGCGCTTCACCCTGCTGTTCGTCACCCACTCGATTGAAGAAGCATTGGTGGTCGGCAATCGCATCCTGCTGCTGTCGCCGCATCCGGGTCGAGTGCGCGCCGAAGTGCACAGCCATCAATACGATCTGCACAGCCTCGGCGGCGTGGCGTTTCAGGAATCGGCGCGGCGCATTCATCGGCTGCTGTTCGACGAAGGTCAGCCGGCGGAAACCGAGCGCGATCACGACTTCAACGACATTCGCATTGCCTATTGAGCGGCCAGGAGGACTACCCGATGAGCCATTCATCATCCGTGCGTGAAGAGTTCGAAATTGTGCTGGAACCGTTGACGCAGGTGCCAGTCGAGCGAGAGCTGTCGCTCGGCACGCGGCTGTGGCAACAGGGCTGGTTGCGTAAAAGCCTGATCCTGATTGTGCTGGCGGTGCTGTGGGAAGTGGTCGCGCGGATTCAGAACAACGACCTGATGCTGCCGAGTTTCCTGCAGACCAGCCATGCGCTATTCGATGGGCTGCTCAGCGGTGAGCTGCTGGCCAAGGTATGGATATCGTTGGTGGTGCTGATCAAGGGCTATCTGATCGGTATCGTCCTCGCTTTTGCCCTGACCACGCTGGCGGTGTCGACGCAGTTGGGCCGTGATCTGCTGAGCACGATGACCTCGATGTTCAACCCGCTACCGGCGATTGCCCTGTTGCCACTGGCGCTGCTGTGGTTTGGTCTGGGGCAGAACAGCCTGATTTTCGTCCTAGTGCATTCGGTGTTGTGGGCGCTGGCGCTGAATACCTATGCCGGGTTTCTCGGTGTCTCGGAAACCTTGCGCATGGCCGGGCGCAATTATGGTTTGAAGGGCTTGCGACTGGTGCTGTTCATCCTGATTCCGGCAGCGCTGCCGTCGATTCTGGCCGGGTTGAAGATTGGCTGGGCGTTTGCCTGGCGCACGTTGATCGCGGCGGAATTGGTGTTTGGCGCGACCAGTGGCAAGGGCGGTCTGGGTTGGTACATTTTTCAGAATCGTAATGAGCTGTACACCGACAAGGTGTTTGCCGGGTTGGCGGTGGTGATCCTGATCGGGTTGCTGGTGGAGAACTTGGTGTTCGATACGCTGGAGCGGGTGACCGTTAAGCGGTGGGGGATGCAGCGGTAACTCTGTGGCGTTGCGTCTGGCCCCTTCGCGAGCAAGCTCGCTCCCACAGGAGAATGCATTCCAAATGTGGGAGCGAGCTTGCTCGCGAAGGCGTCAGTAAGATCAACGCCTACTCTGAAAGATGTTTGCTAGCATTGCGCCCAGATCAATCCTGGTCAGCCAAGAGTGCTCAGCATGCAACTTCCGGACATGAACCTTCTGGTCGCCCTCGACGCCTTGCTCGATGAGGGCAGCGTGGTTGGCGCCGCGCGGCGGATGAACCTCAGCCCGGCCGCCATGAGCCGTACCCTGACGCGGATCCGCGAAGCCATCGGCGACCCGATCCTTGTGCGCGCCGGTCGTGGCCTAGTGCCAACCCCCAAGGCGCTGGAGTTGCGCGAACAGGTGCGCGATGTGGTCGAGCAGGCCGCGCTGTTGTTCCGTTCCGCCGACACTGTGGAACTGGGCACGTTACGCCGTCGTTTCAGCATCCGCGCCAATGACTTTTTCATCGGTGTTTACGGCGGCAAGCTGTTCGACACCCTCGATCAACTGGCGCCGCACTGCGAATTGCGTTTCGTCCCGGAAGGCGATGGCGACGATGAGGCACTGCGCGAGGGCCGCATCGATCTGAGCGTCAGCAACACCCGCCCCGTCACCCCGGAAGTCAAAGTGCAGAACCTGTTTTCCACACACTTTGTGGGCTTGGTACGCGAAGACCATCCATTGCTCGACGGCGAAATCACCGCCGAGCGCTACGCCGGGTTTTCCCACATCAGCATGTCGCGCCGTGGCATCGCGCGCGGCCCGATTGATACGGCGCTGAATGCCTTGGGGCTGGAGCGCCGTGTGGCAGTGATTGCGCCGAGTTTTCATGCGGCGATGTTTGCCTTGCCGGATTCCGATCTGATCCTGCCGGTGCCCAAAGAAGCGCTGCTCAGCGTGCGCCGGCTCGGTTTGAAACTGCGCTCATTCGACCTGCCTATCCCGTTGCCGACCTTGATGCTGACCCAAGCCTGGCACCCGCGTTTCGACAAAGATCCGGCGCACCGCTGGCTGCGCGAAACCCTCAAGGCCTGTTGCGACGAAACGTGGCTGGCGGCCCAGCCCTGACCTCCGAATCAACACAAAACCCTGTGGGAGGGGTTAATTGTTGCGTCTGGCGCACTTATAACCTGCCAATAAGTCAATTTTAGCCATTGCCAAGCCCGACTAAGATGCTCCGGTATTTTTCCCTCCGGAGTGTGTACTCATGACATCCCTGACGGCCGCGATGCCCATCGCTGCGGCCAGCCCGGCGAAGGCGGCGACGCCACCGGTGTTCGGGGCGCGGATCATCATTGGCCTGGTCGGCGTGCTGCTGGCGGTGCTGGTGTCGGGCCTCAACGAGATGGTCACCAAGGTAGCCCTGGCCGACATCCGTGGCGGGTTGCACATCGGTTACGACGAAGGCACCTGGCTGGTCGCCAGCTACACCGCCACCTCGGTCGCGGCCATGGCCTTCGCGCCGTGGTGTTCGGTGACCTTCTCGTTGCGCCGCTTCACTCTCTGCGCCATTGGCCTGTTCACCTTGCTGGGTGTGCTGTGCCCGTTTGCGCCGAATTACGAAAGTCTGCTGCTGATGCGCATCCTGCAAGGGCTGGCAGGCGGTGCGCTGCCACCGATGCTGATGACCGTCGCCCTGCGCTTTTTGCCGGCGAACATCAAGCTTTACGGTCTGGCCGGCTACGCACTGACGGCGACATTCGGCCCCGGCCTCGGCACGCCGCTGGCCGGTTTGTGGACGGAATACGTCGGCTGGCAGTGGACGTTCTGGCAAATCATCGTGCCTTGTCTGATCGCCATGGCGATGGTCGCGTGGGGTATTCCGCAGGACCCGCTGCGTCTGGAGCGCCTCAAATCGTTCAACTGGAAAGGCCTGCTGCTGGGCTTTCCGGCGATCTGCATGTTGGTGATCGGTTTGCTGCAGGGCAATCGGCTGGACTGGTTCGAGTCGAGCCTGATCTGTGGATTGCTCGGCGCCGGCTCGCTGCTGCTGGTGGCGTTCCTGATCAACGAGTGGTCGCAGCCGATCCCGTTTTTCAAATTGCAGATGCTCGGTATTCGTAACCTGTCGTTCGCCTTGATGACCCTGGCCGGTGTGCTGATAGTTCTGCAGGCGGTGGTGTTGATTCCGTCGAGTTATCTGGCGCAGGTGCAGGGTTATCGCCCGGCGCAGACCGCACCGATCATGCTGATCGCCGCATTGCCGCAACTGATTGCGCTGCCGTTGGTGGCAGCGTTGTGCAACCTGCGCTGGGTCGATTGCCGCTGGGTGCTTGGCATGGGTTTGAGCATGTTGACGCTGTCCTGCCTGGGCGGATCGCTACTGACTTCAGAATGGATTCGCGACAACTTCTACGTTCTGCAATGGCTGCAGATCTTCGGCCAGCCGATGTCGGTGCTGCCGCTGTTGATGCTCTCGACCGGCAGCATCCAGCCAACGGACGGTCCGTTTGCCTCGGCGTGGTTCAACACCGTGAAAGGTCTGGCGGCGGTGGTCGCCACCGGGGTGCTTGAGGCGCTGACTACGGCGCGTCTGCATTTCCACTCGACCATGTTGGTCGACAGCCTCGGCAATTCGCCGCTTGCCGATCGCAGCGATCCGGGCCTTGCCCATCGCCTGCACGAACAGGCTGTGGTGCTGACTTCTTCCGATCTTTACGTGTGCATGGCTGGCGTCGCGGTGGCGTTGATCCTGCTGATTTTCTGGCTGCCGACGCGGATCTTTCCGCCCCGCGCGTCGACCTGATTGCTGCACTGAACAATGAAGGTTTTTATGACGACTCAAGCAAAGCAAAAACTCGCGGTGGCCATCGCGGCCGCGCTGGCCGTCGGCGTGCTGGTGTATCTGGCGCTGCCCGGCGTGTTTGGCAAACGCACCCAGCAAAACACCAACGACGCCTTTGTCTCTGCCGACTACACCCTGGTGGTGCCGCGTGTGGCCGGCTTCATCAAAGAAGTGCTGGTGGAAGACAACCAGCAAGTGAAGGCCGGGCAATTGCTGGCGCTGATCGATGATCGCGATTTGCGCGCGTCAGCCGAAGCGGCGGACGCGCAGACCCTGGTCGCGCGGGCGCAATTGCAGAACGCCAAAGCGACGCTGGAACGCCAGACTTCGGTGATCGCCCAGGCGCAGGCCTCGGTGGTGTCGGCCAAAGCTGAAATGGCTTTCGCCCAGCAGGAGTTGAATCGCTACAACCATTTGGCCGGCGTTGGTGCCGGTACGGTGCAGAACGTGCAACAGGCGCGTACTCGCATCGATCAAGCCTCGGCGCATCTCGACACCGCCACGGCGAAACTGGCGGCAGAGCGCAAGCAGGTCGACATTCTCACGGCTCAGCGGGATGCCGCCGAAGGCAGTTTGAAGCACGCACAAGCGGCGCTGGAAATCGCCAGTTTTGAACTCTCTTACACGCGTATCACTGCACCGCAGGACGGCATGATCGGCGAGCGTGCGGTGCGCGTAGGCGCGTATGTGACGCCGGGCAGCAAACTGCTGGCGGTGGTGCCGCTGCAACAGGCTTACGTGGTGGCCAATTTTCAGGAAACACAGCTGACTGACGTGCAGCCGGGGCAAGAGGTGCAGGTGCGTGTCGACAGCCTCGGCGGCGAAGCGTTGAGCGGACGGGTCGAGAGTATCGCCCCGGCGACGGGCGTGACCTTCGCAGCGGTGAAACCGGACAACGCCACCGGTAACTTCACCAAGGTGGTGCAGCGGATTCCGGTGAAGATCATGCTGGAACCGGGGCAGCCGTTGGCCGAACGGTTGCGGGTGGGCATGTCGGTGGAGGCGAGCATTGATACCAGAAGCTCGGCGACGTCGGTGCGTGAGGTGACTCAGCGATGAGGGGTGTTGAATCGGCAGACGCCTTCGCGAGCAAGCTCGCTCCCACATTGGACCTCGGCAACACCGCAGCCCCCCTGTGGGAGCGAGCTTGCTCGCGAAGAGGCCAGTGGCAGCCACTCACTTTAAGTATCTTGCTTGCAGTAAGCCTCAGCGCCTGCACCGTAGGCCCAGACTTCCAGAAGCCCGAAGCCACACAAATCGCCGACTGGGCCAAACCTGCCAAATCCGCCCCCAGCCAAGCCATCAGCGAACCCCTGAACGAACGCTGGTGGGAAGTCTTCCACGACCCGCAACTCTCCGCGCTCACTCAACGTGCGATGCAGAGCAACCTCGACCTGCAACTAGCCAGCAGCCGTCTGCAACAAAGCCGCGCCGCTCGCCAGGTGATCACCGCTGATCGTTATCCGAACACCGCCGCCACTGGCAGTTACGCGCGCAAACGCAACAGCGGCGAGGGCCTGAACGATCCGTCCGGGCACAATGGTGATTCTGCCTTCAACCTGTGGGACGCCGGTTTCTCCGCCTCGTGGGAACTGGATTTCTGGGGTCGCGTGCGCCGCGAAACCGAAGCCGCCGACGCCAACCTCGAAGTCGCCGAAAACGACCGTCGCGGTGTGCTGCTCGCCGTGCTTGCCGATACGGCGCAAAACTACATCCAGCTACGCGGTGTGCAGAACACCCGCGCCGTCACCGAGCAGAACCTCGACGTCGCCCGGCATAGCCTGAAACTCTCGCAACTGCGCCTGGCCGACGGCGTGGCGACTGATCTCGACGTCGCCGAAGCCGCTGCGCAAGTCGCCGCGATCAAGGCGCGCCTGCCCGCGCTGGAACAGCGCCAATCGCAACTGATCAATACGATCAGCCTGTTGATGGGCGAACCGCCACAGGCATTGGCCAAGGAGTTATCCACAGACGCCGCCGTGCCGCAGTCACCCCTGCAAGTCGCCATCGGTCTGCCGTCGCAACTGGCCGAACGCCGACCGGATATCCGCCAGGCCGAAGCGCGCCTGCACGCCGCCACTGCCAACATCGGCGTGGCCAAGGGTGATTTCTATCCGCGTATCACCTTGTCCGGCAACCTTGGCTCTCAAGCCATGCAACTCAGCGACTTTGGCTCGTGGGGCTCACGCGCGTTCGGCATCGGCCCGCAATTCAGCCTGCCGCTGTTCGACGGCGGACGCCTGCGCGGCATGCTGCAACTGCGTGAAGCGCAACAGCAGGAAGCCGCCGTCGCCTACCAGCAAACCGTACTGCGCGCATGGCACGAAATCGACGATCAACTGACCGCCTACAACGCCAGTCAACGCCGCCGTGACAGCCTCGCCGAAGCCGTCCGCCAGAACCAGATCGCCCTGCGCACCGCGCAACAGCAATACGTCGAAGGCGTGGTCGATTTCGTCAACGTCCTCACCGTGCAAAGCGCGCTGCTGGCGACGCAGGAGCAGTGGGTTGAGAGTTCGACCGGTGTTTCGTTGGCGATGGTGGGTTTGTACAAGGCGTTGGGTGGGGGATGGGAGTCGGTGTATCCGGCAGAAGTACCTACCAATAATCCGGTTTGAACGCTGGTTTTTTGTGCGTGGCTACTCGGCCTGGAAACTGATTAGTGAGAAATTCTTCCTCTGTGATCACGCGGCGCAGCCAGTGAGAGTGATCTTTCAGAGAGCCCGGGGTGGGCCGATTCAAACCTGCCCTGTGAGGAAGAATGACGCCGATGGTTAGGTGAGGAAAGTCCGCACGTATTGCTCTCAATGCGGGGGTGATATCAGTGTCACTCGAAACCAGTACGAGTTGTTCGACGCGATCTTGCGTTGCGAACATTGCCTGCTGGCAGGCAGTGCGATACATGCTGATCGCGATATGAACGTCGGTTTCCTTTTCTTCAAGCTTCCAGATGTCGACCTTGTCCTGACGTGAGGCCTTGGTGTTTTTGTCGATGAATCGAGGCGCTTTAGCCTGCTCAAGATGATGCCGACCAAAATGCACTCTGACATTGGTCGTGCGCAGTGCCCTTATGTAAGTGTCTTGGGCCTCTTTTGAAATTCGGCCCAGCGTCGCGAGTTCTGGTTTTATTGATGAGGTGAAATAGTCAATCGAGACAACGGCGTTCTGCGGGTTATCGATGTGTGCGACATGAATCAGCAAACCTTCGAGATTGAGCCATTTATAGGGGGGGCCCGCGAGCAGCCCATAGAACAAGTTGTAGCCATCAACAAAGAAAGCAGTACGCACAAATTATTCCTCAGAAACGAAAAAACCGGCCTAGGCCGGTTTCTTCACCCCAACTGCCAGCGAACTGAATCGCTACGTACGGGGTTGAGTAAGGCAATCCTAGATTGAGCGCGTCATGCAGGTCAACCACCAAATAATTGCACGCTCACTCCGCTGGTTTAGCTCCAGCACCGGCTTGTCAGTTTTGGTTGCTGGTATCCGCCATGGTCAAGCCATTTAAGGGCTTGTGTATTAGAGGTTGTTGCAGAGAGAGGTAAATTCGCTCCGCGCCTATTTGCATAGGTAGCCTGTCTATCGCCGTTTTCGCAGTGAGCAATCAGCAGTATCCCCAACTCGTGTAGGACGCCGGAATTTGCCTACATCTTTTAAACGGTCATAGAGCGGCTTTCTCTTTTGAAACATTACATTTCCGAAGAGTGATGGCCTTTCGCTTGACGCTAACCCCCGCTGTCGTAGACTCCGCACATCCGTCAGGGAGTAGCGGTTATGCAGCGTTTTCGCGGTTGGGTTATCGGATTGACCTTAATAACGTGTGCAGTTCAGGCGCAAACGCCCGGGCCAGACGATCCGCTGCTGGATAATCCGGGGACGGCGGCGGCCACCGCGAGCAGTGAGGCGCGGGGGGTGTTGCGGGCGCGCGATCAGGCGACGCTGGCCAGTGAGCTTTCCGGGCGGATTGTCGAACTGCCGTTCAGTGAGGGCGAGTCGTTCAAGAAGGGCGATACGTTGGCCCGTTTCGATTGCTCGGCCTATCAAGCGCAGCTGAATGCCGCACAAGCGGCCAGCCGGGGTGCCGGTGAAGAGCTGGCGCACAACAAACAGTTGGCTGCACTCAACTCTGTCGGGCGTTTCGAAGTGGCGCGGGCCGAGGCCAAGGTCAGCGAAACCCAGGCGCAATCCCAGGTGTATCAAGTGCAGGTCAAGCGCTGCAGCGTCGTCGCGCCGTTCGACGGGCAAGTGGTCGAGCGCAAGGTGCAGCGCTATGAAAGCGTGCCGGCCGGTGCACCGCTGCTCGATGTCGTCGATAACCGCACCCTCGAAATTCATTTGCTGGTGCCGTCGCGCTGGATGGCCAGACTCAAGCCCGGCCAGACCTTCAGCTTCGTTCCTGATGAAACCGGCCAGGCCATCGACGCCACGGTCAAGCGTCTCGGCGCGCGAATCGATGAGGGCAGTCAGACCCTGTTGCTGGTCGCCACACTTCCCGAAGCCAAAGGTTTGCTCGCCGGCATGAGCGGCACCGCGCGTTTCCCGGAGCTTAAGTGAACGCGCCGGTGAGCGGCGGCGCTGAACAGGTGTTCGCGCGCTTTCTCGACCTTGAACGGCAGACTCGCGCTGCCCGTGATGCCGCGCAACTGGCCTACAGCCTGGTCAATTACGGCCAGTCGTTGTTTGGCTTTCGCCATGCCGCGTTATTGATTGCCGGCAAGGTACAAGCCGTGACGGGCGTCAGTGCGGTCGAGCCGAATGCGCCGTTCGTGGCGTTCGTCGAGCAGGCCGTGGCGCAGTTGTTCAAGCAGGATGTGCTGAAGCAAGCGCGGGTGATCGCGCCGGAACTGCTCAGCGAATCGATCCAGACCGACTGGCGCAGTCTGTCCGCTGCGCAGGTGTTCTGGTTACCGCTGGTGGATCGCGACGCGCGGGTATTCGGCGGCTTGTGGCTGGCGCGCGATGTGCCGTGGAATCCTTCCGAACAAGTCTTGCTGTCGCAACTCGGTGACACCTACAGCCACGCCTGGCTGGCGCTGCAACCGCGCAAACCGTGGCGGCTGCGCTGGACCCGCAAGCGTCAGGTGGCGTTGCTCGCGGTGCTGTTGCTCGGGCTGTTGCTTCCGGTGCGTCAATCGGTGCTGGCCCCGGCCGAAGTGGTGCCGCTTGGCGGGCGCGTGGTGGCGGCGCCGCTGGACGGAGTGATCGCCGAGTTTCTGGTCAAACCCAATCAAACGGTGAAAACCGGCGATGTGCTGGTGCGTTTCGAAAGCACCACGCTCAAGGCGCAGGCCGATGTCGCTGAGCGTGCGTTGGGTGTGGCCGAAGCTGAACTGAAATCCAATTCCCAGCGCTCGTTTGCCGATGCCGAGTCGAGCGCAAAAGTCGACTTGCTTGCCGCTCGCGCTGAGCAAAAGCGCGCCGAACGTGACTACGCCCGTGAGCTGCTCAAGCGCAGCGAAGTGCGTGCCGAACGCGATGGCATCGCGGTGTTCGCCGACGCCGAGCGCTTGACTGGCAAACCGGTGCAGACCGGCGAACGCCTGATGGATATTGCCGACCCCAATCAGGCCGAACTACGTATCGAACTGGCGGTGGGCGACGCGATCTCGTTGGAGTCTGGTGCCGAAGTGGCGTTGTTTCTCGACAGCGATCCGCTGAAGCGCCATCTCGCCACACTGGAACGCTCGGCGTACGAGGCGCAGCCGACGGCGGGCGGGCAACTGGCCTATCGGCTCGACGCCAATTTTACCGAGGCACCGCCACGCATCGGCCTGCGCGGCACGGCGAAAATCTTCGGCGACCGCGCGCCGCTGGCGCTGTACTTGCTGCGCCGGCCACTGGCCGGTTTGCGCCAGAGTGTGGGTCTGTAGATGAATCTGCCGAGCCTGCGTGCCGACCTGCAACTGTCGCCCGCGGCACCAGCCTTGGACGGTTCGCCGCGCTGGACCCTCGCCGATCCGGTGCGCGGGCGTTATTTCAAACTGGGCACGGCGGCGATGCGCTTGTTGCGCCATTGGTCGTTGGGCGACGCCGAGCAAGTCTTGCGCGCGGCCAATCGCGAGCCGGGTTTACCGTTGGCCGGCACCGAGCTTGAGCAGTTGCTGGAGTTCTTGCGCGGACACGATTTGATCAGTGCGCTCGACGATCAACAGCGCGCCAGCTACCGCCTCAAGGCCTTGGCGCAGAAGCAAAGCCTGTGGCAAATCCTCCTGCATCAATATCTGTTTTTCCGTATTCCGCTATGGCGCCCGGACGCGTTTCTCAATCGCGCGTGGCCGTGGCTTGCGCGCTTCGGCCCGCGCCTGCTGCGTTATGGTTTACCGGCGACGCTGGCGTTGGGTGTGTTTCTGGTGGCGCGCGACTGGCAGCGTTTTATCGGCACGTTTCCACACCTGTTCAGCCTCGGCGGCGCATTGGCGTTTGGCGTGGCGTTGTTCTTTGCCAAGCTCTGTCACGAATTCGGCCATGCGTTCATGGCCAAGCGCGCCGGGTGTCGAGTGCAGAGCATGGGTGTGGCGTTCATGGTCTTGCTGCCGATGTTCTACACCGATGTCAGCGACGCCTGGCGGGTCAATGATCGCCGTGCGCGATTGCTGATCGGTGCCGGCGGTGTGCTCGCGGAATTGCTGTTGGCGTGTATTGCGCTACTCGCATGGTCGTTGCTGCCGGATGGACCGGGGCGCACAGCGGCGTTCATGCTCGCCAGCGCCACGTGGATCACCACGCTGGTGGTCAACCTCAATCCGTTCATGCGTTTTGATGGTTATTTTCTGATCAGTGATTTCTGGGAAGTCGACAACTTGCAGGGGCGCGCATTTGCCCTGTGCCGTTGGCGCCTGCGCGAGTTTTTGTTCGGTTATGGCGCCCCGGCGCCGGAGCCTTGGTCGCCGAAGATGCAACGGCGTTTGCTGATCTGGGGGTATGGCTCATGGTTGTGGCGTGCGGCGTTGTTTTTCGGGATCGCACTGGCGGTCTATCACCTGTTTTTCAAGGTGTTGGGGATCTTCCTGATGCTGGTGGAACTGGTGTGGTTCATCTTTCTGCCGATCATGCGTGAGTGGCGTCAGTGGTGGAGCCGCCGTGAACAAGCGCACGGCCCGCGCGTGCTGCTCAGTGGGTTGGCGCTGCTCGGATTGTTGCTGGTGCTGATCGTGCCGTGGCGCAGTTCGGTGGAGTTGCCGACCATGCTCGAGGCCGGGCGCGCCAGTGCCCTGCACGCGCCGACGGCGGCGCGGGTCAAAGCGGTGAAGGTGACGGACGGGCAGAAAGTCGCGCAGGGCGATGTGCTGATCGAACTGGAGTCACCGGATCTAGAATCGCGACTGGCAATCGTGCGCCGGGAAATCCAGATCCAGCAGCTGTTGATGCGCCGTCAGGCCAGTCGCAGCGAAACCGCCGCCGACGCTGGCATTGTCGAGCAGCGATTGGCCGAAGCGGTCGCCGAATACCGCGGGCTGACGGCGCAACGCGAACGCTTGCTGCTGCGCGCACCGCAGGCCGGCAGCGTGCGTGATCTGCTGCCGAACATGACGGTCGGGCGCTGGTTGTCGAGCAAGGATGCACTGGCACGGGTCGTCGAAGACGGCGCGCGCCTGCGCGGTTATCTCGCCGAAGCCGAATTGTGGCGAGTCAAGTCCGGGGCCAGTGGCCGCTTCATCGCCGATGACCCGATGCACCCGGCGCTCGCCGTGCAATTGAATGAAATCGACACCAATGGCGTGGCCTACGTCGATCAGGAGGCGCTGACCTCCGATCACCACGGGCCGATTGCCGTGCGCCGCGATCAACAGCAGCGGGCCGAACCGGTGCAGGCGCAATACGGCGCGCGGCTCAGCGTGCTCGATACCGCGCCGCCACCGCCGCAACCGTTGCGCGGTGTTGTGATTTTGCAGGGCAGCGGCGAGTCACTGCTCGGCGTAGCCTGGCGGCGAATGGCGGCGCTGGGGGTCAGGGAAAGCGGTTTCTAACGGAGAGCACGATGGCGGACAACGCAGCAGTGGCGGCAGACGGATTGGTGGTGCGACCTTCGCGGGCAACCGACGCGCCGTTTTTGCAGGGCCTGTATCAGACGGCGCGGCCGGACCTGCAATGGGTCGACGGCGAGCAGGAACAGGTGCAGCAACTGGTCGCGCAGCAGTTTCAGGTGCAGGAGCAGGGCATGGGCGACAACTACCCCAACGCCATGCACTACGTGGTAGAAAAACTCGGCACGGCGATTGGCGCGTTGAGTACTGATTTCGGCGCCAACGAGATTCGCGTGTTGTACCTGGCGTTCATTCCGCAGGCGCGTGGCCAGGGTTTTGGGCGGGCGGTGCTGCAAGGCGTGCAGAAAGCCGCGCAGCAGATTCGCTGCCCGGTGGCGACGGTGGTCTGGACCAGCAATCCCCATGCGCGACGGCATTATCTGGCGCTGGGTTTCGCCGTAGAAGAACGCAACCCGGCGGCAGAGCGACTGGTCTGGTATCCCCAGTAATCTCCGTGCAGGAGCCGCCGAAGGCTGCTCCTTCGGTTCGGGTCAGTTGAAGGTGATGTGGAAGTAAGCCAGCTCTGGCGGCCGCCCCATCGGTGGTACCCGCGACACGAAGATGCCGTCCACTCGCCCCAGTTCAGGCAACTCCAGTGCACATAAACCATCGACGAATTCAGTCGCTTCCAGGCTGCTCAGTTCGACGCTGAATGGCATGCGCTCGCTGTAACGCATTTGCGCCAGCGGTTTCTCTGCGAGTTCGCCGATATGGATTTGCAATGCGCTGCCATCGGGCAGATACAGGGTGCCGATCCGCCCGAGAAGGGCCTGGAAATGTTGGCTTTTAACCGATTGCAGCATGGTCTCGCTCCGGCAAAGTGGGGAGCCGGGGGAGGGTGATCCCCCGGTGGTCGATCAGTTACGCGAAGGGAAAATGCCGTTCAGCGCGATGCTGAAGTTCATCACCAGATACGGGTTCATGATGGGCAGCGGCAAGCCGTTGCCAGTTGGCGAGATTGTGCCGCTGATAGTGGTCGCAGCACCTTTGAGAGGAATGGCTGAGGTGCCCTGGGCATCGGAAAAGATATTCGCCAGACCCGGCCCGGTCCCCGAAGCGCCGATGTAGGCATTGGTCGCCGTCGGAGCGCCCACCGGGTTGCTGGCCGGGTTGGCCAGTTGCACGGTGGTGGTGGCGGTGAGGCCGGCGAGGGTGTGAGTGTGGTTCGGCAGGTTGTTGAGGGTGGCGGTGACTTGTTCGGCGCCGGAGATTTCGCCCATGACTCTCGGCGTCAGGCCCCCGCCATTGCCTTGGCAGATCGGCATGCGGCTCTGCAGGTTGGGCAGGCCGAAGTTGACGGTACCGTTGCCGCCGTAGGTGGTGCCCAGCAATGCAAACAACGCCTGGTTCTGGTTGATGCCGATGATCTGACCGTTGCACAAGGCCCAGCCGCTGGGCGCGTAGTTGAAGGCAAACGTCAGAACAGTGCCCATGTAAACGTCCATAAAGTCCTTATCCTTCTGATTGGTTGTCGGCGGGCCGCTAGTGGGATCAGGCTGGTGCTATTGCCTTGGCACTCCGTGGCCAGGTCACGCCACGCCAGAGCGTAGACGCGGATTGGCAAGGTTGCCGGGTGTCGTGAAGTCGCAAATCGGCATCGACGGGTCTCCTGCGCCTGACCTAGAGTGACTGGCAGGTTCGGGCTCATACAGGCGTGGTGTCGTGGCACGGCAAGAGGAAGTAATGGCGGTCAACAGAGTGACACCGGTGGGCGACACACAGGATCCGCATGCGACGCCGGGTTCGTGGTTTGTCCGCTTGCCCTTGATCCGTTGGGCGAGGGAGCACTGGCTGCTGCCGATCCTGCTCTTGGCCGCCGCTGTGCGTTTTTACGACCTGACTGCGGCGGCGATCTGGGGCGACGAAGGTTCCAGCCTGCTACTGGCGCGCTACTCGCTGGGCGATATCTGGCGCCACGCGGCGTTTGATGTGCATCCGCCGCTGTACTTCATGCTGCTGCATGGCTGGATCGAACTGTTCGGCGACGGGATTTTTGCCATTCGCTGTCTTAGCGCTCTGGCCGGCCTCGCCGCAGTCGGAATGGGCGTCTGGCTGGTGGATCGCTTGGCCACGCGCCGCGCTGCGATCCTCGCCGGCCTGCTGCTGGCGCTGTTGCCGACGGCGGTGCGCTACAGCCAGGAAGTGCGCATGTATTCGCTGCTCGGCCTGTTGTTGATCGCCGCGACGCTGGCGTTGGTCTACTGGATCCGCCGGCCGCAGCGTCATCGCTATCTGGTGGTTTATGCGCTGTTGATGACGGCGGCGTTCTATACCCATTACTTCGCGGTGCTGGCGGCGCTGTGTCACTGGGTTTATCTGGGAGTGATCCGGTTCCAGCGCGGCTATCGCTTGCGGCATATCCAGCGCCGGGGCTGGTGGCTGGCGAATCTGGCCATCGCGGCGTTGTACCTGCCGTGGCTGCCCAACCTGCTCGATCTGACGCAGCACATGGAACAACTCAAGGTCGGTGGCGATGTCGGCTGGGAAGATCCGGTGACGCTGGCGTCGTTGCCGTCGATGATCTGGACATGGCTGATCCAGGATGACGGCGAACATCTGCCGTTGCTGGTGTTCGGCGCGTTGCCGCTGGCATTGCTGCTGCTGACGGCGGTGGCGGTCATTCGTGATCGCAGCGTGTCGCGCGGCAGTGTCCTGCTGGCGTTGTACACCGGCTTACCGCTGTTGCTGGTGTTTGCGGTGTCGTTCATCACGCCGGTATTCATCGAGCGCTATCTGACCGCCTACGCCTTGGGGTTGCCGCTGCTGGCGGCGCTGGCCATCGACCGTTTGTACAGCCGCGTGCGGGTCCTCGCGTTAGCGCTGCTGGTGGCGTTGCTCGGGGTGGAAATGGTTGGTCTGAACAACAACGCGGCGGTCGACAGCAGTGATCAGTTCGATCGCGTGGTGAACTACGTCAATCAGCATTTCCAGCCCGGTGATCGCATCATCACCAGCGACATGCTCTGGTACTTGAGTTACGTCTACTACGATCGCACCGGTGCACAGGTGCGGCTGTACACGCCGCCGGCTGCAGACGGCGGCTCGACGCGGCCGAATCAATATGGTTTCGGTACGCTGGTCAGCGACGATGTCTACCTCGACAGCCTTGCCGAGGTTTCTGGCAACGCGCGGATATGGCTGGTCGGCACCCAGGATGACCCGACAGAGTTTGCAGCGCTGCCCGCGACTTGGCAGATCAGCGCGCAAGTCCATGCGGGCGGGGCGCAAGCGCGCTTGATCACGCCGAAATCCGCAGCCGAATAGCGACTGTTCAGACTAAAACGTTTCACCTTTAAATCAGCGATAAAAAATTAACTGGTTAGTTCTTTTTGCTCTGATTTGATATCAAAACACTACTAGTCGCAGGGGGGTTGTTGGACTACGCTTTGTCGGACAAAGGGACTTTTGATCAGGGTGAAGGGATTGCAGCAGTTCCACTTTATCTCCGGCTTGCCGCGCTCAGGCTCCACCCTGCTTTCTGCGATTCTTTTGCAGAACCCGCGCTTTCACGCCGGCATGACCAGCCCGGTCGGATCGCTGTTCGCCAGTGTCCTCGAGCAATGCAGCGCCGGCAGTGAATACGGCGCGGTAATTGACACCGACATGCGCCGTCGTCTGTTGCGTGGTCTGTTCGACTCCTACTATGCCGACAAGGCCGACAAACCGGTGGTGTTCGACACCAATCGGCAGTGGAGCTCGCGTCTGCCGGCACTCAACGATCTGTTTCCGCAAGCCAAAGTCATCGCCTGCGTACGCAACGTCGCTTGGGTCATGGACAGTCTTGAACGCTTGTACCGCGCCAATCCCTTTGAAAACACCAAACTGTTTGGCGATGCCGTGGAGCGCAACACGGTGTACAGCCGTTGCGAAACCCTGGCTCAGCGCAATCGCCTGGTGGGTTTTGCCTGGGCGGCGCTCAAGGAAGCCTATTACGGCGAACACGCTGACTCACTGCTGATCATCGATTACGACTTGTTGACCCAGGCACCGGAGCGCGTGCTGCGGCTGGTCTATGAATTCATCGGTGAGCCCTGGTTCGAGCACGATTTCGAACATCTGGCCTATGACGCGCCGGCGTTCGACCAAGGCCTTGGCCTGGCTGGCCTGCACAAGGTCAAACCGAAAGTGGCCTTGCAGTCACGGCGCACCATTCTGCCGCCCGACCTGTTCAAGCAATACGCTGATTTGTCCTTTTGGCTCGATGGCTCAGCCAGCGCCGCCAATGTCATTCGTATGAAGTCCGACGCCGCGATCAGTTGATCGCGGCGTTTTTCATTGATGCCTTACGTACCTTCGTTCGAGTTCGGGTGAGCAACATGTGGTGGAGCATTTTTGGCGGTGCAAAAGTCAGGTCTCGGGCAACCGCAGGTCAGCGTTCGCTGGCCTCGCCGATGATCATGTCGCTGGAGCCGCGCATGTTGTTCGACGGCGCGGTGGCCGCCACCGTGGCCGATACCGCTGCGCAAGCCGACAGCCATGCACCCACCGCTGCCGATGCGGCCAAGGCGCCGGCAGCCGAGCATCCCGTAGCGAGTAAAGACACCCACGGCCAGGCTGATGCCACGCCGGCGGCCAGCCCGGTCGCGGTGCCCGGTCAGAGTGTGGTGTTCGTCGATTCGCGGGTGAAGGATGCCGACAGCCTGCTGCAAGGCATTGCTCCCGGCACGCAAGTGGTGAAACTCGACGCCAGCAAGGATGGTTTGCAACAGATCGCCGACTTCCTTGATCAGCATCACGGCGTCAGCTCGGTGCAGATCATTGCCCACGGCAACGCCGGTGACTTGTGGCTGGGCAACAGTTATCTCTCGGCAGACAACGTCGCCCAGCGCAGCGCAGTTCTCGCGGAAATCGGCAAGGACATGAATGCTGGCGGCGACATCCTGATTTACGGCTGCTACACCGCCGAAGGTGATCGTGGCTTGAGTTTCGTCGATTCGCTGGCGCAGTTGACCGGACGTGATGTGGCCGCTTCGAACAATCGCACCGGCGTCGGCGGCGACTGGGATCTGGAGATCGCCACCGGCACCATCGAAAGCGCCAACGTGCTGTCGAGCAAAGCCATGAGCGAGTACCAGTGGGGCCTGGCCACCTGGACGGCGACCAACAACCTCAACTCGGGTGTCGGCTCCCTGCGCGCGGCGCTGGCTTCGGCGCAGAACGGCGACATTGTCACGTTCAGTTCCGGCATGACCGTTCAGCTCACGTCGGAATTGCTGATCAACAAGAGCATCACCGTCGATGGCGACCTGAACAACGACGGCGTCGCCGACGTGACCCTCGACGGGCAATACAAGACCCGTGTGGTGGAAATCACTTCCGGCGCCACCGTGACGCTGGACGGCCTGGTGATCACCAAAGGTCTGGTGGCGGGCAACGGCGGTAATGGCGGCTCGGCGGCGGCGGGCGCCATGGGTGGCGGCATTTTCAACGCCGGCATTCTTACCCTGAACAACGTCACCGTGACTGCGAACGCCGCTTCCGGCGGTGGCGGCGGCGGGGGGGTGACCGGCGGTTACGTCGGCGGTGGCGGTGGCGGTGGCGCGGGTATCGGCGGCCAGACCGGTGGCCATGGTGGTTCGTCCGGCCCAGCCACCGGCACTTATGCCGGCGGCGCAGGCAGTGCCAATGCCGGCGGTTATGGCGGTGGTTACAGCCCGACCGACATGGGCGGCCGAGGCGGCACCAGCACCGGTGGCGTGGGCGGCAATGGCGGCAGCGCCGGTGCCGGTTACAGTCATGGCGGCAATGGCGGTTCGGCGAGCAACGGCAGCCTGTCGATTGGCGGCGGCGGCGGTGGTTCCGGCTGGGACAAAGTCGGCGGCGTCGGCGGCAATGCGGCGGGCGGTATCTACAACGCTTCGAGCGGCACCCTGAAAGTCATCGGCACCTCGGTCATCAGCAACAACATTGCTGCCGGCGGCGGCGGTGGTGGTGGCGGTGGGGTCGGCAGCAACGGTGCCGATGGCGGTGCCGGCGGTCGCGGCGTCGGGGCGATCTGGAACAACGGCGGTGTGGTGCTGATCACCGCGAGCAACTTCGCGGCGATCAGCGGCAACGGCGCCGCCAGCGGGGGCGGGGGTCTTTCCAACGGCGGTTCGACCGGCACGACGCCGAGTGCACTGGTGGGGATCTACAACAACGGCGGTACGCTCAACACCGCTTACGTGGAACCACCCACCGCCACCGTCGTGGTCGCCGATACCGCGCTGAGAATCGGCGAAACGTCGCTGGTGACCATCACCTTCAGTCGTGCGGTCAGCGGTTTCACCAACGCCGACCTGACCATTGCCAACGGCACGCTGACCAGTGTTTCCAGCGCCGACGGCGGAATTACCTGGACAGCGACCTTCACGCCGACCAACAACATTACCGACACCACCAACCTCATCACCCTCGACAACACCGGGGTCACGGCCGTGTCCGACAGCGTGGCCGGTGTTGGTACCACCAACTCGAACAATTACGCGATCGATACCCAGCGCCCGACCGCGACCATCGTCATGGCCGACACCGCGCTGAAAATTGGCGATACATCTCTGGTGACCATTACCTTCAGCGAAGCGGTATCCGGTTTCACCAACGCCGACCTGACAATTGCCAACGGTACGCTGACCAATGTCAGCAGCGCCGACGGCGGCATCACCTGGACGGCGACGTTCACCCCGAACGCGAGCATTACCGATGCCTCCAACCTGATTACCCTGGACAACACCGGGGTGGCGGATCTGGCCGGCAACGCCGGCAGCGGCACCACCGATTCAGCCAATTACGCGATCGACACCGTGCGTCCGACAGCGACCATTGTCGTTGCCGACACCAATCTCGCGGCAGGCGAAACCTCTGTGGTGACCATCACCTTCAGCGAAGCGGTGAGCGGCTTCACCGCCGCCGACCTGACGGTGGCCAACGGTACCTTGAGCGGACTGAGCAGCAGCGACGGCGGCATCACCTGGACCGCCACGCTGACGCCAACCACGAGCGTCACCGACACCACCAACCTGATCACTCTGGACAATACCGGGGTCAATGATCTGTCCGGCAACGCCGGCACTGGCAGCACCAACTCCAACAACTACGCGATCGACACCGCACGGCCGACGGCAACCATTGTGGTCGCCGACACTGCGCTGAAAATCGGTGAAACCTCGCTGGTGACCATCACCTTCAGCGAAGCGGTCAGCGGCTTTACCAACGCCGATCTGAGCATTGCCAACGGTACGTTGAGCGCAGTCAGCAGCGCTGATGGCGGCATCACCTGGACGGCCACTTTCACGTCGACCAGCAGCATCACCGACGCCACCAACCTGATTACCCTGAATAACAGCGGGGTCGCGGATCTGGCGGGCAACGCGGGCACTGGCACCACCGACTCGAACAATTACGCGATCGACACCGTGCGGCCGACCGCCACCGTAGTGTTCGCGCAAAACACCTTGAAGATCGGCGATACCTCGCTGGTGACCATCACCTTCAGTGAAGCGGCCAGCGGTTTCACCAACGCCGACCTGACCATCGCCAACGGCACCCTGACGGTGGTCAGCAGTGCGGACGGCGGGATTACCTGGACAGCGACGTTTACGCCGAACTCGAACATCACCGATTCCACCAACCTGGTGACGCTGGACAACACCGGTGTTGCCGACCTGGCCGGTAACGCTGGCAGCGGCACCACCGATTCGAACAATTACAGTATCGACACCCAGCGTCCGACGGCGACCATTGTGATGGCCGATCCTGCCCTGAGCGCCGGTGAAACCTCGCTGGTGACCATTACCTTCAGCGAAGCGGTCAGCGGTTTCACCAACGCCGACCTCACCGTCCCCAACGGCACGCTCACGGCGGTCAGCAGCGCGGATGGCGGCATCACCTGGACAGCGACGTTCACGCCGACCGTGGGGGTCAACGACACCAGCAATATCATCACCCTGGCCAACACCGGGATCGCTGACCTGGCCGGCAACGCCGGCACGGGCACGACCAACTCGGGCAACTTCACCATCAACACCGTGGCACCGACCGCCACCATCGTCGTCGCTGACAACAGCCTGACCATCGGCGAAACGTCGCTGGTGACCATCACCTTCAGCGAAGCCGTTACCGGTTTCAACAATGCCGACCTGACGATTGCCAACGGTACGCTGACGGCGGTGAGCAGCAGCGATGGCGGCATCACCTGGACGGCGACGTTCACGCCAACCAGCAACATCACCGACGCCTCCAACCTGATCACCCTCGACAACAGCGGCGTGCAAAACGCCTCCGGCAACGCGGGCAATGGCACCACCAACTCCAACAATTACGCCATCGACACCCAACGTCCAACGGCAACCATTGCACTCGCCGACTCGGCACTGGGCGTCGGCCAGACCACCACCGTGACCATCACCTTCAGCGAAGCGGTCAGCGGTTTGACTCTGGCCGATCTGACTGTGGCCAACGGCACGCTCTCCGGATTGAGTACGTCGGACAACATCACCTACACGGCGACGTTTACGCCGTCGGCGGGCATCACCGACACCAGCAACATCATCACCCTGGACAACACCGGCATCACTGACGTGGCGGGCAACACCGGCAGCGGCACCACCGACTCGGGCAACTATGTGATCGACAGCCAGCGCCCTACCGCCACCATCGTTATCAGTGATACCGACTTGCGCCCGGGCGAAACCGCGCTCGTCACAATTACCTTCAGCGAGGCGGTCACGGGCTTCGACAATTCCGACCTGAGCATTGCCAACGGCACGCTGAGCAACGTCTCGTCGAGCGACGGCGGCATCACCTGGACCGCCACGTTTACCCCGACCATTGGCCTCAGCGATGCGACTAACCTGATCGTGCTGAATAACGCTGGCATCAGCGATCTGGCGGGCAATGCCGGCACCGGCACCACCAACTCGGCCAACTACGCGGTGCAAACCGAAGTGCCGACGGCGACCATTGTCGTTGCGGACACCTCGCTCAAGGCCGGGGAAACCTCGATCGTGACGATCACCTTCAGCGAGGCCGTCAGCGGTTTCACCAACGCTGACCTGACCATCGCCAACGGCACCTTGAGCAATGTGGCCTCCAGCGACGGCGGCATTACCTGGACCGCTACGCTGACGCCGACCGCCAACATCACCGACACCAGCAACCTGATCACCCTCGACAACAGTGGCGTGACCAACGCTTCTGGCAACAGTGGCGTCGGCACCACCGATTCGAACAATTTCGCCATCGACACGGCGTTGCCGACTGCAACCTTTGTGGTCGCCGACAATCGCCTGGGCATCGGTGAAACCACCACAGTGACCATCACGTTCAGTGAAGCAGTCAGCGGTTTTGACCTGTCGGACATCAGTGTCGCCAACGGCACACTGGCGAACCTGACCAGCAGCGATGGCGGCATCACCTGGACCGCCACGTTGACACCGACCGCCAACGTCAACGATGCAACCAACCTGATCATCGTCGACACCGCCGGTGTGCAGGATCTGGCCGGCAACCTTGGCGCCAGCATCGCCATCTCCAACAATTACGCGCTGGATGCGACCCGGCCAACGGTGGACATCGTGGTCGCCAATTCGCACTTGGGCATCGGCCAGACCACCACGGTGACCTTCACTTTCAGCGAGGCGGTGAGCAATTTCGACTTGTCCGACCTGAGCGTGACCAACGGTGATCTGAGCAACCTCAGCAGCGGTGATGGCGGCAAGACCTGGACCGCGACCTTCACGCCGACCGCCAACGTCAGCGATCCGAGCAACTTCATCGCGCTGGACACCAGCAACGTCACGGATCTGGCCGGTAACGTCGGCGGCACGGTGGCGGTGTCGAACAACTATGCACTCGACAGCGAACTGCCCACGGCGACGGTGGTGATTGCCAATCCGAATCTCGGTCTCGGCCAGACCTCACAGGTAACCATCACCTTCAATGAGGCGGTCAGTGGTTTTGATCTGGCGGACATCAATGTCGGCAATGGCACCATGTCCAACCTGAGCAGCAGCGACGGCGGCAAAACCTGGACCGCGACCCTGACGCCAAATGCCAACATCAACAGCGCCAGCAATGCCATCAGCATCAACAGCGCCGGGGTCAGTGATCTGTCAGGCAACAGCGGCAACGGTGTCAGCAGCTCGAACAATTACGCGATCAACACCGTGCCGGCGGTCGTTCCTCCCACTACGCCAACCAGTGTGGTGATTCCCGATCCACTGATTCGCAGCAGCGATCCGGTGGCGCCGCCACCGCCGCCGAACGTGCCGTTACAACCGATCATTTTCACCGCGCCGACCGGCGATCTCGGTTCCCCGCTGACCTTCGCGCCGCTGTTCGAGCAACGGGTGATCGGCAATGGCATCCGTCCGCTGGGCGATATTTTCATGAATCACGGAGCCCTCAGCCCGAGCTTCATCGCGCAAGTGTTCAGCAGCAGCGACAGCGGCGCTGATGGATCCGGTCACGGCTTCCTTGGTTTTGGCGGGGGTGACGGCGGCGTGTTCGGCAGCAGCACACTGGCGAGCCTGTTCAATCAGGACAGTGCCGCCGAGCGCGATTCATTGAATGCGTTCGGCAGTCAGTCACTCAAGGCGGGTGATGTTTCTCAAGGCCTGCGCGGCGTATTTGGCGCGCCGACGCTGGGCCAGCAACTGCAACAACTCAAAGACAACGAACAGCACCGGGTCGACAACCTGGCGGCAGCACTGCAACAGGTCGGCATCAGCGAAATATCGGCCTGAAAAAACCATAACTCAACACTGTGCGGGACCTAGGGGCGATCCAGGGATGAAGAGAAGTCAGAAGTTGTTCGGCGCCAGCCTGCTGGCGCTGGCGATCAGCGGATGTGCAGTGACCAGTGAACCGATTGAGCGCAGCGTCAGTGAACAGCGTGCCAAAAGCGATCTGCAAGGCATGTACAAGGATCAGGAACCGCTGCGCGGTCCGTTGACCCTGCACCAGGCCATGGCCCGCGCCGTGAAGTACAACCTCGAAGGCCGCTTGAAGATCATGGAGGAAGCGCTGGCCAAGCGGCAGCTCGACCTCGCCAGTTTCGACATGCTGCCGCGCATGGCGCTGGATGCCGGCTACGTCGGGCGCAACAACGTCAACGCCTCCAGCAGCCAGAGCGTACGCACCGGCACCCAGTCTCTGGAACCGTCGACCTCGCAGGATCGTGACCGCGAAGTCGCCGACCTGACCATGGTCTGGAACGTCCTCGACTTCGGCGTCAGCTACATCAGCGCCAAGCAGCAAGGCGATCAGCGCCTGATCGTCCAGGAACGGCGCCGCAAGGTGATCAACACCATCGTTCAGGACGTGCGCTCGGCCTATTGGCGGGCGATGGCCGCTGAACGTCTGCTCAAGCAGATCGACAGCCTGATGGCACGAGTGCAGACCGCCCGCGACAACAGTCAGACCCTGAGCGATCAACGCATTGGTGATCCGGTGCAGTCGCTCGGTTACCAGCGCTCGCTGATCGAAGCCACCCGGCAACTGGAAGAGCAACGCCGCGCCTTGTCGCTGGCGAAAACCGAACTGGCGACGCTGATCAACTTGCCGCTGGGCACCCCGCTGACGCTGGCCACCGATGACGGTTATCAGATTCCCGAACTCAAGGTCGATCTGGCCAAACTCGAACAGGAAGCCCTGACCAGCCGCCCGGAACTGCGCGAGCAGGATTACCAGACGCGCATCAGCGCCGCTGAAACCCGCAAGGCTATGCTGCGCATGCTGCCGGGCCTGGAGTTTTCTGCTGGCGGGCATTACGACAGCAACTCCTTCCTTGTCGAGCAGGGCTGGGCCGACTATGGCGTGAAAGTCACCTGGAACCTGTTCAACGTGATCTCCGCTCCGGCGGCGATCAACGTCGCCAAGGCCGGCGAAGAAGTGGCCACTGCGCGGCGACAAGCAATGTCGATAGCGGTGCTCGCGCAACTGTATGTGGCGAATGCCAACTATCAAGAAGCCTTGCGCCAGTTCAAGACCAACCAACAGTTGTCGGACATCGACGGGCAAATCGTTGGCCAGTTACGCAACCGTCATCAGGCTGCCGGGATTGGTGAGCTGGAGTTGATTCAGGGCGAGTTGAACAACCTGCAAGCCGACTTGCGCCGTGATTTGTCGTACGCCGATCTGCGCAATGCCTACGGCCAGATCTTCGCCAGTGCCGGCCTCGATCCGCTGCCGGATCAGGTGCAGTCCACCGAAGTGCAGTCGATCGCCACCGCGCTGGCCAACCGCGAGTCGGCGTGGGCGTCGGGGGATATCTCGGTGCCGGTGGTGGCGCATGCCCCAGCGCAGTGATGTGCTGGCGCCCGTTGCCAGCGTCAGCCGCACGCAACGCGAGGTTCGTAATGGGCATCGCGGTGCAGCGATTCTGTTGACCGGTTTGCCGGCGGCGGGCAAGTCGACACTTGCCCAGGCGCTGCACGCCGAGTTGTTCGGGCGAGGTTTGCAAAGCGTGGTACTGGATGGCGACGGTTTGCGCATCGGGCTCAATCGGGATCTGCGATTCACCGACGCTGATCGCCAGGAAAATATTCGTCGCGCCAGCGAGCTCGCCGCGTTGCTGGTGGAAAACGGGCAAATCGTGATTTTGGCGATGATTGCGCCACTAGTTGAGCTACGTGAGGTGTTCGCGCAACGGTTAGGTGAGGACTATCGCGACGTTTGGTGCAGCGCCTCTCTGGCTGTTTGCGAACAGCGCGACCCGAAAGGACACTACGCACGGGCGCGACGCGGTGACCTCGCTGGATTTACCGGAGTGTCGGCACCGTATGAGCCGCCAACGCAGGCGTCGCTGGTGCTCGACACCGGTGCGCAAACGGTCGAAGCCTGCCTTGATCGATTGCTGACCTGGCTCGGCGAGTGCGCGGTGTTGCCCAGGACATGAGCTGGCCGGCGTTCTCGCGTTTGCCGGTGACGGTGGATTTGCCGCTGTTGCTGCAAGCGCTGGCGGCGATTGCCGACGACGCCTGGCGCAGTCACTTCAACACCGAGTATTTCTCGGGTGACTGGAGTGGCGTCGCGCTGATTTCGGCAGCCGATGCGTTGACCGAGCTGTCGCCCGGACGCGGTGAGCCGGTGCAGCGCAGCCCTTGGCTGCGTGATGAGCGCTGGCAACAAGGGCTGCAAAGTCTCTCACTGGACATCGTCAGCGCGCGATTGCTGCGCTTGGGGCCGGGTGGACGAATTCACCAGCATCGCGATTACGACCTTGATGGCCCGCAGGCCGATCGGCGTTTGCACATTCCGTTGCTCAGTCCGCCGAGCGTCGATTTCTGGCTCGATGGGCAGCGCATGCCCATGCAGGCCGGCGAGTGCTGGTTTCTTGATCTCGCTCGCCCACATCGCGTGGATAACCGCGATACCTCGGCGCGGGTTCATCTGGTGCTCGATTGCCGGCCCGGTGCCTGGCTTGAACAGATGATCAGCGACGGATTGCACAGTACCCCTGAGCCTGGTTTGGCCGACACGCCGTTGCAGCGCTTTCAGCGGCTGGTGGCTGAAGATGTTTCGCTGTCTCTGGCCTTGCGTACGCTGCACGATCCAGACGTCTTCATCAGTCGAGCGGTGGAATTGGGCGCCGAGCGTGGTTTGTCGTTCTCTTACGAGGAATTGCGTGCGGCGATGCGCGACGGCCGTCGACAATGGAACGAACAATGGAGCGGTTGAATTTCGACGGCTGGTTGCCGATTCGTGTCTGGCCGGTTGATGGGCAGTGTTAGGTGGATTGGTGCTGGTTCGGCGACACGGCGCTGCATCAGCCGTTCTTTCGCGATGCGGTCGAGGATGCATTACGGCTGCCGTTCAATCAGGCGTTTCGGCGCCAGACGTCTTTGGCAGCGCTGAGTGAATGGCAAACGCAGAGCCCTGGGCTTGCACCGAGTGCATTTGTGCTGCACGCCTCGCGTTGCGGTTCGACGCTGATCAGCCAGATGCTCGCCCGCCTCGACGATCACATCGTCGTGTCCGAGCCACCGCCGCTGGACGCCTTGTTACGCAGTGATTTACCCGCCGGCGAACGCCGGGCCGCCATCGTCGGGTTGCTCTCGGCCTATGGTCAGCGCCGACGCGGTGTGGAACAGCGCCTGGTGATCAAACTCGACGCTTGGAACATCGGTGAATGGCCGCTGCTGCAGGACTGTTTCGCAGATACGCCGTGGCTGTTTCTCTATCGCGATCCTTTGGAAATTGCCGTTTCTCATCTGCGCCGGCCGGGGATGCACATGGTGCCGGGGATGCTCGGTGATTGCGTATTGGAGGATGGTTTGCCGTTTGAAGGACGTGAAGATTTTATCGCGCGGCGTTTGGGGCGCTTGCTTGAAGCCGGGTGGCTGCATTGCCGTGATTCCGGCGGTTTGGCGGTGAATTACAGTGAGTTGCCTGATGCGATGGCAGGGCGTTTGGCGCGGTTCTTTCGATTGAATGATGTGCAGCGTCAGCAGGTGTTTGCCGCTGCCGCGCAGCATGCGAAACAGCCTTCGCAAGTGTTTGTTGCCGATGGTGAAGACAAGCGCCGCGAGGCTTCGGAGCTGTTGCAGGAACGTGTGCGCACTTTTGCGCTAGCACCATTTGAAGCCCTGGAAGAATTGCGCGGCATTCAAAAGATCGCAGCCTTCGGCGGCTCCTACATTGAAATGTGATCCCCTGTAGAGCTGCCGCAGGCTGCGATCTTTTGCTCTTCAGGACTTGCCGGACAAATCCGCCATGCCCTTGAGCAATTCGATCGGCAACGGAAAGACAATCGTCGAACTCTTGTCCCCGGCAATCGAACTCAAGGTCTGCATATAGCGCAACTGCATTGCCCCAGGCTGGCGACCGAGCATTTCCGCTGCCTGCATGAGTTTTTCCGAGGCCTGCAATTCGCCTTCGGCGTGAATCACCTTGGCCCGACGTTCGCGTTCGGCTTCTGCCTGTTTGGCGATGGCGCGGACCATCGATTCGTTGAGATCGACATGCTTGATCTCGACGTTGGCGACCTTGATCCCCCAGGCATCGGTCTGCGCATCGAGCACCTGCTGAATGTCGATGTTCAACTGCTCGCGCTCGGCCAGCAGCTCATCCAGTTCATGCTTGCCAAGCACCGCGCGCAGGGTGGTTTGCGCCAGTTGGCTGGTGGCAGAAAGATAATCCTCAACCTGAATAATCGCCTTCTGCGGATCGAGCACGCGGAAATACAGCACGGCGTTGACCTTGACCGAGACGTTGTCGCGGGTGATCACGTCCTGCGGCGGCACGTCGAGGACGACCGTGCGCAGGTCGACCCTGACCATTTGCTGGACCACCGGGATCAGCAGGATCAGACCGGGGCCTTTGACCTGCCAAAAGCGGCCGAGCTGAAACACCACGCCCCGTTCGTATTCGCGCAGGATGCGAAACGTCGAGCCGGCCAGGGCAATGACCAGTAACAGCAGCGCAACAAAACCGATTTGCAGACCCATGATCACTCTCCGAGCGGTGCCGCGTCAGTCGCGGCCACTTGCAGCAACAATCCCTTGCGCGCCACCACGCGCACCGGTTGCCCGGTGTGCAGCGGTGTGGCACTGAACACTTGCCAGCGTTCACCTTGCAGTTGCACCCAGCCGTTACGGGCATCGCCCGGTTGCACCGTGGTGATCGCGGTCACACTGCCGAGCAGGCCGGCGTCGCCACTGACGGCATGGCGCGGGCGGGTTTTCAGGGCGCGAATCAGCAGCGCGAGCAACAGCAGCGCGCTGATCAGACCGAGGCCGATCATCATCGGCGCCGGCAATTCGGCGTTGCTCAGAATCAGCGCGCCGATGACGAACATGATGATTCCGGCCAAGCCGATCACCCCGTAATTGGGCAGCGCCGCTTCGGCGATCAGAAACACGATGCCCAAGGTAATCAGCCACAAACCGGCCGGACTCATGGCCGGTAACTGGCTGTCGGCAGCCAGGGCTGATCCGCTGATCAGCAGGAGCAAGGCAAACGCACAGCATCGGCTGTTCACGTGACCCTCCGCGAGCGTCATGTCTGGTTCTTACAGTCTAGTTGAGGGTTGTCCTGTATGAATTTTGATCAATATGCAGATATGTCCGGTGAGCGGATTTCCCTGCGCCAGACACCCGCCGAACTAGACTCAAAGACACGGCAATCACCGTTCAGCGCAACACCGAGGTGCATCATGCGTATGGCAAGAAAGGTGCAGAGCAGCCTGAACCGGGCGCACTGCGAATACGATATCGTCGCCCATCGACACTCGTCCAGCAGCCTGGAAACCGCACGGGTCGCCGGGGTACCCGCCGAGCGCGTGGCCAAATCGATCATCCTTGACGACCACCACGGGCATTACCTGATGGCCGTATTGCCGGCCAGTCGTCACCTGGACCTGAGCAAGGTACGCACCAGCGGCGAATGGCAACTGACTCGCGAAAGCAATCTGGCGCACATCTTTGACGACTGTGAACGCGGCGCGGTGCCGCCGCTGGGTGATTCCTACGGGCTGGACATGGTTATCGACCCGTTGCTGACGCGGCAGAAGGATATTTATCTGGAGGCGGGCAACCACAACTACCTGCTGCACATGAGCATGCCGGAGTTTCTGAAAATGGTGCCGCATGCCGAGGTGCGGGAGTTGAGTGATTAGGATTTGTGGCGCCGGCACTGACGCCTTCGCGAGCAGGCTCGCTCCCACACGTTGATCGCATTCCCCTGTGGGAGCGAGCCTGCTCGCGAATAATCTTCCACACACCAAATTTTTGAAGGAATAGCTCAATGGAAAACCCAAATCACAGCCTGCCATCCCTGTTCAAACAACTCGGCCTGGAAAACGATCCGGAGAGCATCGACAAATTCATCGCCACCCATTCCCCGCTCAAACCCGAGCTGCATTTGGCTGACGCGTTTTTCTGGTCGAAGAGTCAGTCGCAGTTTTTACGGGACGAAATTCTGGATGACGCCGACTGGGCGGAGGTGGTGGATCAGTTGGATGTGTTGTTGAGAAAGGGACGGGAGGGCTGACTGGACGCCAACCTCTTGTCATTCAATTGAGTGGATCGGTTGTTGAGGATCAAAAAATAGACCAAAATCACGACCTCAATTGAGGTCTTTTATTATGCAAAGCGTTCTGGCCGATATGGCTGTCAGTGTCTCAGAATTAAAGAAAAACCCTTCCGCAGTATTGAGCGGTGCACATGGCGGTGCCGTGGCCGTTCTTAACCACAATCGCGTCATGGGCTATATGGTGCCAGCGGATGTGTACGAAGCAATGATGGAGCGACTTGATGATCTGGAGCTTGCTGAAATCGTTCGCGCCCGCAGCCATGAGACGCCAATTTCGGTAAGCCTGGATGACCTATAAGCTCGAGTTTTTGCCATCCGCTCACAAAGAGTGGAACAAATTGGGTCATACACTACGAGAACAATTCAAAAAGAAGCTGGGCGAGAGGTTGAAGCTGCCAAGGGTTTCTGCTGATGCTCTACACGGGATGCCGAACTGCTACAAAATCAAACTCAAGGCTTCCGGCTATCGCTTGGTTTATCAGGTGATCGATGAGCGCGTTGTCGTTTCGGTTGTCGCAGTCGGTAAGCGCGAGCGCAGCAGTGTTTACGAGAATGCAAAAAAGCGCTGAATAGGCTCTCAGCGCCAATTCCCACAGGCAAGCAGGCAATTTGTTTCAAAACTTGACTGAAATTCCCCTCCAATGCGATATTGATAGTTAGCAAACTAACAGTGTGCATTTCCTCGTGCCGAACGAACTCGACGCTCTCCAGATGAACATCAGCAGTGCCATGGTGGTGGCCGCCAGGCATTGGCGGAAGATCTGCCAGACCACGCTGGTCAACTACGGAATCTCCGAAGCCTGCGCCGTGCCGCTGTTGATGATCGGCCGCTTGGGCGAGGGCGTGCGCCAGGTGCAAGTGGCGCAGGCCGCCGGGATGGAGAGTCCGTCGCTGGTGCGTCTGCTCGATCAGTTGTGCCATTCCGGCTACGTCTGCCGCACCGAAGATGCCCAGGATCGCCGGGCCAAATGCCTGAGCCTGACCGACACCGGTCGTGAACTGGTGCAAGCGGTGGAGATCGAACTGGTGCGCTTGCGTCATGAGGTGCTCGGAGGCATCGAGCAAAGTGATCTGGAAGCTACGCTTCGGGTACTCAGAGCTTTTGAGGCGGCCAGCCCGCCTTTGGTGATCAATTCTTGAACGGTTTTTTCTCTGGCATCCCGCCGGCCCGTGACTGGTTTTATGGGGTGCGAACTTTTGCAGCGTCGATGATCGCGCTGTACATCGCCTTGCTCATGCAAATGCCGCGTCCGTATTGGGCGATGGCCACGGTGTATATCGTCTCCAGCCCGTTTCTCGGGCCGACCAGTTCCAAGGCCTTGTACCGTGCCATCGGGACTTTTCTCGGTGCCGCGGCGGCGGTTTTTTTCGTGCCGATGTTCGTGCAGAGTCCGTTTGTGCTGGTGGTGGTCATCGCGCTGTGGACGGGTATTTTGCTGTTCCTGTCCCTGCAACTGCGCACGGCCAACAACTATGCATTGATGCTCGCCGGTTACACCCTGCCGCTGATTGCCTTGCCGGTGGTGGATAACCCGCTGGCGGTGTGGGACGTAGCAGAGGCGCGCACCGAAGAGATTTTCCTCGGCATCGCCGTTGCCGCCGTGGTCGGCGCGATGTTCTGGCCGCGTCGTCTGGCGCCGGTGTTCAACGATGCCGTGAGCAAGTGGTTCGCCGACGCAACGACCTATAGCCTGAAATTCCTCAGCCGCGACGTGCAGCCCGAAGAAGTCACTGCGCTGCGCATGGCCATGGTTGCCAACTTCAACAGCCTCGAATTAATGATTGGCCAGTTGCCTCACGAAGGTGCGCGACCGCAAACCGTGCGCAACACCAAAGAATTGCGCGGGCGGATGATTCATCTATTACCGGTGATTGATGCGCTGGAAGATTCGCTCTACGCCCTCGAACGGCGCACGCCGGAACTGGTGGAAAAATTCGCACCGCTGCTTACCGCGACCCGTGAATGGCTCGGTCACCCGGACGCCGATCTCGACCGTTGGCAAACGCTGAAAGATCAGCTCGAAGCCCTGCAGCCGAGCGTCGAGGCGCTTGAGGATCGTAGGCAATTGCTGTTCTCAAATTCGATTTATCGTCTCGGCGAATTCATCGATCTGTGGCAAGACTGCCGCAGTCTGCAGGACGCGATTCTTTGCGAACGCCAGGACAGCTGGCGCGCGGTGTATCGCCACTGGCGACTGGGTCGACTGACACCGTTTATTGATCGTGGACTGATGCTCTACTCGGTGGCCTCGACCGTTCTGGCGATCATCACCGCCTCGGTGCTGTGGATACTGCTCGGCTGGCCAGACGGCGGCAGCGCGGTGATTCTCGCCGCGGTGGCCTGTAGCTTTTTCGCCTCGATGGACGACCCGGCACCGCAGATTTACCGGTTCTTTTTCTGGACCGGGATGTCGGTGCTGTTCGCCAGCCTTTATCTGTTTCTGATTCTGCCCAACCTGCATGACTTCCCGATGCTGGTGCTGGCGTTTTCCATCCCGTTCATCTGCGTCGGCACGTTGACGGTACAGCCGCGGTTCTTCCTCGGCATGCTGCTGACGCTGGTTAACACCTCGTCGTTCATCAGCATTCAGGGCGCTTACGATGCGGATTTTTTCGCCTTCGTGAACTCCAACCTCGCTGGACCGATCGGCCTGCTTTTCGCTTTCATCTGGACGCTGGTCGCACGCCCGTTCGGCGCCGAACTGGCAGCCAAACGCCTGACCCGTTTCAGCTGGAAAGACATCGTCCACATGACCGAGCCGGCCAACCTTGCCGAACACCGCAAATTGGGTGTGCAGTTGCTCGATCGACTGATGCAGCACCTGCCGCGTCTGGCCCTCACCGGCCAAGACACCGGCATCGCCATGCGCGAAGTCCGCGTCGGCCTGAACCTGCTCGATTTACTCGCCTATACCCCACGGGTGACGGGCGCGCCGAACGCGCTGTTGCAGCAAGTGGTCAGTGAAGTCGGCGAGTATTTCCGCGCCTGCCTCAAGGCTGGCGAACGCTTGCCGGCGCCAGCGCCGCTGTTGATGACCCTCGATCGCACTCGTCGCGCACTCAATGGCCACGGCGACGATGAAACCCGTCTGAACCTGCTGCACGCCTTGAGCGGTTTGCGTCTGGCGCTGTTGCCCGGCGTCGAATTCGTCGCCAGTGCCGACTCCGAAGAACCGCTGCCCGATGGAGCGCCCCTATGATCGGTGATCTGGACATCAGCGGCATTTTCCTGCCGACCTTGCTGGTGTTGATGGGCATCACTTATGTGCTGTTTTTGCTGGTGCATGCCGTGCTTACGCGTGTGCACTTTTACCGTCTGGTCTGGCACCGGGCATTGTTCAACGTGGCCCTCTACGCGGTACTGCTGTACGGCGTGGACTCACTCAGTCGATACCTGATGACATGAAAAAACCGTTTTTGACCATCGGTCGCGTGGTACTGACCCTGCTGATCGTGACTTTTGCCGTTGTCCTCGTCTGGCGCATGGTGATGTATTACATGTTTGCGCCGTGGACCCGTGACGGCCACATTCGCGCCGACATCATCCAGATCGCTCCGGACGTGTCCGGGTTGATCCAGCAGGTTGAAGTGAAAGACAACCAGTTGATCAAGCGTGGCCAGGTGCTGTTCAGCATCGACCAGGATCGCTTCAAACTGGCCCTGCGTCAGGCCAAGGCGGCCGTCGCTGATCGCGAAGAAACCCTCGCTCAAGCCCAGCGCGAGGCCAAGCGTAACCGTGGCCTCGGTAACCTGGTGCCGGCCGAGCAACTGGAAGAAAGCCAGTCGAAGGTCGCCCGCGCGCAATCGGCACTGGCCGAAGCCATGGTCACCGTGGACAGCGCTCAGCTCAACCTCGACCGCTCAGTGATCCGCAGCCCGGTGGACGGCTACGTCAACGACCGTGCGCCGCGTCCGCAGGAATTCGTTACCGCCGGGCGTCCGGTGTTGTCGGTGGTCGACAGCAATTCGTTTCACATCGACGGCTATTTCGAAGAGACCAAACTCGACGGCATTCATGTTGGTCAGTCGGTGGATATTCGTGTGATCGGCGACCGCGCCAAACTGCGCGGGCATGTTGAAAGCATCGTCGCCGGTATCGAAGACCGCGACCGTACCAGCGGCAGCAATCTGTTGCCGAACGTCAACCCGGCGTTCAGCTGGGTGCGGCTGGCGCAGCGGATTCCGGTGCGGATTGCCTTTGATGATGTGCCTGAAGATTTCCGCATGATCGCCGGGCGCACTGCCACCGTTTCGATCATCGAAGACTCAAAGGTCGACGATAAAAAGCAGGAGCCTGCGCAATGAGCAGGGCGCTGATGATCGCCGGGTTGGGCGTGATGCTCTCGGCCTGTCAGATGGTCGGGCCGGATTATCAAGTGCCGGAGGATGCAGCGGTGCAGCGCAAGGATTTTCAGGGCGAACTGGCGGTGGCCGGAAAGCCGGTCGTCTCGGCGCCGGTGCCGGCGGATTGGTGGCGTCTTTATAAGGATGCGCGACTGGATCAACTGGTGCAGCAGGCCATGGCCTCCAACACCGACCTGCGCGTTGCTGCTGCCAACTTGCAGCGGGCTCGCGCTCAGGTCGATGAGGCCGAAGCAGCGGGCGGCTGGAGCGCAGGTGTGAAGATGGGTGCGCAGCGTTTGCAAGAGTCTGGTCAGGCATTCTTGCTGCCGGAAAAAGTCCCGGTCGATAACGTCGGCGACATCGGCATCAGCGCTTCTTATCAGTTCGATCTGTGGGGCACCTTGCAACGCGGCATCGAAGGCGCAAAGGCCAATGCCGACGCGACCCAGGCAGCGGCAGACACGGCGCGGATCACCTTGGTGGCAGACGTCGTGCGTGCTTACACCCAAGTCTGCGCGGCCAACGAAGAACGGGAGATCGCCCAGCACTCCCTCGACCTGCAATCGCAAGGCACCACGCTGATTCAACGTCTGCGCGATGCCGGCCGTGGTGATGAAACTCAGGTGACTCGCTCGCAAACTCAATTCAAATCCCTGCGCGCCGAACTGCCGCGTTATGAAGCGGCCCGCCAAGCTGGGTTGTACCGTCTGTCGATGCTCCTGGCCAAACCGGTCGATCAATTGCCGGCCGGCACCGCCACCTGCGCCGAACTGCCGAAAATCGCCCAACTGGTGCCGGTTGGCGATGGCGCTGCGCTGCTCAAACGTCGCCCGGACATTCGTCAGGCCGAACGTCGTCTGGCCGCTTCGACCGCCGGCATCGGCGTCGCCACTGGCGAGTTGTATCCGGACATCAGTATCGGCGCGACCATCGGCACTGTTGGTCTCATCGATGACTTGGGTGATCCGTCGACCAACCGCTGGGGTTTCGGCCCATCGCTGAGCTGGAAAGTGCCGACCAACGGCGCTCGTGCGCGAATCCGCGAGGCAGAAGCGGCGACCCAAGGCGCACTGGCGCACTTCGATGGCGTGGTGCTCAACGCCATTCGCGAAACCCAGACCGGTCTGGCTCAGTACAGCGCCTTGCTGCAACGCCGCGATGCGCTGGCCGATGCCGAGCAGTCAGCGAAACTGGCCGCCGACCAGACCCACCGCTTCTTCCAGGCCGGCCGCGAGTCGTTCCTCGCCGACCTGCAAGCAACGCGCACCTACACCGATGTCACCGCGCAACTGGCCGCCGCCAACACCCAGGTTGCGATGAGCCAGATCGATTTGTTCCTCGCCTTGGGCGGCGGTTGGGAAAGCGGACGAACGAACGCTGCAAGCCCCAGCAAACCCTGAGGCCGTTGCTATGCTTTGAAGTGTTGGAAGGGTGCCCCGAGCAAGGCGCCCTTTCAGCGCACATTGCTAGCGCTGGTCTAGGGGAAACCAATAATGAAAAACCCTTACGCTCTCGGCTTCTGGTGCGCCCTCGCAGCGCTGGTGCTGCTCTCGGCGACCTATTTCTACGGCATCATGCTGGCCCACCAGATCGACAAGGCCATGGTTTTCCTCGACAGCGCCGTCGCGCTGATTGCGGTCATGGCCATCGTCGTGGTCGCCTGGGCGTCGGTTCAGGTGCAGCGCGTGAAGAAGCGGCAGCTTGAACAGGGCAAGACCCTGGTGCTGATCTGGGACACCAAAGTCGCCCTGCGCCGGGTCGAAACCGTGTTCGACCGGTATTTCTGGGGCAGTTACTGGCAACCGGGGCGCACCTTCGCCGAAGTCATGGGCGAACTCACCGGCACGCCGTTGGAAAAGAGCCTCGAAGCGCTGAAAAAGCAGTGTCTTGAACTCGACAAGCAGATCGATGACGAGGGCTGGCATTGGTTGAACAACGCCCGCGAATTGTCCGATGTCGCCACGGCCATGGCCCGCGAGCGCTATCAGTTGGATTTCTGCGACCCGCGCGCCGAGGGGCCGGGCGGGGCGGTGATCGATCGGGACTTTGAAGTGCTGGTCTACACCTGGACCGCGCGGCTCAAAAGCTTTGATCATCAGCTGGATGAGATTGAGGTTCAGTATTCCTGATTTTTGCCTGAATCATCTGGCCCCTTCGCGAGCAGGCTCGCTCCCACAGGTACAGTATTGTCCTTGTGGGAGCGAGCCTGCTCGCGAAGGCGGACTGAAAAACACCGAAACTCTTCCAACCTGTCGACTGTCCATTCCCCCCATAGACACTCTTTAACCTTTAAACATTGGGCCAGCTCACGCGCCCGGTGCTAATCTCCACCGCTGAATTCAGCGCAGTCGAGCCGCGACCCGGTCACGGGTTCAGGGAAGACGACCACACTCACAGCCACGGAAATCGATCAGGTCATTCATGAATAAATCAGCAGGCGTTCTCCTCGGAATTGTTGTTGCCATCGGCGCGATCAGCGCGGGCGGGGCCTGGTACACCGGGACCAAGATCGAAGGCGTGTTGAACAACGCCGTCAGCAATGCCAACCAAGAGCTGCAAACCGCCATGGCCGGCTCCAACGGCACCGCGTCCCTGGAGCTGGTGTCGCTGGAACGCCACACTTTCACCAGTACCGCGCACTATCGCCTCAAGGGTGAAGGCGAGATGTTTGGCGACAAGCCGGTCGAACTGTTGTTTGTCGACCACATCGAACACGGTCCGCTGCCGTTCTCGCGTCTGGTTTCGCTGAAATGGCTGCCGGTCATGGCCACCAGCAACTACGAGCTGGAAAAGAATCCGGCCACCGAGAAATGGTTCGCCGCCACCAAGGGCGCCGCGCCGCTCAAAGGCGTAACCAGCATCGGCTACGACGAGTCCACCACCAGCACTCTCGACCTGCTGCCGTTCGAAACTGCGCTGGATGAGCAATCGAGTCTGAAATTTTCCGGCCTGACCATGAACATCTCCGCTAACGCCAAAGCGCAGAAGGTCAAGGCAGACGGTTACATGGACAACCTGAAGCTGGTCACCGTGGCTGAAGATCAGGCGCCGGTGCAGGTCGAACTCAACGGTCTGACCCTGGCCAGCAACCTCGCCAAAAGCAGCTACGGCTACTACACCGGCGAGAACACCCTGGAGCTGACCAACAGCAAAACCACCTTCGGCACCAAGCAATCGGTGCTCGGTGTGAAGAACTTCGAAATGAAGAACCTCACCGAAGAAAACGGCAGCAATGCCTCGGGTCGTGCTGATTACAAGATTGGCGAAGTCAGCCTCAACGACAAGAAAATCGGCTCGGCCAATATGGCCATGAGCCTGAAAAACCTCGACATCCCGTCGACCATGTCGCTGATGCAGATCTACCAGACCAAATTGCAGCCGTATGAAAAAGCCGCGGCCGAGGCTGCAGCCCAAGGCTTGCCAGCGCCGGAGCTGAACCTCACCGAAGCTGAAAACGCCCAGGTCAAAGCCGACCTGCAGAAATTGCTGGCCGCCGGCCCACAGATTGCGCTGGAAAACCTCTCGTTCAACACCGCCAACGGCGAGAGCAAGGCCAATCTGGTGATCGACCTGACCAAGCCGCAATCGATGGATTTGCCGCCGGATCAACTGGGCAAACAACTGATCGCGTTGCTTGATCTGAATATCCAGGTGTCCAAGCCGATGCTGGTCGATCTGCTTAGCGTACAGGCGCAACTGGATGGTCAGACCGATGCCAAAGCCATCGTTGATCAATCCAAGGAAGCGGCCGACATGTTCGCCGGCATGGCGGTCGGTTCGCAGTTGGCCGTCGTCGACGGCACCAACGTCGTGACCAAGCTGCATTACGCCGCCAATCAGGTCGAATTCAACGGCCAGAAGATGACCGTTGAGCAGTTCGTCGGCTTCCTGATGAGCAAGTTCGCAGGCGTCACGCAAGTGCAGTAATTCTGCGTTCTTAATAGCAGCGCCCGGCCTCTGTATCGCACAGACGCCGGGCGTTTTGCTGTCTGGCGTTCGGGTTTTCGGCTGAACCGCCAGCACGATTCTGAACAATTATTGTGTTCTGGATGTTGCTCTACGCTTGCGTGCAAAACTGCCTGACTAAGCTTGGCCGTTGCATGTGCATTGGCGGCCACCGTTACGAATGGGCAAGGAGGGCATTGCGACCCGGCTGGCCATGTAAGGATGCTGACGAATGCCGCGTATTGATGTTCCTGTATTGCATCGTGGTTTACGCCCTTTGTTCCGAGTCGCGCTGTGCAGCCAATTGCTCTGGCCGGCGCTGGCGTTTGCCGACACACCCTACGATCAGATGGTGCGCGATGCTCGCGCCGGGCAAACCACGCCTGCGCTAACGGTTTTGCGGCAGGTGCTACCCGGCCAGTCGACCACCGGGCAGATCAGCGATCACCTGCAAATCGCCAGTTGGGCCGGCCTCGATGCCGAAGTGGTGCAGGTTTATGAAATCCAGGGCCGCGACCGCGTCCTGCCGGTTCAGGCGCTGACCGCCACCGCCCGTGCCTATCGCAACCTCAAGCGCTGGGACCAGGCGACTCAGGTCTACAACAAGGCCCTGGCGCTGGAGCCGGATAACGCCGATCTGCAACTGGGCCTGGCCCTGACTCAGGCTGACGCCGGCAAGCCCGACGAAGCGGTGACCCGCGCCAAAGCGCTGGTGGCGGCCAAACCTGATGATCCGTCGCGCCGTCTCGCCTTGGGCTATGCCCTGACCCGTGACAACAAACCTTACGATGCCCTGTTCGAATACGATCAGGCCTTCAAGCGCGCCGGCAGCAAGCCGCAAGTCGCTCGCGAATACGTGGTTGCTCTGCAAAAGGCGCGTTTGCCGGAACCGGCGCTGCGTCTGGCCAATCAGCGTCCGGGGTTGATCGATCCGGTCACGTTGCGTCGCCTCGAAGGTGATCTGGCCGCCGAGCGCGTGCGTCTCGCCGAACTCGCCACCCGCAGCGAAAAAGAACGCTACGTCATCGCCGACCGTGCGCTGGTCGATTACGACAAACTGCTCGCCACCTGGACACCCGACGCCACAGCTCACGACGACGTCATTCGCTGGCGCATCGACCGCATGGGCGCACTCAAGGCCAGGGTACGCACGGCCGACGTCATCACTGAGTACCAGAAGCTGCAAGCCGAAGGTGTGAAGATTCCGACTTACGCCTTGCGCTGGGTAGCGGCGTCGTATCTGGATCAACGTGAACCGGAAGTCGCCGCGGACTTGTATCGCCAGGTGCTGTCGGCGCCGGACGCTGATGTCGGTGATCGCCTCGAAGACACCACCGCGCTGTATTACGCATTGCTGGAAAGCTACCGTGCCGATGAAGCGCGCAAAGTCGCCGAGGACGCTGCCAAGTCCCAGCGTCCGCGTGTCGAACTCAAAGGTTTGCCCATCGGCAATCCCAACCATGAATGGATGGACGCCCAGCAGTTGGCCGCGCAGGCCGGGACCTATGGTTCCGACTTGCCCCACAGCGAAGAACGCTTGCAGACGCTGGTCGATCAGGCCCCCGGCAATGTCGGCCTGCGTCTGGCCCAGGCTGACCTGTATCTGGCGCGGCAATGGCCGCGCCGTGCGGAAATCCAGCTCAAGGAAACCGAGAGCATGGTGCCGCGCGGCATGGGCCTGGAAGTCGCGCAGGCGCGCACGGCGATGACGCTGCAGGAATGGCGGCAGATGGATGCGCTGACCGATGACGTGGTCGCGCGTTTCCCTGATAACCGTCAGGTCCAGCGTGCAGCGCGCGAGCGCGAAGTGCATGACATGTCCGAACTGCGCGTTGAAGCCTACGGCGGCAAGGCCAATGGCGGCGGCAGTGGCGATGCCGGAGCCGTCAGTGGCAGCCGCGATTTTGGTATCCAGACCACCCTGTACAGCCCGCCGATCGATGAAGACTGGCGCGTGTTCGCCGGGGCCGGGTATGCCACCGGCGACTTCGCCGAAGGCACCGGGCACCACCGCTTTCAGCGTGTCGGCCTGGAGCGCCGCACTCGTGACATGACCCTTGAAGCCGAGGTGTCCAATCACGATTACGGGTTCGGCGACAAACAGGGCGCGCGTCTGGCGATCGCGCGCGACTTCAATGACCACTGGCAGTACGGCGGCAGCCTCGAATACCTTTCGGCCGAGACGCCATTGCGTGCGCTCAACAGTGACATCAAGGCCAATGGCGGCAGCGGTTTCATTCGCTGGCGTGCCAACGAAAGCCGCGAGTGGCGCCTGTCGGTAAGCCCGTCGCACTTCAGCGACGGCAACAACCGCGTTGAAGCCTTGCTCACTGGCCGCGAGGGCGTCTACAGCGCGCCGAACGTGCAGGTCGACGCCGGTCTGGAAGTCGGTACCAGCCACAACTCCAAGTCCGATGACGTGCCGTACTTCAACCCCAAATCCGACTTCAGCGTGATGCCGCTGGTCAACGTCAATCACGTGCTCTACCACCGCTACGAAACCTCCTGGAGCCAACAATTCCAGGCCGGTGCAGGCACGTACAGCCAGCGTGAGCACGGCACCGGCGGCATGGCCCTGCTCGGTTACGGCCAGCGTTATGCCTGGAACGACGTGTTCGAGGTGGGCGGTTTGTTCAGTGTGATCAACCGGCCTTACGACGGTGATCGGGAGACCGATCTGCGTCTGCTCGTCGACCTCACTTTCCGCTTCTAGAAGAGTTTGAAGATGCCTTTGATTTCGCGTTTCATCCTTCTGCTGGGAGCGCTGCTGGTCAGCGCCTGCGCCCAGCAAGCTCCGGCCTTTGCGCCGCCATCCGAGCGTCCGCTGGCGGCCAGCGAAAAACCGTGGCCGAAAAATCACGTGCTCGGCATCGCCTATCACGATGTTGAAGACCGCGATCCCGATCAGGCCGTGGTGGCGGTGCGCACCGAGCGCATGATCGAGCAGCTCGCGTGGCTGCGCGAGAACGGCTACAAACCGGTGACGGTCGACCAGATCATGGCCGCGCGCAAGGGCGGCCCGGAGCTGCCGGCGAAAGCGATCCTGCTCAGTTTCGACGACGGCTATTCGAGCTTTTACACTCGCGTGCTGCCGGTGCTGCGTGCCTACAACTGGCACGCCTTGCTGGCCCCGGTCGGCGTCTGGATCGACACGCCGCTCAATCAACCGGTGGATTTTGCCGGTGCGCCGCGTGCGCGTTCCGACTTCCTGACCTGGGAACAGGTGCGCGAAATCTCGCAATCCGGCCTGGTGGAAATTGCCGCGCACACCGACGCCAACCACAAAGGGATCCTGGCCAACCCGCAGGGCAACCTGCAGCCTGCTGCTGCGACCCGGCGCTATGACCCGGTGACCAAACGTTATGAGTCCGAGGCCGATTTCCAGGCACGGATTCGCATCGACGTGAACAACATCTCGGAAAAAATCCGCAAGGTCACCGGCAAGAAACCACGCGTCTGGGTCTGGCCGTATGGTGCGGCGGATGGCACATCGCTGACCGTGGTCGGCGAGGAGGGCTACGAAATGGCCCTGACGCTGGACGACGGTCTCGACGCCCTCGACAACCTGATGAGCAGCCCGCGCTTCCTGGTTTCCTCCGATCCCGACGGCGAGGTTTTCTCCAATAGCATCGTCGACGTGCAGTCGGATTTCGTCATGCGTGTGGTGCACGTTGATCTGGACAACGTCTACGACCCGGATCCGGCACAACAGGACATCAACCTCGGAAAACTGGTGCAGCGCATGGCCGACATGGGCGCCAACACGGTGTTCCTGCAAGCCTTTGCCGATCCGCAGGGCGATGGTCTGGTGCACTCGCTGTACTTTCCCAACCGTCACTTGCCGGTACGTGCGGATATTTTCGACCGCGTGGCCTGGCAACTGCGTACTCGCGCCAATGTGAAGGTGTTTGCGTGGATGCCGGTGCTGAGTTTCGGCCTTGATGCGAAGCTGCCGCGTGTCACGCGCTGGGATCCGAAAACCGGCACCACCGCAATCGATCCGGATCAGTACCAACGCCTGTCACCGTTCGATCCGGAGGTGCGGCGGATCATCGGCGAAATCTACGAGGACGTGGCGCGGCTGACCTCGGTCGACGGCATCCTCTATCACGACGATGCGATTCTGTCGGACTTCGAGGACGCCGGCCCCGAAGCGTTGAAAGCCTACGTCGCCCACGGTTTGCCAGGTTCAATTGCCGCCCTGCGCGATGATCCGGCGGCCCTGCAGCGATGGACGCGGTTCAAGAGCCGCTACCTGATCGACTTCACCAACGAGCTGACCGCTAAAGTCCGCGCCATTCGGGGCCCGCAGGTGCTGACCGCACGCAATATTTTCGCCGAGCCGATGCTCAATCCCGGCAGCGAAGCCTGGTACGCACAGAACCTCGACGATTTCCTGCAGACCTATGACTGGACCGCGCCGATGGCCATGCCGCTCATGGAAAAACAAACCCAGGCCGAGTCCGGCCCGTGGCTGGAAACCCTGGTGCAAACCGTCAGCAAGCGCCCCGGAGCCCTGAACCGCACGGTGTTCGAATTGCAGGCCCGCGACTGGACGAAAAAGGATCAGGCCGACATCGACGGCGCACATCTGGCGGACTGGATGGGCCGTCTCAAGCGTCAGGGCGCGACCAGTTTCGGTTACTACCCGGACAACTTCCTCGACAACCTGCCGGACCTGAAAACCGTAAGGCCTGCACTCTCCAACAAATGGAATCCATAACATGCTGGATAGACTGTTAGCCCTGCTTGTTCTGGCGCTCGTCCTCGGCGTGCCGCTGGGGCTGATCTTCCTGGTCACCGGGCAGTTCCTGATGGACTTCGTGTTCTTCTACCCGCTGTTCATGTCCGGGTTGTGGATTGCCGGTGGCCTGTATTTCTGGCTGCACTGGGAGCGCCACTGGCCGTGGCAGGACGACACCCTGCCACCGCCACTGGAAGGCGAGCCGCTGATCTCGATCCTGATCCCTTGCTACAACGAAGGCGACAATGCCGCCGATACGATCCACGCGGCGCTGGCCCAGCATTATCCGAACATCGAAGTTATCGCGATCAACGACGGCTCGAAGGACAACACCGCGCAAGTGCTGGATGCGCTGGCCAAGGAAGATCCGCGCCTGCGCGTGCTGCACCTGGCGGAAAACCAGGGCAAAGCCGTCGCCTTGCGCATGGGCGCTATCGCAGCGCGCAGCGAGTATCTGGTATGCATCGACGGTGATGCGCTGCTGGCGCCGAACACCGCAGCCTATCTGGTCGCACCGATGCTGGATAACGCACGCCTTGGCGCGGTGACCGGTAACCCGCGGATCCGAACGCGCTCGACGCTGGTCGGGCGGGTGCAGGTCGGCGAGTTCTCATCGATCATCGGCTTGATCAAGCGCACGCAACGGGTATTCGGGCGGATTTTTACCGTCTCCGGGGTGATCGTCGCGTTCCGCCGTACCGCGTTGAACCGCGTCGGTTACTGGAGCCCGGACATGATCACCGAAGACATCGATATCAGCTGGAAGCTGCAACTCGACCACTGGAGCATCTTCTACGAGCCGCGCGCGCTGTGCTGGATCCTCATGCCGGAAACCCTCGGCGGTCTGTGGAAGCAACGACTGCGCTGGGCGCAGGGCGGTGCCGAAGTGCTGTTCAAAAACATTCGTGGTATCTGGCAGTACCGTCACCGTTACCTGTGGCCGCTGCTGTTCGAATACTGCCTGTCGACCGGTTGGGCGTTCACCTTCCTGTTGTCGGTGATCTTCTGGGCCGTTGGCAAATTTGTGGTCATGCCGGAGGCGATCGCGGTGGATCACCTGATGCCGCCGGCATTTACCGGGTTGCTGCTGGCCTTCGTCTGCCTGGTGCAGTTCGCGGTAAGCATCGTCATCGATCGGCGCTATGAGCCGGGATTGGGCCGCACGATGTTCTGGGTGGTCTGGTATCCGTTGGTGTTCTGGCTAATCAGCCTGCTGACCACGTTGGTCAGCTTCCCGAAAGTCTTGTTCGGCCAACATCAGAAACGTGCGCGTTGGGTCAGCCCTGACCGCGGCATCAAACCGATTGGCGACGACGAAGAGGAGGTTATCAAATGAAAATCATCCGGACCCGCCAGCGGCCCTTTCTGGTCGTGATCGACGTGATCCTTACGGTCATTGCCTGGGTTGGCCTGCTGTTTCTGCTGATCCGTGGCTTGTGGCCGCTTATTGAGACTCACGCGGGCGGGCCGCTGCTTGATAAATCGGCGTTCGACGCGCTGGGCACCTTGCAGATTTATCTGTGGATTGCCTTGGTCAACGCGGTGATTCTGATTTCCTGGGCGCGCTATCAGCATCGCAAAAGCCGCAGCTTCGCCCAGCGCCGCTTGCCATCGCCGGTGATTGACGATGAAGGGCTGAGCAAGAGTTTCAAACTCTGCGATGAGCGCTTTCAGAAACTGCGCACGCCTGGGGTGATGACCATTCATAACGATCAGGAGGGTGACATCAGCCATGTGGTGACACATTTCTGGCCGGTTCATCCGCAGGAGTTGCCACCGCCGCTGGCACCACTGGAGCATCCGCGGGTGATCTTTCTGCATGCTGAAGATGACGATAATCGCGAACCCCTTCCCCGTTAACTAATCGTTCCCACGCTCCGCGTGGAAATGCCTCTAGGGACGCTCTGCGTCCAGTGACGCGGAGCGTCACGGGCTGCATTCCGACGCAGAGCGTGGGAACGATCAAGCGTAATCGCGGATCAATGTCCAGGCCTCTTCCATTGCCAGCGGTTGCTTCATCCGTTCGGCCAACAGCGCCATTGCACGTTCTTCTTCGCAGGCGACTGCAGCGACCAGCACACCGTTTCTGCCGAACAGACCGATAAAGGGCGGATTTTCGGGTTCGCCGAGAAACTCCACTTCATCCCAGTGTTCGGCGTGGCCGAGGTAGTCGTAATTCTTGCCGAAGTGCCAGGTCCAGAAAAACGGCACATCGAGGTAATGCTCCTCGCCACCCAGCATATTGGCAGCCGCGATTCGCGCATGCTGCTGGGCCAGGCGCCAGTGTTCGATGCGTTTCGGCTGGCCGTGAAACGGGAAAGTAGCGATGTCGCCGATCGCCCACAGGCCGTCCGTAACGCGCATACCGTCATCGACGCGCAATGACTGATCTTTTTCCCTCGGCAGTGACGCGAAGGCCTCGGTGGCCGGGTGCACACCGATCCCGGCCAGTACCAGATCCGCCGAAAGACGCAGGCCATTGTCCAGCAATACGGCCTCGACTTTGCCATCGCCGATGATCTCGGTGGCTGCGTGTTCGGTGATGAACTTCACCCCGTTCTGTTCGTGCAGCGCGCGGATCGCCTTGCCCACGGCTTCACCGAATTGTGCAGCGAAGGGAATCGCGTGGCGAGCCAGTACCGTGACGTCGAGGCCATATTGGCGTAGGGCCGATGCGCATTCGAGGGCGATGAAGCTGTCGCCGATGATCACCGCGCGTTGCTCCGGTCTGGCTGAGCTCATGATCTGCTCTGCCTGAGTTTTTGAGCGTAAAACGAACACCTGAGGCAGGTCGGCGCCGGGTAACTTCAGCGAGTTGGGCTCACCGCCAGTGGCCAGCACCGCGGCGTCATAACTCAGCGTCTGGCCGTCGATAAGGTGCAAGGTTTTGTTCGGCGCGTCGATTGCGCTGATTTCGCCTTGTTGACGTTCAATGCGCTGGTCTTTATAGAAATCATCTTCACGCAGCGGCGGTATTTCTTGCGGTGGCATCTCCCCGGCAAGGACAAATTTGCTCAGCACCGTACGGTCGTAACCCGCCCCCGGCTCGTGATCAATCATCACGATCCGGCCACCGAAACCCTTTTCCCGCAACGCCACCGCGCACGCTGTACCTGCCGCGCCGGCACCGACAATCACGAAAGTGCGCGAATCGTCCGCCGGCGGCGTATGCGGGTCGGGCAACGGCTGATCATCGACCCAAACCTCGTCGCCACGCAGCTCCAGCGGATAGCGCTTGAGGCTGTCGAGCGCCGGGGGCTCGCACAACGCACCATCCTCGGCGCGAAACGCAGCCTTGTGCCAAGGGCAAATCAGCCGTCCGTGACACAACGCACCGTCAGCCAGCGGTGCGCCGGCATGTGGGCATTCGCCCTGATAGGCACGTAATTGCCCACCGGCGCGCAGCAGCACGATCTTGCACGCGCCGATTTCAACTTGCAGGCCACGGTCTTCTGGGACATCGGCGATACGGGCGACACGGTGCACTGGCATGATCGGCTTCCTCGCGGGCATTTCTCTTGTGAGTTTGCGCGGTAGTGCGAGGTTCAGCCATTTGCTACTGCCACGGCGCGAACGGTACAGCTATAGTTTGCAAGCCGACGACGGCCCAACTGCACAAGGTGCTCCCGGAATGACCCGATTGACCTCTCTCAACCCATGGCTGGCGGCTCTCGCCGTCACCCTTTGCGTGCAGTTTCCGGCGCAGGCCCAGGAGCGTTTCACCCTGAACATCCCGGGTGTTTCCGATAACCGCCTGTTCACCTCGGCCGCGGCCAGCGATGCGCCCGGTTGCGGCGGCAAGAACCAGTCGCCGGCGCTGAGCTGGAACGCTGGACCTGTCGGCACCCAGAGCTACGCGATCGTCATGCACGACCCGGATGGCCAGAAAGGCCTGGGCGTCGATCACTGGATTCATTACGGCATCAAAGCCACCACGCACCAGATTGCAGCGGGCGTCGGTGCCAAATCCGCGCTCGAAGGTCTCGGCGGCACCAACAGCAAGGGCAACACCCATTACATGGGGCCGTGCCCGCCAGTGGGCGACAGTGCGCACCACTACATCATCCAGATCTACGCGCTGGATCTGGCCCCGGACGCCTTGCCCGCCGGTCTGACCCGCGCCGAGCTGATGGAAAAAATCAAAGGCCATGTGCTGCGCAACAGCAGTGCGGTGCGCCGTTATCACCGCTGAGAATATTTTTAGCGGCGTTTAACCCGAACTGAAAGGGCTGCCCGTCTCAGGGGATGAATGATCAAAATCATCCCGAGGTCAGCCCCCATGTCTCATTCTCTTTTGCGTCCTGTTGCGGTTGGTGTGCTGCTGGCGCTCGCCGGTTGCGGTGCTTCGTCCACACCCGATTCTGCTGCTGTGCCAGCGCCGGAGGAGCCTGAGGTGTTGGTTCAGCAGGAAGCAGTCATGGCCGGTGGGGCGATGGCCAAGCGTATGGCTTATCCTGCGCCCATCGCCAGTTTCGCGGCGATGCCGGCTGCAGACAGTTATCCACAGGGCTACCGTGACGAGCCGCGCGAGCAATATCAAAAACTGGCCGACAACCCGATCCACAGTGTCGTCGAAACCCCGGTTTCAACCTTCAGCGCTGATGTCGACACGGGTGCGTACGCTAATGTCCGGCGCTTGCTCAATCAAGGTCGACTGCCACCGGAAGGTGCGGTGCGCCTGGAGGAACTGGTCAATTACTTCCCCTACGACTACGCGCTGCCCAGTGATGGCTCGCCCTTCGGCGTGACCACCGAACTGGCCGCTTCACCGTGGAACCCGCACACGCGCTTGCTGCGCATCGGCATCAAGGCCTCCGACCGAGCCGTGGCGGAACTGGCCCCGGCCAATCTGGTATTTCTGGTCGACGTGTCCGGCTCGATGGATCGCCGCGAAGGCCTGCCGATGGTCAAAAGCACGCTGAAATTACTGGTCGATCAGTTGCGTGATCAGGATCGCGTTTCGTTGGTGGTGTATGCCGGCGAATCGAGAGTGGTGCTGGAGCCGACTTCTGGACGTGAAAAAGCGAAAATTCGTACAGCCATTGAGCAATTGACTGCAGGCGGTTCGACCGCCGGCGCTTCAGGCATCGAATTGGCCTACCAAATGGCACAGCAAGCCTTCATCCCCAAAGGCATCAACCGCATCCTCCTGGCCACTGATGGTGACTTCAATGTCGGCGTCAGCGACTTCGCCAGCCTCAAGCAAATGGCTGTGGATAAACGCAAAAGCGGGATTTCGCTGACGACCCTGGGTTTCGGTGTGGATAACTACAATGAACACTTGATGGAACAACTGGCCGACGCAGGCGACGGTAACTACGCCTACATCGACAATCTGCGCGAGGCACGCAAAGTATTGGTGGATCAGTTGAGCTCGACCCTCGCCGTGGTGGCGCAAAACGTCAAACTGCAGGTGGAATTCAACCCGGCGCAGGTCAGCGAATATCGCCTGCTCGGCTACGAGAACCGTGCGTTGAAGCGTGAGGATTTCAGCAATGACAAAGTCGATGCCGGCGAAATCGGCGCAGGACACACGGTGACCGCGCTGTACGAAATTGTTCCGGCGGGCGAAAAGGGCTGGCTGGAGCCGTTGCGTTACGGCAAATCTGACGCCGCTGTTTCGGCAAAGAGCGGGGAATTGGCAATGCTGCGTGTGCGTTATCAACAGCCTGAAGGTGGGAAAAGTTTGCTGATCGAGCGGCCGATTGCCAATCGGGTCACGCCTGCCAGCGAAGACCTGCGCTTTGCCGCTGCAGTTGCCGCGTTTTCCCAGCAGCTCAAGGATGGTCGTTACACCGGCGACTTCAGCCTGAAAGATACGGAGACACTGGCCCGTGGCGCGCGTGGCGATGATCGCTTTGGCCTGCGTAACGAGTTCGTGCAACTGGTCGAGCTGGCGCAGAGCTTGCGCAACTCAACTGTAGCGAGCGCACAGCCCACTGAACGACGGATTGAATAAGTGAGTCGTCTGAAAGGCTTCATCAGTCAGCTGTTTGCCTCGGCAGACAGCTCAACTGCCAGCAGCGACGAATCGCTGCTGGCGCGTTATCGCGAGGGCGACAGCGCGGCGTTCGAGATCTTGTACGCGCGCCATCGTCAGGGTTTGTACCGGTTTCTGCTCGGTTTGAGCGGCAAACCGGAACTGGCCGACGAGGTGTTTCAGGAAACCTGGTTGAGCCTGATCCGCAGTAGCAGTCAGCCACAAGGGCGGGCGACATTTCGGACGTGGTTGTTCCAGATTGCCCGTAATCGCCTGATCGACCACTGGCGCAAACACGGCGCCCGGCAACCGCTGCATGACAGCTATGACGAGCAAAATCACGCTGTCACCGATGAGGCGAACGATCCCGAACAACTGCTCAGCCTCAGTCGTGATAGCCAGCGTCTGGAAAGCGCCCTGCAAACCCTGCCCGCCGACCAGCGCGAGGTGTTCTTGCTGCGCGCCCACGGCGACCTCGACCTGGCACAAATCGCCAGCCTCACCGAAACATCGCTGGAAACCGTCAAAAGCCGCTTGCGCTATGCCCAGCAAAAACTGCGTCGGCTGCTGGCCGAGGAGGTACTGACATGACTGACGCCCGCCAGACACCCGAAGATTCGCTGATCAAGCATGTGCGCGAACAGCACAATGCCGAACCGCCAGCGCACCTTGATGCGTTCATCCTCAACGCTGCGCAGCGTCAAACCCCTGCGCCGAAACCAAGCCTGTGGCAACGCTGGGCGGATTTATGTCGCAAACCACGCTGGCAAGTTGCGTTCGCCAGTCTCGTCGGCGTGGCTTTGATGTTATCGCTGGTACAGCGCGCCCCTGAACCGCTGCGCCAGTATGACTACGCGCCAGCCCCCGAGCTTGCCGTACCGATGACCGACACGGACTCAGCGCAACTGCACCGATTGTCCGCTCCGGCCGGCGCCATGCCGGCACCTGCGCCGATGATGGAAATGGCGGCGCCGATGCAAGATCAAGCCATCAGCGCCGATGAAGCCAAATTCAGCAAACGCGCCACCGCCCCGGCCAACGGCCTCGACGCACAACTGCGCGAAGTCCTGCGCCTGCGCGAATCCGGCCAGTCGCAAGCCGCCGACAGCCTGTTCAACAACCTGCACAAACGCTACCCGAACACCGATCTCGACGCCCGACTCCAACAGCTGCAGAAAAAATGACCGCCTGACCCCTCAGCCATTTGGCATTGCCCCGCAAAAACGCGCACTATCGGGGCATTGCCGATGCGCTGGAGGACAACGTGGCAGCAAAAATTGACCGCATCGCCCAACTGCTCAACTGCCCGGAGAAGGGCGAAGAGATGCGGCGAGCGATTACCGAGACGCGTAAGGAATTTCTGCTGAATCAGCCGGAAGAGGATGTCGTTGATGAAGACGACGTTTTTGAAGAGGTTGAGGAGGAAGAGGATGACGATGATTACGACGAGTTCGACTGGACGACGGAGTAACGTCGTTCCGGTCCATTTGCGTCACCCACAAAAAAGCCCCGGACCATCACAGTCCGGGGCTTTCTCGTTTAAATCAATGGTGCACCAGGCGGGATTCGAACCCACGACCCCTGCCTTCGGAGGGCAGTACTCTATCCAGCTGAGCTACTGGTGCAGCGGGCGACATCATACCTAGGTCGACTCGGGGCGTCCATGCCGGGTTTTGGCGGGTATTGTCAGTGCGCGTGTCGGCAGAAAGCGCTGCATTCCATAAAGCGGTAACGTCCTGCAAAACCCTCGCTTGGCGCTTTGGCAGGGTTGATCTAAGGTTTTCCTGCGGCGGGGACTTTTGGCTCGTTGATCTGAAAAATTCCACAAACGCGGCGTTTTTGTTCTTTTTTTCGAACGACCTATTGTCCTTTACCCCCTTTGATCCTACGATCCGTTTGAGATTTCAAACGCTCGTTGACCGGGCGTTGAAGCGCCGGTGTTTCGAATCGTGCACGGTTGATGCGCCACGCCCGGTCACTGATTTCCCTGACGGCAGCCTTGCGAGGCGCCTTTCTACAATCATAATTTGCTCCGCGCAGGCCGCGGTGCTGTTAAGGAAAGCCGACATGCAGCTTAAAGACACCCTGTTGTTCCGCCAGCAAGCCTTCATTGATGGCGCTTGGGTCGATGCGGACAACGGTCAGACGATCAAGGTCAACAACCCGGCCACCGGCGAAATCCTCGGTACCGTGCCAAAAATGGGCGCTGCCGAAACCCGCCGTGCCATCGAAGCTGCTGACAAGGCGCTGCCGGCCTGGCGTGCCCTGACCGCCAAAGAGCGTGCCGGCAAGCTGCGTCGCTGGTTCGAACTGATGATCGAGAACCAGGACGACCTCGCACGCCTGATGACCCTCGAACAGGGCAAGCCGCTGGCCGAAGCCAAGGGCGAAATCGTTTACGCCGCTTCGTTCATCGAGTGGTTCGCCGAAGAAGCCAAGCGCATCTACGGTGACGTGATTCCGGGCCACCAGCCAGACAAACGCCTGATCGTGATCAAGCAGCCAATCGGCGTGACCGCCGCGATCACCCCGTGGAACTTCCCGGCGGCGATGATCACCCGTAAGGCCGGTCCAGCACTGGCTGCCGGTTGCACCATGGTGCTCAAGCCTGCTTCGCAAACTCCGTTTTCCGCTTTCGCGTTGGCCGAACTGGCCCAGCGCGCGGGTATTCCTGCGGGCGTGTTCAGCGTGGTCTCCGGCAGCGCTGGCGACATCGGCAGCGAGCTGACCAGCAACCCGATCGTGCGCAAACTGTCCTTCACCGGTTCGACCGAAATCGGTCGTCAACTGATGTCGGAATGCGCCAAGGACATCAAGAAAGTCTCGCTGGAACTGGGCGGCAACGCGCCGTTCATCGTGTTCGACGACGCGGACCTGGATAAGGCCGTCGAAGGCGCGATCATTTCCAAGTACCGCAACAACGGCCAGACCTGCGTCTGCGCCAACCGTCTGTACATTCAGGATTCGGTCTACGACGCGTTCGCCGAGAAGCTGAAAGTGGCGGTGGCGAAACTGAAGATCGGCAACGGTCTGGAAGACGGCACCACCACTGGCCCACTGATCGACGAAAAAGCCGTGGCCAAGGTGCAAGAGCACATTGCTGATGCCGTAGCCAAAGGCGCCACCGTGCTGGCTGGCGGCAAGCCAATGGAAGGTAACTTCTTCGAGCCGACCATCCTCACCAACGTGCCGAAAAACGCCGCTGTGGCCAAGGAAGAAACCTTCGGTCCACTGGCGCCGCTGTTCCGCTTCAAAGATGAAGCCGAAGTGATCGCGATGTCCAACGACACCGAGTTCGGCCTGGCCTCCTACTTCTACGCTCGCGACCTCGGTCGTGTGTTCCGTGTCGCGGAAGCGCTGGAATACGGCATGGTTGGCGTCAACACCGGGCTGATCTCCAACGAAGTCGCGCCGTTCGGCGGCATCAAGGCCTCGGGCCTGGGCCGTGAAGGCTCCAAGTACGGCATCGAAGATTACCTGGAAATCAAATACCTCTGCCTGGGCATCTAAGCCCTGTAAGAGACCGCTGCAAACGCAAAGGGCACGAGAGCGCTGTCCCTTTGCGTCGTTTCAAACCGGAATTTTCTCTGCGGCCAGGAACGCCGTGGCAGTCGATCATCGCATGCTGCCACCGTCGATTTCTCCCGCTAATCCTTGAACCACGCCGCCCGATGAGCGGCGAATGAGGACTGTAATGAGCAAGACTAACGCTGAACTGATGGCCCGTCGTACCGCAGCTGTTCCACGTGGTGTTGGCCAGATTCACCCGATCTTCGCTGAATCGGCGAAGAACGCCACCGTGACTGACGTTGAAGGTCGTGAATTCATCGACTTCGCCGGCGGTATCGCGGTACTGAACACCGGCCACGTGCACCCGAAAATCATCGCCGCCGTGACCGAACAGCTGAACAAGCTGACTCACACTTGCTTCCAGGTACTGGCTTACGAGCCGTACGTTGAGCTGTGCGAGAAAATCAACGCCAAGGTGCCAGGTGATTTCGCCAAGAAAACCCTGCTGGTCACCACCGGTTCCGAAGCCGTTGAAAACGCCGTGAAAATCGCCCGTGCCGCCACTGGCCGCGCTGGCGTGATCGCCTTCACCGGCGCTTACCACGGTCGCACCATGATGACCCTGGGCCTGACCGGTAAAGTCGTGCCGTACTCGGCCGGCATGGGCCTGATGCCAGGCGGCATCTTCCGCGCGCTGTACCCGAACGAACTGCACGGCGTGAGCATCGATGATTCGATCGCTTCCATCGAACGCATCTTCAAGAACGACGCTGAGCCGAAAGACATCGCCGCGATCATCATCGAACCTGTGCAGGGTGAAGGTGGTTTCTACGTTGCGCCGAAAGAGTTCATGAAGCGTCTGCGTGCCCTGTGCGACCAGCACGGCATCCTGCTGATCGCTGACGAAGTACAGACTGGCGCTGGCCGTACCGGCACCTTCTTCGCCATGGAGCAGATGGGCGTTGCTGCCGACCTGACCACTTTCGCCAAATCCATCGCAGGCGGCTTCCCGCTGGCCGGTGTGTGCGGCAAGGCCGAATACATGGACGCCATCGCCCCGGGTGGCCTGGGCGGCACTTACGCCGGTAGCCCGATCGCTTGCGCCGCTGCGCTGGCGGTGATGGAAGTGTTCGAAGAAGAGCAACTGCTGGACCGCTGCAAGGCTGTCGGCGAGCGTCTGGTTACTGGCCTGAAAGCTATCCAGGCCAAGTATCCGGTGATCGGCGAAGTCCGTGCCTTGGGCGCGATGATCGCGGTCGAGCTGTTCGAAAACGGCGACAGCCACAAGCCGAACGCCGCCGCTGTAGCGTCCGTTGTGGCCAAGGCGCGCGACAAGGGCCTGATCCTGCTGTCCTGCGGCACCTACGGCAACGTTCTGCGCGTCCTCGTACCGCTGACCTCGCCGGACGAGCAACTGGACAAAGGTCTGGCGATCATCGAAGAGTGCTTCTCGGAGCTGTAAGCCGCGCACTGTGTGATCGGATAGACAAAAAAACCCGCTTCGGCGGGTTTTTTTCGCCCCGTGAACCTATCAATTGCTTTAGCGCTGTATCGAATGGCCAGCATTGGCTAAGGTTCAGGCATTGCAAGGGAGAGCGCGCATGACTGCCGTTGATTTACCCGCCGTACCCCGAGTGCTGATTGCCGAGGCCGATCCGTGGTCCCGGGACCTGCTCAAACAAGTGCTCCTGAACGTGCGTTGCGATGCGCGGATAGACTTGTGCGCCGACGGGCAGCAAGCCCTGTCATTGCTCAGTGAAGTGCCGTATGACCTGGCGATCGTTGATTGGGAGTTGCCCGGCATCGATGGTTTGAGCGTGCTGCGCAGCGTGCGTCAGCGCAAACGCAACCCGCCGTTGCCGTTCATCCTGATGAGCAGCCGTAACGACAGCGCCAGCGTGCGCGAAGCGATTCCGTTGGCGCCGACGGCCTATCTGACCAAACCACTGAACATGGAAAGCCTGACCGAGCGTTTGCAGGGCTTGCTGCTGAATGCCGGTGAAGAGGTTTTCTGTGAAGTACCGGCATTGGCGCCGGGCATGACCTTGTCGGTGTTTCTCGAGCGACGTCGTGAGCAGGCTGACGGTGCGCCGTTGATGACCGATGTGCAGGTGGCGGTGAAGCGCAGCCTCAATCCCAATGGCCTCGATCTGAAGCTGTTGGAAGATGAGATCAAGACCGACCCACAAATCACGGCGGTGCTGATCGCTGCGGCCAACAGCGCGGCGCAGCACCATGGCGCGCCGGTGCAGACACTGGCGCAGGCCCTGCATCGGCTGGGCACCGGGCAGAGCATGAACCTGATTCTGGGGCTGGCACTCAAGCGTAGCGCCAGGCTCAGCGATCCATGTCTGGCGGACTATGCCGAACGTTACTGGGGGTTGTCGCTGCACACTGCTGAATATGCGCGCACCCTCGCGCGGCTGCTCGATCTCGATCAGGAACGCTGCTACTGCGCGGGCATGCTGCATCGCCTGGGTGATCTGGCGTTGTTGCGTTGTCTGCAGGAGTGGAAACAGGCCGGTGGAGAGCTGGATGAGTGGGAGGAGGTGGGCGACGCGCTGGCCGAGTTTGGTGCGGCTTATGGTTCGGCGTTGCGTACCCGATGGCGCCTGCCGCTGGAATTGCGGGAGCTGATTGCGTCGGTCTACCAACTCGGCGGCGGGGTGTATTCCCGTGAGGCGTTGGTGATGAACATGGCGGCGCAGATGGCGCATCTGACCGAGCATGAAGGCGTTGAGGAACTGGCGAAGAGTCGCACGGCGCGGTTGCTGAAGATTGGCTTGCCGGAATTGATGCGGATGCGCAAATAACCTGACTTACGCAAACCCCTGTAGGAGTGAGCCTGCTCGCGATAGCGGAGTGTCAGACACCAACGGTTCGTTTGACACTCCGCTATCGCGAGCAGGCTCACTCCTACAATGGATCTCTGTGTAGCTGAGATACGGGTCAGGCAGAAATAATGCGGTTCTTGCCCTGTCGCTTGGCCTCATACATCGCCGCATCCGCGCGGGCGAACAGGCTGTCGAGGCTGTCGTCGGTCTCGGTCAGACTGGTCAACCCCTGGCTGACGGTGATACCGAACGTCTGGCCATCATGGCTGAAACTCAACCGTTGAATCTCCTGCTGCAGCCGTTCCGCCACTTGCATGGCCATGTCCGGCGCACAACCGGGAAATACCGCTGCAAACTCTTCGCCGCCAATCCGCCCGAACAGATCTCCTCGACGTAATGACCCGCGCCCGCACTCGGCAATCCGCTGCAACACGTTGTCGCCTTCGGGATGACCGTAGGTGTCGTTGATCATTTTGAAATCATCGATATCCAGCAGCAGAAAGGCCATTTGCGCGCCCTGCACCCGCGCTACTTCGAACTCGCGATTGGCGCACTCGAAGAAGTGCCGGCGATTGCTGCTTTGTGTCAGCACGTCGGTAGTCGCCAAACGGTGCAGCTCGGTTTCCATCTGCTTCTTTTCAGTAATGTCTTCGGCGATGCCGACGATGATCACCGGCTGACCGGGTTCGTCCTGACGGTTGATGAAGCATTTGTCGCTGAGCCAGCGCACCTGGCCGTCGGCGGCGATGATCCGGTATTCGCGATCTTCCACCGCGCCTTTGTGCAGGACTTCGGCGAGGCTGCGTTCGGCGTAGTCTAGATCGTCGGGGTAGATGCTGTCGCGCCACTGGTTGTAGTCGGCGAGCAGCAGGCCGGCGGAACGGCCGAAAATCCGTTCATAGGCGGGGCTGACGTACAGCACCTGCCGGGTTTCCCAGTTGAAGGCCCAGAGCACGGCGTTGACGCTGACCAGCAAGGAGCTGAACAGCTGCTCGCGTTCGCTCAGTCGAGCGACTTCACCTTGGGCGTGCATCAACGCCATGAGGGTTTGCGCGGCTTCGGGCCACTGCGGGAAGGATGAGTCTTTTTGATTGTTGTTGACCATCGGCACAGATCTCAAAGGACGTGCCGCAATTCGACAACGGCCACAGTACAGCCCGCCGGGATGGCGAAGTGTCTTTGAGATAGGCGATTTTTGGCGAAGTTCCGAAGGGTGCACCCGGGAGCCGGGTGCACCGATCAACGGTCTCAGACCGCTGCAGGACGCAACGAGTAGGTTTTCAACTGATCAGCAAATTCGCGCAGGGACTGGATGCCGCTGGCTTCTGCCTCGTGAATCCACTCTTTGATGGCCGCGAGCATGTCGTGGCCATTTGCACTGGTCTTGACCCAGATCTGCTGCAGGGCCAGGCGTTTTTCGTAGATTACCTTCAGCGCCTGGCTGTGCTCGAGCATGGTCTGGATGCGCAAGTGATGGCGATCTTCCAGCAGGCTGGTTTCCCGCGACAGCAGACGTTTGGCGCGGTGGAACTGGTGACGCACCGAATGATCGACCTTGGCCAGCTCTTGCTTGACCAGCGGGCCGATTACCAGCTTGCGGTACTGGGCCATGATCTGGAAGCGGTTGTTGAGGATGGCCATCGCGGTGTCCATGTCCAGATTGCCCTTGCCTTCGACACGGTGGGCAATTGGCGCGACACGCTGGACCTTGGCCAGACGCAGGAAGCAGAAGACTTTGATCCATGCCCAGCCGAGGTCGAACTCCCACTTTTTCACCGACAGCTTGGCCGAATTAGGGTAGGTGTGATGGTTGTTGTGCAGTTCTTCGCCGCCGATCAGGATGCCCCAAGGCACCAGATTGGTCGCCGCATCGCGGCATTCAAAGTTGCGATAGCCGACGGCATGGCCCAGGCCATTGATCACGCCAGCGGCCCACACCGGGATCCACATCATCTGGATCGCCCAGATGGTGATACCGATGGTGCCGAACAGCAGGAGGTCGATGACGCCCATGATCGCCACGCCCAGCAGCGGGTAGCGGCTGTAGACGTTGCGTTCGATCCAGTCTTCGGGGCAGTTCTTGCCGTAGATGCGCAGGGTTTCCGGGTTCTGCGCTTCGGCACGATACAGCTCGGCGCCGGTGCGAAGTACGGTGGAAAGGCCTTTGATGACCGGGCTGTGCGGGTCATCTTCGGTTTCGCACTTGGCGTGATGCTTACGGTGGATGGCGGTCCACTCGCGGGTGTTCTGCGCCGTGGTCAGCCACAGCCAGAAACGGAAAAAGTGCTTCAGGCCAGCATTCAGCTCCAGCGAGCGATGGGCCGAGTAACGGTGCAGATAGACCGTGACGGCAACAATCGTCACGTGGGTCATCAACAGGGTGACCGCGACCAGAGACCAGGCCGACAAGCCAAGAAAACCTTCGTACCACATAGGCTATAGGGCCCTCGATAAAGATAAAAACAGCCGTTGCATTATCACCAAGCACACAGATAAAACCAGTCGCCCTTTCAGATAAGAGTCGCTGGATGTTTCTTGACCTATAATTCCAACCTTTTTGTAGGGACATGGACAGCCGAATGCGTGCCACTTACCGCGATGCTTTGCGTGCAGCGCTGCTCTATCTCGTGCTTGCCGCTGTCTGGCTGCAAGGTACTGATCATTTATTAAACAATTTCTTCGATAACTCCGTCGATCTTGCCCGATGGCAACTGATCAACGGTTACGTGTTTGCGGCGCTCAGCGCCGGGCTGATCTTTCTGGCGCGGGCGCGCTTGTGCGAGTTTCTCGGAATCGGTGCGCGGTTGCGCGAGCGCCACGCTGATCGCGAACGCCTGCGTCAAGCGGCGGCCGTGTTCGATTGCACCCGCGAAGGGGTATTGGTCACCAATCACCAAGGGCTGATCGTGCACGTCAATCGGGCGTTTATCGAGATCACCGGTTATCGGCGTGAAGAAGTCCTCGGGCAGCAGCCGAGCCTGTTCAAGTCCGGCCATCATCCGCCCGGCTTCTACCAAGCGATGTTCGCCACCCTGGAGTCGCAGGGCGAGTGGAGCGGCGAGATCTGGAACCGGCGTAAAAGCGGCGAGATTTATCCACAGTGGCAAACCATCCGGGTCATTCACGATGATCAGGGCCGGCTCAGCCATTACGTTGCGGTGTTTTCCGATATCAGCGCCATCAAGGATTCCGAGCATGAACTCAAACACCTGGCGCACCACGATCCGCTGACCGATCTGCCCAATCGCCTGCTGTTCAGCGACCGCGCCGAGCAGGCGCTGGCTTCGGCGCAGATCCACAAGCGCGGCTGCGCGTTACTGATGCTCGATCTCGATCATTTCAAAATGATCAACGACAGCCTTGGCCATAACGTCGGCGATCGCTTGCTCAAGGCAGTCGCGGCGCGCCTGCAAGAACTGTTTGGCCCCGGTATTACCCTGGCGCGCCTGGGCGGCGACGAGTTCGCGGTGTTGGCAGAGAGTTGTCCACAGCCGGTGCAGGCAGCGGCGCTGGCGCAACGGATTCTCGATGCGCTGAAGGAGCCGTTCAGCATTGATGGCAATCAGTTGTTCATCAACGCCAGCCTCGGCATCAGCCTGTTCCCCAGCGACGCGCTAAGCGCCGAGCAACTGTTGCGCAATGCCGATGCGGCGCTGTTCAAGGCCAAGAGCAGCGGCCGCAACGGTTATGCCTTGTATACCGAAGAACTCACCGCCCACGCCCAGCAACGTGTGGAGATCGCATTCGAGTTGCGCCGGGCGCTGGAGCAACAGGAACTACGAGTTTATTACCAACCGGTGCATGACTTGAAAACCAGTCGCTTGATTGGCGTTGAAGCGTTGGTGCGCTGGCAGCATCCGCAACGCGGTCTGGTCTCGCCTGCGGAGTTCATCCCGATTGCCGAACGCACCGGTTTGATCGCTGACATCGACGCCTGGGTCATGCAGCAGGCGTGTCGGCAAATGTGCCAATGGCAGCAGGCCGGAGTGGTGTTGTCGTTTGTCGCAGTGAATGTCTCGTCGCGCCTGTTTGCCCGGCGCGAGTTGTACCAGCAGGTGGCGCAGGTGCTGCACGACACCGGACTGGATCCGGCATATCTGGAGCTGGAAGTCACTGAAAGTGCAGTGATGGATGATCCGGAAGTCGCGCTGGAGCAGATGCACCGTTTGCGCGAATTGGGTATTCGCCTGGCCATTGATGATTTCGGCACGGGTTACTCGTCACTGCTGCGGCTCAAGCGCTTGCCGGTGCAGAAGCTGAAGATCGATCAGGGTTTCGTTACCGGGTTGCCGTGGGATGAGGATGACGTGGCGATTGTCCGGGTGATCATCGCGCTGGCCCGAAGCATGGGCATGCAGGTGCATGCCGAGGGCATCGAGCAGGTTGAGCAGGCGGCGTTTCTGCTTGAGCAGGAATGTGATCTGGGGCAGGGCTACTGGTTTGGGCGACCGGCTCCGGCGCAGGAGATTGATTGGGCGAGAACTCCGATGGCTAGCTAAGACAGGGGCAAACTTGTTCCTGCGCTCAGCAAAGGGGCGCTCTGCGTCGGCCCAAAATCGCGGCGCAGAGCGCCGCCGGCTGCATTCCTTTGCTGCGCGTGGGAACGATCAGTTTTTCAGTTATATAAACATTCTTAAATAGTCTTTTTAAGAATATCTGCGCCTCTCTTATATTGCTCCCACGCCGAACGCAGTGCCGCCCACTGCCAGGCAAATCCCATTCAAAGGAGCAGCACCATGAGCGCATCCCTTCGCAGCGTTGACGGTCAGGACGAAACCACCATCTTGCGTGAAATCCAGAGCGCTCTGCGCGATCTGCGTTTCGGCGCGGTGGAGATCACTGTGCACAACGCCCAGGTCGTGCAGATCGAACGCAAAGAGAAATTCCGTTTGCAGCAACCGGGCAAACAACCGGGCTAAAAGATCGCAGCCTGCGGCAGCTCCTACAGGGGGCTGTGCGTAGGAGCTGTCGAAGGCTGCGATCTTTGAACCGACAACACGATTCCCGAAATACATAAGAAAAAGCCACCACCCAGAATTCCAGGAGCTTTCACCATGTCGTCGATTCGCCGTTACGCTTTGGCCGCCCTGGCCAGTGCTGTGTTTGCCGGTTCCGCCGTTGCCAAGGATTACGAACTGCTCAACGTGTCGTATGACCCGACGCGCGAGCTGTATCAGGACTACAACGCTGAATTCATCAAGTTCTGGCAGAAAGATCACGCCGGCGACACCGTGAAAATCCAGCAATCCCACGGCGGTTCGGGCAAACAGGGCCGCGCGGTGATCGACGGTCTGCGGGCTGACGTCGTGACTCTGGCGCTGGCTGGCGACATCGACGAAATCGCCAAACTCGGCAAGACCCTGCCCGCCGACTGGCAGAAGCGGCTGCCGGAAGCGAGCACGCCGTATACCTCGACCATCGTCTTCCTGGTGCGCAAAGGCAACCCGAAAGGCATCAAGGACTGGGGCGATCTGGTCAAGAACGATGTTTCGGTGATCACCCCGAACCCGAAAACCTCCGGCGGTGCGCGCTGGAACTTCCTCGCCGCATGGGCCTACGGCCTGAAAGCCAACGGCGGTGACGAAGCCAAAGCCAAAGAATATGTGCAGACCCTGTTCAAGCACGTGCCGATTCTCGACACCGGTGCACGCGGTTCGACCATTACCTTCGTCAACAACGGTCAGGGTGACGTGTTGCTGGCGTGGGAAAACGAAGCGTTCCTGGCACTGAAAGAAGATGGCGGCGCCGATAAGTTCGACATCGTCGTGCCTTCGTTGTCGATCCTCGCCGAGCCACCCGTGGCCGTGGTCGACAAGAATGCCGAGAAGAAGGGCAACGAGCAGATCGCCGAAGCTTATCTGAAGCACCTGTACAGCCCGGCCGGCCAGGAAATTGCCGCGAAGAACTTCTACCGTCCGCGTGATAAGGACGTGGCTGCGAAGTACGCTCAGCAGTTCCCGAAACTGGAACTGGTGACCATCGACAAGGACTTCGGCGGCTGGAAAACCGCGCAGCCGAAATTCTTCAACGACGGTGGCGTGTTCGACCAGATTTATCAGGCGCAGTAATCTGACTTCAGCCACACATCAAGCCTGAAGCCAGGCGCAGAAAATGTGGGAGCGAGCTTGCTCGCGAAAGCGCAGTGTCAGACGACGTGGAGTTGGCTGATACTCCTTCTTCGCGAGCAAGCTCGCTCCCACATGGGTGCGTTCAGCGGATCGCTTTTTAACCAAGGACTTTTATGTCGCGTCGTATCTCCCCCGTCATACCCGGCTTCGGGCTGACGCTGGGCTACACCTTGGTGTACCTCAGTCTGATTGTGCTTATCCCGCTGGCGGCGATGTTCGTCCACGCCGCGCAACTCACCTGGGATCAGTTCTGGACGATCATCTCCGCACCGCGCGTGCTGGCCGCCCTGAAGCTGAGCTTCGGCACCGCGCTGTGTGCCGCGATCATCAACGGCATCATTGGCACGCTGCTCGCTTGGGTGCTGGTGCGCTACACCTTCCCGGGGCGCAAGGTGATCGACGCGATGATCGATCTGCCGTTCGCCCTGCCGACAGCGGTGGCCGGTATCGCGCTGACCGCGCTGTATGCGCCGGCCGGTCTGGTCGGGCAATTCGCCGCTGACCTCGGTTTCAAGATTGCCTACACCCCACTCGGTATCACCCTGGCGCTGACCTTCGTCACCCTGCCGTTCGTGGTGCGCACGGTGCAGCCGGTGCTGGCCGACATTCCCCGTGAAGTCGAGGAAGCCGCCGCGTGCCTCGGTGCTAAACCCTTGCAGGTGTTCCGCCACATCCTCGTTCCCGCATTGTTGCCCGCTTGGCTGACCGGTTTTGCCCTGGCCTTCGCCCGTGGCGTCGGTGAGTACGGTTCGGTGATTTTCATCGCCGGCAACATGCCGATGAAAACCGAGATCCTGCCGCTGCTGATCATGGTCAAACTCGACCAATACGATTACACCGGCGCTACCGCCATCGGCGTGCTGATGCTGGTGGTTTCCTTCGTCCTGTTGCTGCTGATCAACTTGCTGCAGCGGCGCATCGAAACCCCATAAGGAGGCGCGAACATGTCCCAATCGTCTATTGCGGCCGCCTCTTCGGCCAACGCTGCACGCCGTGGCAGTGCCACTTCGCGCAGAATCCTGATCGGCCTTGGCTGGCTGGTCTTTTTCCTGTTTCTGTTGCTGCCGTTATTCATCGTGGTATCGCAGGGTTTGAAGAATGGCCTCGGCGCATTTTTCACCGCGATCTTTGAGCCGGATGCGCTTTCGGCGCTGAAACTCACCGTATTCGCCGTGCTGATTTCGGTACCGCTGAACCTGGTGTTCGGGGTCAGCGCCGCGTGGTGCGTGAGTAAATACTCGTTCCGCGGCAAGAGCATGCTGGTGACCCTGATCGACCTGCCGTTCTCGGTGTCGCCGGTGATCGCTGGTCTGGTCTACGTGCTGATGTTCGGCGCGCAGGGTCTGTTCGGGCCGTGGCTGCAGGATCACGACATCCAGATTGTCTTCGCCCTGCCGGGCATCGTACTGGCGACGATTTTCGTCACCGTGCCGTTCGTCGCTCGTGAGCTGATTCCACTGATGCAGGAACAAGGCACGCAGGAAGAGGAGGCCGCGCGTCTGCTAGGTGCCAATGGCTGGCAGATGTTCTGGCATGTCACTGTGCCGAACATCAAGTGGGGCCTGATCTATGGCGTGGTGCTATGTACCGCGCGGGCCATGGGTGAATTCGGTGCGGTGTCGGTGGTCTCCGGGCACATTCGCGGGGTGACCAACACCTTGCCGCTGCACGTCGAGATCCTCTACAACGAATACAACCACGTGGCCGCGTTCGCCGTGGCGAGCCTGTTGCTGATCCTGGCGCTCTTCATCCTGCTGCTCAAGCAGTGGAGCGAAAACCGTATCAACCGCCTGCGCGCCAGCGCCGCGGAGGAATAATTCATGTCGATCGAAGTGCGTAACGTCAGCAAGAATTTCAATGCGTTCAAGGCGCTGGACAACATCAGCCTGGACATCCACAGCGGTGAACTGGTCGCATTGCTCGGCCCGTCGGGCTGCGGCAAAACCACGTTGCTGCGGATTATCGCCGGCTTGGAAACCCCGGATAACGGCAACATTGTCTTCCACGGCGAAGACGTCTCCGGCCACGACGTGCGTGATCGCAACGTCGGTTTCGTGTTCCAGCACTACGCCTTGTTCCGCCACATGACCGTGTTCGATAACGTCGCGTTCGGTTTGCGCATGAAACCGAAAAACCAGCGTCCGAACGAAAGCCAGATCGCGGTCAAGGTGCATGAGCTGCTGAACATGGTGCAGCTGGACTGGCTGTCGGATCGTTATCCGGAGCAGTTGTCCGGCGGTCAGCGTCAGCGTATTGCTTTGGCCCGCGCACTGGCGGTGGAGCCGAAAGTGCTGCTGCTGGATGAGCCGTTCGGCGCCCTCGATGCCAAGGTGCGTAAGGAGCTGCGTCGCTGGCTCGCCCGCCTGCACGAAGACATCAACCTGACCTCGGTATTCGTGACCCACGACCAGGAAGAAGCGATGGAAGTCGCTGACCGCATCGTGGTGATGAACAAGGGTGTGATCGAGCAGATCGGCTCACCGGGCGACGTCTACGAAAACCCGGCCAGCGATTTCGTTTATCACTTCCTCGGCGATTCGAACCGCTTGCTGTTGAGCGACGACAACCACGTGCTGTTCCGCCCGCATGAGGTGTCGCTGTCCAAACATGAGCTGGAAGATCACCACGCTGCTGAGGTGCGTGACATTCGGCCGTTGGGCGCGACCACGCGGGTGACGCTTAAGGTCGAAGGGCAGACGGATCTGATCGAGGCCGAAGTGGTGAAAGACCACGACAGCCTGATCGGCTTGGCCAAGGGTGAAACTCTGTTCTTCAAGCCGAAGGTCTGGCAGAAAGTCGCTAGCCTCTAACTGATCGTTCCCACGCTCTGCGTGGGAATGCATCCCGTGACGCTCCGCGTCACAGTGGACGCGGAGCGTCCATGGCGGCGTTCCCACGCAGAGCGTGGGAACGAGCAGGGTTGAAGTCTAGATTGCCGCACGATTCGGATTAACTCGTACCACCCCCGCCCGCGCCTCGATCTGCTCTTTCAATTCATGCCGCATGCCGAGCATGAACGCCACCTCGGCCACGACAAACAACGGCCCGACAATCAGCCCCGAGACATCATCGACAAACGCCGGTTTGCGCCCTTCATAGTGATGCCCGACAAACTGGATCACCCAGCCGACCACAAACATCGCCAGACCACTGCTCAGCCAGACCATGGTGCTCTGCTGCGCCAGCACATGCCCGGCCCAGACTGACAGCCCCATCAGCAGCGTCATCAGCACCCCGAACTTCACCTCCAGACGCAGATAAAACCACGCCGAGGCCAGCGCCACGACAACGGCTGGAGATATCCACAAGCCGCCCAGCGACCATTCTGGCCGCGACAACAAAACCGCCACCGCCACCACGATCAGCGGAATGCCGATAAAGTGGCTGGCGATATTACGCGGATCACGGTGGTAGGCGGCGTATTGACTCAGATGGTCGACGAGGCTTTTCATTGTTGTTCCTCCGGTAGGGTTGATCGCATCATCCCTCGGGATCAGGGTTCGCTCTGTCAGGCAGGCGACAATCCAGGAGTGTTTATGCAAATACGTTCACGGCTGATGAGCGGCCAGTGGTTCAGTCATCTGCCGGCGTCCTTTCAGGATAGTCTGTTGGCTACGGCCCGGGAGCGGCGGCTGACGGCAGGGCAGCGGCTGTTCCAGCGCGGTGATCCACCGTGCGGTTTATACGCGGTGCTCGACGGCGCCGTGCGTATAGGCGCGGTGAGCGAGCAGGGCAAAGAGGCGTTGTTGAGTCTGGTCGAGGCGCCGCACTGGTTCGGCGAAATCTGCCTGTTCGATGGCCAGCCGCGCACCCATGACGCCTATGCAGTCGGGCCGTGCACCTTGCTCAATATCCCTCAGGCGACGTTGCTCAAACTGCTCGACGAACACCCGGTGTACTGGCGGCATCTGGCGCTGCTGATGAGCCATAAACTGCGCCTGACCTTTATCAATCTCGAACAACTGAGCCTGCTGCCAGCCCCGGCACGCTTGGCCCATCGTTTGCTGATGATTGCCGAAGGCTACGGCGAGCTCGATGCACCACGCCGCGTTCTGCAACTGCCGCAGGAGCAGTTGGCATCGATGCTGTCGCTGTCGCGGCAGACCACCAACCAGATCCTCAAGGATTTGCAGGGGCAGGGGATTATCGGACTCGGGTATGGAGAGATCGAAATCCTTGATGCCATGCGATTGCGCGCTCTCGCCACGATCTAGGATCTAACACCGAACCATGTAGGAGTGAGCCTGCTCGCGATAGCGGTCTGTCAGTCACAGATTGATCAACTGACAGATTGCTATCGCGAGCAGGCTCACTCCTACAGGGGCATTTGTGTAGGGCTCAGGAACCGCGATAGGTCGAGAAACCGTACGGGCTGAGCAGCAGCGGGATGTGGTAATGCTGATCGGTCTGCTTCACTTCGAAGATCACCGGAATCTCCGGGAAGAAGGTGTCGTGCTTGATCTTCTTGTAGTACTCGCCGGTCTTGAACACCACGCGGTATTCACCCGCTTCAAAAGGCTGTCTGGCCGGGAACAGTTCGGCAATTCGCCCCTGTTCATTGGTCGTGCCTTGAGCCAAGGGCTGCCAGTTCTGGCCGACGTGTTTTTCCAGTGTCACGTCGATGCCCGGCGAAGGCAGGCCGTTTTCCAGATTGAGCACGTGCACGCTCAGGGGATTGCCGGCAGCCAGAGCCAGACTGGAAAAAGCGCTCAGGCCGAGCGCGGCGAAGGTCATGCGCAAAGTGCTCATGGATGCATCTCCTTATTGGGAACGGGTAGTGGCCAGACCGGTTTTCCCGGCAGCCTTGATCGCACAGTTTTCGTCTTGCTCGCCGCCGCCGGAACCGGCTACACCCATCGCGCCGACCAACTCATTAGCAGCGAACAAAGGGATGCCGCCGCCGAGCAACAGCAACTCGTCGAGGGTGTTGAGGTTGGCGGTTTCCGGGTTGCTGCGAGCGCGTTCGGCGAACAACCGGGTCGCGGTCTTGGTCGACAGCGCGGTGTAAGCCTTGCGCTGGCTGGCAACAGTGTTGTGCGGGCCTACGCCATCGCCGCGCAGGGTCACTAGAAGATTGCCGCCCCGATCGAGCACCGACACCGTGCCGGTGCAGTTGGCCATTGCCGTGTCGGCGAGCAGCCGTGCAGTTTTCAGGTCGAGATCAGCGTGACGCGGCAGCTCAGGACTGGCGACAGCGACGCCACTGAGGCCGATCATCAGGCTTGCAACGAAGTATTTGAAAGTCATGAACAGGCTCCAAAAGCGAAGGTGGTCACCTTAATCGCCGGTCTTCGTCAGAACCTCGTCAGTCTGATTACAAGTTTGTAATGGGCAACGCCTTCGAAGGCGCCTAGCCTGTGTGCCTGATCAATCGAGGTGTGCCATGCGTTTGCTGGTCGTAGAAGATGAAGCCAAAACCGCGAATTTCCTCGCCAAAGGCCTGGGCGAGTCGGGTTTTGCCGTAGACGTGGCGCTCAATGGCCTCGATGGGCGCTATTTTATCGAGCAGCAGGAGTACGACCTGATCATCCTCGACGTGATGCTGCCGGGCCTCAACGGTTGGCAATTGTTGCAACTGATCCGCCAGCGCGGCGCCACGCCGGTGCTGTTCCTGACCGCCAAGGACGCCATTGAAGATCGCGTGCGCGGCCTCGAGCTGGGCGCCGATGATTACCTGCTCAAGCCCTTCGCCTTCGCCGAACTGCTCGCGCGGGTGCGCACGTTGTTGCGGCGCGGGCCGATGCGCGAAGCCGAGTCGTACACCATCGCCGATCTGGAAATCGACGTCCTGCGCCGCCGCGTCAGCCGTGGTGGCCAGCGCATTGCCCTGACCAACAAGGAATTCGCCCTGCTGCAATTGCTCGCCAGTCGCCAGGGCGAAGTGCTGTCGCGCACGCTGATTGCCTCGCAGGTGTGGAACCTGAATTTTGATAGCGACACCAACATGGTCGAAGTGGCGGTGCGGCGTTTGCGCGCGAAAGTCGATGACCCGTACATGCCGAAACTGATCCACACCGTGCGCGGCGTCGGCTATCAACTGGAAGCTCCGGACGATGCGCTCTAGGTCGATCGCCTGGCGCCTGGCGCTGGCGTTCGCATTGGTTTGCGCCTTGGTGTTGAGTGCTATCGGTGTGTTTCTCTACCGTTCGCTGGCCTCGGAAATCGCCTACCGCGACGACCTCGCGTTGCTCGGTCGACTGGAGCAAGTGCGCGCGTTGCTCGCTGACAGCGACAGCCTCGATGCCTTGCAGGCGCGGCCACGGCTGTATCAGAACATGCTCGGTAATCTCGACAGCCTGTTGCTGGTGCGCCGCGCCGATGGCTCCAGTGTGATCGCTATCAACCCACGGCAACGCGAGTTGCCCGCGCTGAACGCGATCCCCCGCGAGCAAACGCCGCAGCGCCGTGATGTGTTGACGTGGCAAGCGCCGGACGGTGCCGAACTCGCGCTGTTGTCCGGCGAAGCGCAGGGGCCGAACGGCGAACCGCTGACCGTGATCGCCGGCAAAGTGCTTAGCGAGCGCGAACAGATGCTCGGCAGCTATCGCTTTCGCCTGTACTTATCTGTTGGACTGGGTGCTTTGCTGGCCTTTGCCTTGGGCTTGCTGTTGCTGCGCCGGGGTCTGCAACCGTTGCGGCAGTTGAGCGAAGCGGTACGCGGTATCGATCTGCGTAGCCTCGATCAACGCTTGCCCGCCACCGGCACGCCCGCCGAACTGCTTGAGCCGGTGCAGGCGCTCAACGGCATGCTGGCGCGGCTGGACGACAGCGTGCAGCGCCTCTCGCAGTTTTCCGCCGACCTCGCCCACGAGATACGTACGCCGCTGCACACCTTGTTGGCGAGCAACGGTCAGGCGCTGAATCATCCGCGCAGCACCGAGGAGTATCAGGAAGTCCTCGCCTCGAACATGGAAGAGTTCGAACGGCTCAAGCGCATGGCGGAAAACCTGATGTTCCTTGCCCGCGCCGAGCAGGCCGAGCGCGCGCTCAATCTGCAAACCCTGGATTTGCACAGCGTTGGCAGTGAACTGTGTGATTACTTTGAAGCCTTGGCCGATGACCGCGACCTGCGGCTGGACAATCAACTGCATGGCGAACTGCGTGCCGATCAGCAGTTGCTGCAACGGGCGCTGGGCAACTTGCTGGCCAATGCCGTGCGTCATGCTGACTCCGAAACCGTGATCAGCCTGCGCCGCCGTGACGAGTCGGGCTGGTGCTGGTTACAAGTGCACAACCATGGCCCGGCCATTGCCACGGAGCATCTGGGCAAACTGTTCGACCGCTTCTACCGCGTCGATCCTTCGCGCGCGGAGCCGGGGGATTCGGGTGGGCTGGGGTTGGCGATCGTGCAGTCGATCATGCAGTTGCATGGTGGGCAGGTGCGGGTGAACAGTGATGTTGGCGGCACCATTTTTGAGCTGGGCTTTGCGTTGAATTAAAAGGCGCTATCGCGAGCAGGCTCACTCCTACAATTGGAATGCGTTCCCCCTGTAGGAGTGAGCCTGCTCGCGATGGCGCCAGATCAGACAAACTGATTCTGGATCAGCGCAACCCATCACGAAACTGCCCCGGCGTCAGCCCCGTCCAGCGTTTGAACGCGCGGCTGAAACTGCTGGTGTCGGCAAAACCCAGCAAATAACTCACCTCACTCAACGAGCACTGCGGATCGCGCAGGTGCAGCAGCGCCAGATTCTCACGGCTCTCATTGAGCAATGTGTCGAAGCGACAACCCTCATCCGCCAAGTGCCTTTGCAGGCTGCGCAAACTCAGGTGCAAGGCCTGGGCAATGCGCTCTGCACTTGGTTCACCTTCCGGTAATTGTTCTTCAATCGCATCGCGCACCTTACGCTCCCAAGTCAGCGGCTGGAGTTGGGCCATGGTGCGTTTGAGCACCGCTTCATTGTGTTCGGCGAGTTCCGGATTGGCGTCGTCGAGGTGGCTGTCGAAGTCGGCGAGGGCGAACTCCAGGCGATCCTCGAGGCAGCCGAAATGCACCGGAGCGCGAAAGACTTTGTGCCATTGGTGCGCATCGCTCGGTTCCGGGCGGCGCAGGTACACAGCCAACGGTGCGTAATCACGGCCAAGGCGATTACGGCAGGTGCGCACGTAGATCGCGGTGAAGGCGTCGATGGCTTCGAAGGCTGGCGCGGGATTGCCTGACGGAATTTTCAGACGAAATTGATAGCGGTCGTCGCCACGACTCAGCTCCAGTTCCAGCGCATCGCTGACCACCGGGTGATAGCGCACGATGCGTTCGAACACTTCACGCAGGCTACCGCTGGCCACCAGTGCATAACCGAGCGCGTGGAACGTAGTTGGACTGACGAAGCGTGACACGCGCAAGCCAATCGCCGGGTCGCCGCTGACCTGCACGGCAATTTCCCACAGGCGCGTGGTGCCGGACAGTGGATAGCGCGCGTTGGGATCATCCATCAAGCTCGGATCGAGCCCGGCCTGTTGACACAGGGCAATGCTGTCCAGCCCCAACGCATCGAGTTGCTTGCGCAAGGCACGGGTCCAGCTGGCGAGGGAGGTCGGTTCCTTCATGCTGATTGGCGCTTCCGGTCAACAGGTTGGCGTTCTCGGCTACCGCAATTGAAGCCTTGGCGAGGCACGATGCGAACATCATAAACCCGAGGATGGAAGCATGGACGGTACTTCTGCAAGTCCCCAGCGACACAATGCGGCCCAGCGATCAGCGCATATTCGTGAAGTGGTGCTGGCCAAAGGTGTCGAACTGCGCGAGCGCTACCCGATTCTCCAGCATCAGGATGCGCTGGGCGCGGGGATTCTGGCCGTTGCCCTGATCGGGATGATCGGCTCGGCGACGCTGTACATCACCGGCCATATGGCGTGGTGGGTTTGTCTGTTGCTCAACGCGTTTTTTGCTTCGTTGACCCATGAGCTGGAACACGACCTGATCCACAGCATGTATTTCCGCAAGCAACGCGTGCCGCACAATTTGATGATGGGGTTGGTGTGGCTGGCGCGACCGAGCACTATCAATCCGTGGATTCGCCGGCATCTGCACCTCAATCACCACAAGGTCTCCGGCACTGAAACCGACATGGAAGAACGCGCGATCACCAACGGCGAGCCGTGGGGCTTTGCGCGGTTGTTGATGGTTGGCGACAACGTGATGTCGGCGTTCATCCGCATGCTGCGAGCCAAAACCTGGGCGCACAAGTTCAGCATCATCAAGCGCACGCTGAAGGTCTACGCGCCGCTGGCGCTGGTGCATTGGGGCGCGTGGTATGTGTTTCTCGGTTTTCATGCGGCCAATGGCATTGCGTATCTGCTGGGCGCGCCGATTGAATGGTCAGCGACGACGTTATCGGTGATGCAGGTAATCGATATCGCCGCCGTGGTGATCATCGGCCCGAACGTGTTGCGCACGTTTTGCCTGCACTTCATCAGTTCGAACATGCATTACTACGGGGACGTCGAACCGGGCAATGTGCTGCAGCAGTGTCAGGTGCTCAACCCTTGGTGGCTGCGGCCATTGCAGGCGTTCTGCTTCAACTTTGGCAGCAGTCACGGGATCCATCATTTTGTCGTGAAGGAGCCGTTTTACATTCGCCAGATGACCGTGCCGGTGGCGCATAAGGTGATGCGGGAGATGGGGGTGCGGTTTAATGATTTCGGGACGTTTGGGCGGGCGAACCGGTTTGTTCGTCGGGATGAAATCGCGGTGTCTGGGGAGGCGGTGGAGGTCTGACGGGCTGCCCTCACCCTAGCCCTCTCCCGGAGGGAGAGGGGACCGATCGGGGGATATTGAAGAGTTACGCCGACGTGAAAGTGCTTCGTTGAATCCATAATCGACTCGTTTTCACAGGTCGATATTTAACAGAAGACACTTCGATTAGCTCCCTCTCCCTCTGGGAGAGGGCTGGGGTGAGGGTGTTCTTGATCTTCCCCTCAATCCGGCTGAAACGGCGACTCACTCAAAATCACCCCAGTCTCCTCGACATACTGCTGCCAATGCCCGATCAACGCGCTGAGCTTCTCCGGCCGGCTCAACGCCAGATCATGAATCTCCCCCGGATCACTGCTCAAATCATACAGCTGCCAGGTCGCCGGCCCGACCGGCCCGGGGATCCACACCGCTTTCCACGACCCCTGGCGAATCGCCCGACGCCCGAACAATTCCCACCCCGTCACCGTGTGCTCGTCATGCACCTGCGCAGTCTCACCCGACAAGAACCCCAGCCACGATTTGCCACGTAACGGTGCGACCGGTTTTCCGTGCCACAACTTGCCCGGATGCCGCACACCCGCCAGATCGAGAATCGTCGGTGTGACGTCCATCACCGTGCCGAAACCATGGCTGATCTGCCCTTTGATCGCCAATTGCGGATAGTACAACAGCGCCGGCACCCGGATCCCGCCTTCAGTGGTAAACGCCTTGAACAACCGTGATGGTGCGGTCGCCACCTGTGCCCAGTTCGGCCCGTACCAGACATAGGAGTTAGCCCGGCCAATGTTGTCGAGGCTGTTGTCGTAATGCTGGCTGAGGTACGTCACCAGTTCCGGGCCGAATTTCGGAAATGCTTCAAGCAGCGCGCCTTCGGCACCGTTGTCGGACATGAACAGGATGAACGTGTTGTCGAGCTGCCCCTGCTGGCGCAGATAATCGACAACCCGACCGATGTTCCAGTCCATGCGCTCGACCATCGCTGCGTAGACCTCCATGGCCCGCGCGGAAATCTGCTTTTGCTCCTCGCTCAACGCGTCCCACTGCTGGGTCAACTGAATCAGTGGATGTGGCTGGACGTCCGGCTCGATCAGGCCGAGTTCTTTGAGCTTTTCCAGACGCTCCAGACGCAGCACTTCGGGGCCAGCGTCATAGCGGCCACGGTATTTCTCGACGATCTCGGCCGGTGCCTGCAACGGCCAGTGCGGTGCGGAGAACGGCAGGTAAGCGAAGAACGGCCGGGTCTGGTCACGTTCCTTGAGGTACTGCAGCAACTTGTCGCCGAAGGCATCGGAGGAATAGAAATCCTTCGGCAATTCGTCGAGAAACGTATCGTCTTCAATGTACAGCGCCGGCGTGGATTTCAGCAGGCCGGGTGTTTGCTCATCGTAGGTTGGCTCGAAACCGTAATGGTTGGCCGCGCCCGGCAGCAGCGAAAACGAACGCTCGAAACCTCGCGCATGCGGCGCCAATTCAGCCTTCAAACCGAGGTGCCATTTGCCACTCATCAAGGTTTGATAACCGGCCTCGCGCAGCAACTCCGGCAGCGCCACCACCCGATCGTTGAGATAGCCCTCATAACCCGGTTTACCGATCAGTTCCGGCGTCAGCGTTTCGGCCATGGTGCCGATCCCTGCGATGTGGTGGTCGGTGCCGGTCAGCAGCATCGAGCGGGTCGGCGAGCAGGTCGGTGCGGTATGAAAATCGGTCAGGCGCAGGCCATTGTTGGCCAGGGCATCAAGGTGCGGCGTGGCGATTTCGCCGCCGAACGCGCCGATGTCGGAAAAGCCGAGATCGTCGGCCAGAATCACCAGAAAATTGGGACGTTGCGGCATCGCAAAACTCCTGTTCAGCAGGCAATGAACGTTAGCGGCAGATCGCGGATCTGCACCGGCACGCTCGGTTGGTAATGGTCGTCACTGGTCAGCTCGTGCAGCAGCTCTTCACGCAACTGATGGAAGTCGAAACTGCTGCGCTGGCGCGGATGGGGCAGGGCGATGTCGACCACCTGCTTGATCCGTCCCGGACGCGGCTCCATCACCACCACGCGGTCGGCGAGGAAGATCGCTTCTTCGACGTCATGGGTGACGAGGATCGTGGTGATTTTTGCGCGCTCGCGGATCGCCAGCAGCTCGTCCTGCATCTGCTGGCGGGTGAGTGCATCAAGGGCACCGAAGGGTTCATCAAGCAGCAGAATGCGTGGGCTGGCGACCAGGCCGCGAGCGATCGCCACACGCTGGGCCATGCCGCCGGACAGCTGATGCGGGTAGGCACGGGTGAAATCGCGCAGGCCGACCAGGTCAATGAAATCGTTGATTCGCTTTTGTTTCTGCGCAGCAGTCAGCGGTTCGTTGACCAAGCCCAGACCGATGTTGTCGGCAACGGTCAGCCACGGGAACAAACGGTGTTCCTGAAAGACAATGCCACGCTCGCCGCCGATGCCGCTGACGGCTTTGCCATCCACGGCAATCTGCCCGCGAAACTGCGTATCAAGGCCCACCAACAAGCGCAGCAATGTCGATTTGCCGCAGCCGCTGGAACCGACAATGGCGACGAACTCGCCCTCGGCGATGTCCAGGTTGAATTCGCGAATCGCCTCCAGTTCGAAACCGTCGACGTCGAAGGATTTGCCTACGTGATTGAAGCTGACAATCGGTGCGTTCATGCGTGTCTCCAGCGGGTCGCGCGAATTTCCAGGCGTTGGCCAATGAGGTTGAGCAGGGCGCCGGTGATGCCGACGAAAAGCATGCCGGCCATGATCAGGTCCATGCGCAGCAGTTGTTGCGCGCCGATCATCTGGCTGCCGATGCCGCCGTTCGACGGCATGAAGTATTCGGCGCCGATGGTGCCGAGCCAGGCGTAGATCAGGCTCAGTCTGAGCCCGGCGAAAATCCCCGGCGCGGCGCCCGGCAGTACCAGTCGACGCAGACGCTGGCCGAGGCTCAGGCGCAGCACTTGTGCGGCTTCGTTGAGTTGCGGTGAGAGATTGGCGACGCTGCGTTGCGTGGCGATAAACAGCGGGAAGAAAGCGGCAAGGGCGACGAACACCCACTTGGCCAATTCGCCGAGACCGAACCAGGCAGTGAGCAGCGGCACCCAGGCGAAAATGGCGATCTGGCGGATGGCCGCGAGGGTCGGGCCGAGCAGGCGTTCGCTGATGTTCGACAGGCCCAGCAGCAGGCCCAAGGCAAATCCGAGTCCGCCGCCGAGCAACAGGCCACCGAGTGTGCGACCAAGACTGAGGGCCATGCCGCTGATCAACGTGCCGTCGAGCACGCCAGCCCATGCCGTGCTCAAAACGGCCAACGGGCTGACCAGAATATTGGCGTCGACCCACTGCTGGTCACTCGCCAATTGCCACAGCGCCAACAAGCCCAGCGGTAGCAGCCACGGTTGCAGCCGCTGCCAGCCGTCATAACGCGGGCCGCGACGAATTTCGGCGGTGGCGGGGTGCGGCCAGTGCACCAGCTTTTTGTCCAGCAGACCGATGCCGCGATCCATCGCCACGCCGATCAAACCGATGACCACGATGCAGACGAAAACGATGTCGAGCATGAACAGTTGTCGCGCCCAGACCATCAGGTAACCGATGCCTTCGCTCGAGGCCAGTAGTTCGACGGCCAGCAACGAAGTCCATCCGGCGGCCAGCGCCAGACGCACGCCAGCCATGAACGCAGGGAGGGCGGCGGGCAATACCAAGCGCCGAATCAGCAGGCGCGGCGGCAGGCGCAGAACAGCGGCGGCTTCACGCAATTTCGGCTGGGCATCTCTTACGCCGACCAATGTGTGCAGGGTCACCGGCACCACGATCGCTTTGATCAGCACCACCAGTTTCAGCACTTCGCCGATGCCGAAAAACACCATGAACAATGGAATCCACGCCAGCGTCGGTATTTGCGACAGGCCGGCGAAGGTCGGGAAGATCAAACGTTCAAGACGCTGACTGAAGCCCAGTGCTGCGCCGAGCAATGCACCGGCCGAAACCCCGGCAAGCAGGCCCCAGAACAAACGCTGCAGGCTGATCCACAAATGGCTCCATAACTCGCCTTGAGACAGCTCGACAGCGCTGTTCCAGACCAGCGACGGCGCCGGCAAGATCTGCTCGCTCATCCATTCATTGCGTGCGGCCAGCCACCATAGGGCGAACAGGCTGAGCGGCAGCAGCCACGGCAACAGGCGCTGGTTCAGGCAGGGCCAGGTACGGCGGCTTTTCAGCGGCGGCGCGGGGAGTGGAAGACTGAGCAAGGATTGGCGGGCCATGGGTGACCTCCGTTGTCGGGTTGGCTCAAGATCAAGATCAAAAGATCGCAGCCTTCGGCAGCTCCCATGGGGGAATGCGTCCTTGAATTGACCCCTGTAGGAGCTGCCGAAGGCTGCGATCTCTTGCAGTATTAACTAAGAGCTAATGGTTATAAATAATCTTCAATAAGTTGTTTTTAGAGATAAGCAGCGCCATTTAAGGCCTCCAGCCCACACGCATCCAATGCATTCGAAGAATATTTTCGATGCTGTTAATGCATATGCCGCTACGAGCCCCGGCGCTGCTCGCTTAGCGTTAAAAGCTATAAAAATGTGCATTTATAGTATTTAAGCGTAGGTAGTCATTCGGCCTACTTTCGGCTCCTCAACGCCCGTCGTGATCAAGGAGCAGCACCCATGAACCTCCCCTTCAAACGTGTTTTCAGTCTGTTTGCCGTTCCTGCTCTGGTGGGCCTGCTGGCGTTTACCGCGCATGCCGACGAACTCAAGGAAATCAGAATCGCCGTGCCCGACCTGAGCGCGGGGACTCAACACAGCGGCGGCGGTGTGGTCGACGTGCTGCGCGATCAGCAGATCTTCGAAAAGGCCTTTGCCGATCAGGGCATCAAGATTCAGTGGAGTTTCTTCAAAGGTGCGGGACCGGTGATCAATGAAGCGTTTGCCAACGGTCAGGTTGATCTGGCGTATCTCGGCGATCTGGCGGCAATCATCGGCAAGTCCAATGGTCTGGATACGCGTTTGCTCAGCGCCAGTGCGCGTGGGGTGAAGCAGTATTTGGGGGTGGTACCGGGTTCGGGGATCAAGACGTTGCAGGATCTCAAGGGCAAGCGCGTGGCGATCTTCCGTGGCACCGCGACGCAGTTGTCGTTTGATGCGGCGCTGGCCAGTCAGGGCCTGAGCGAGAAGGATCTGAAAGTGATCAATCTGGATTTCAATGCAGCGGTCGCGGCGTTGGCAGCCAAGCAGATCGATGCGTCATGGGGCAGCTCCGGGTTGAGCGCATTGCAGGCCAAGGGGCTGGCCGAGTTGCCGCTGAACACCAAAGATCTCGGTGGCGCAGGCAGCGTGCAGTCGGTATTGGTCGGCACGGGCAAGTTTGTCGACGCGCACCCGGAGGCGGTGGCCAAGTTGCTCAAGGCGCAACAACAGGCCGTGGAGTGGTTGACGCAGGACGGCAACAAGGCCGCATACGTGCAACTGGTCTCGGGTTTGGCCAGCTATCCGCCGGTGATCCTGACCCAGGATCTGCAGGATCAGAAGTTGAGCGAAGTGTTCCCGTCGACGCTGGATCCGGTGTTCCTTGGCAGCTTGCAGGACAAAGTTGATCTGGCGGCGCAGCAGAAGCTGATTCGCAAGCCGTTCAAGGTGAATGATTGGGTGGCGCCTGAGCTGGCAGCGGCCAAGCTCTAAAGTACGCCGATCGTTCCCACGCTCTGCGTGGGAACGCATCAATGGACGCTCTGCGTCCGCTTTGGGACGCGGAGCGTCCCGGGCTGCATTCCCACGCAGAGCGGGGGAACGATCTCTTCAAACAGCGACGCTGACGTCCTGCCGATCCACCGCCACCAACGTCTCGATCATCGCCCGTGCCGCCGGCGACAGGCGAAACCCGGTACGACTGACAATCCCGCAACGCGCATTCATGCTCTCCAGGTTCTGCGGCAGATTGCGCCAGTGCAGCAACACCAGCGAACCCTTGGCAATGTCCTCGACAAACGCCTCTTCGGTGCCCACGCCGATCGCATTCGATTGCAATACCACTTTGACCAGCGCCGGAAAGTGCTCGGTCTCGATGGTTGGGGAGAAATCGATGCGGCCGCTGAGGTTCGCCAATAATTTGCGAATCCCCGGCGGGATCAGCGTGGTCGCCAGCGGATAGTCGAACATGTCGTTGGTCGACAGGCTTTCCTTGGCCAGTAACGGATGCCCGGGCCGGCAGAAAAACACCCCGCGTTTGGGCGTCAGTGCCTGGGTCTGGAAGTTTGGATCGGACTCGAAATGGCGGATGTCGGCGATAAAGAATTCGATCTCTTCACGGCTCAACGCGCGGCTGAGTTTTTCCCAGTTATCCACCTGAAAACAGGTGCGCACTTTCGGGTGCGCGTTGATGAATTGCGCCACGGCGTCCGGCACCAGTTTCACTGCTGGAGCCGGGCCGCAACCGAAGTGCACTTCGCCGGCATCGAGCTTGGTCATCTGCGTCACTTCGGCACTGAGCAGCGCGGCACCCTGCACCAGGCTCAGGGCGTGTTGCAGCACCACTTGGCCTTCGGGCGTGGGGCGCAGATCCTTGTTGCCGCGATCCACCAGGACGCAGCCGAACTCCTGCTCGAGCCCCTGAATACTGCGGCTGAACGCCGGTTGAGTGATGCCCATCGCGTCGGCCGCGCGGACAAAACTGCGGTGTTCGTTGAGGGCGATGAAGTAACGCAATTGGCGAAGATCCATATGCTTTTCCGGCATCCTAAAAATAGCTCGAAGGCATTTGCGACGAGGGTTGCTAGAGGTTTTAAATGCAAGCTCTTATTCCGTCAATGAAGCATGTGAATATCTATTAGATGTAAATGGAATATAGATAGAGCGTTGTTTCGCTGCCGTCCAAAACCGTAAGCAGTCGATGAGGGTCTACCCATGAGCAATGCCGCACTCGCAGTAAAACCCGCTGTCCACGCGCTGGAAATTCATCCGGTCGCCGGTCGTATCGGCGCCGAGATCCGTGGCGTGCACCTGTCCGGTGAGCTGGACGCCGCCACCGTCGAAGCTATCCAGCAGGCTCTGGTTCAATACAAAGTCGTGTTCTTCCGTGAGCAGACCCAACTCGACGATCAGCGTCAGGAAGCCTTCGCCCATTTGCTCGGCGAGCCGGTGGCGCACCCGACCGTGCCGTCGCGTGAAGGCACGCGTTATCTGCTGGAGCTGGACGGTGCTGAAGGTCAGCGCGCCAACTCCTGGCACACCGACGTGACTTTCGTCGACGCCTACCCGAAAGCCTCGATCCTGCGCTCGGTCGTCGCGCCGGCATTCGGCGGCGACACCCTGTGGGCCAACACCGCGACGGCGTACAACGGCTTGCCGACCGAGCTGCGTGAACTGGCCGACAAACTGGTCGCCGTGCACAGCAATGAATACGACTACGCCAGCGCCAAGCCGGACGTCTCGGCGGAGAAGCTTGAGCGCTATCGCAAGGTCTTCACTTCGACGGTTTACGAGACCGAGCATCCGGTGGTGCGAGTGCATCCGATCAGCGGCGAGAAGAGCTTGCTGCTGGGGCATTTCGTCAAACGCATCAAGGGTTACTCGCAGGCGGATTCAGCGCATCTGTTCGGGCTGTTGCAGAGTCATGTGATCCGTCAGGAAAACACCGTGCGCTGGCGCTGGAAAGCCGGTGATGTGGCGATCTGGGATAACCGCTCGACGCAGCATTATGCGATTGATGATTACGGTACTCAGGATCGGGTGGTGCGTCGGGTGACGTTGAAGGGTGAAGTGCCGGTGGGCGCGAATGGGCAGCGCAGTCAAACCATCAAGGGTCGTGACTGAAGATCAACAGCCCCTCATCGGAACGCCGCCCGCCCAGCCCTCTCCCAGAGGGAGAGGGAGCCGATCGAGTTGTCTTTCGGGATACATCGACCTGAACAATCCGGTCGATGTTGGATTCGGCAAAGCAGAATCAGGTCGGCGTATAGCTAAAAAACAACTCGGTCAGTCCCCTCTCCCTCCGGGAGAGGGTTAGGGTGAGGGGCTCTTCCCGCTACCAAACACCAATCTGAACAACCTTCTCGGTTTCCGGCTCACCATAACGAAACCGCTGCCCACGCCCATCTATCTCCTGATGACTGATCGTCGTACGCCGCTTCAACCCCCGCACCCACTCAAACAAATATCCCGCATGCTCCTCGCGCACCGCCGCGAATTCCGGGTCATCACCCAAATCCCGCAACTCCTGCGGATCATTCAGCAGGTCAAACAACTGCGGTCGAAAGCCGTCGTACGCCAGGTACTTCCAGCGCTCGCTACGCACCATGGTCATCCGGCAGCGATCGATCGGCTGGCCCAGACGCTCACGCGCCGGCGCCTGGAAGGCGTAGTCGTATTCGCTGATTGCATAGTGGCGCCAATCCGGATTTTCGCCGTGCAGAAGCGGGATCAACGAACGCCCTTCAAGCCGATGCTCTGCCCCCGGCAATCTCAGTGCTTCAAGAAAGGTCGGCAACGCATCGATGGTTTCCGCGAGTCGATCATCCACCGTGCCGCGCGTGACATCCGCCGCCGCCCGAGGATCACGCACGATCAACGGCACGCCCACCGCCTGCTCCAGCAAAAACTCCTTCTCGCCGAGCCAGTGATCACCGAGAAAGTCGCCGTGATCGCTGGTGAACACGATCAGCGTGTCATCCCAGCGACCGTTGCTCTGCAGAAAATCGAACAGCCGTCCGAGTTGATCATCCACCTGCTTGATCAGACCCATGTAAGTAGGGATTACAGTCAATCGTACTGAATCGCGGGAGAAGTTGAGGCTTTCCTCATGTTGGCGAAACGCAGTGTATACGGGGTGTTTGCTGGCTTCGGAGGGCGTCGGGCGGACCGCTTCGAGAATCGATTTCGTACTGTACAAGGCGTGGTACGGTGCTGGTACGATATAGGGCCAGTGCGGTTTGATATACGAAAGGTGTAAACACCACGATTTCTCGCCTTGCTCGGTAATGAAGTCGATGGCTCGATTTGTAGTGTAGACAGTCTCTGAGTGTTGCTCGGGAATTCGTGCTGGCAAATTCGCATGACGCATTTGCCAGCCGCTGAGGATTTCACCGTGCTCGCCTTCGGCGGCGTTGGCCCAGTCGTGCCAGGGGTTTTTGCCGTCGAACCCCTGCTCGCGCAGATAATGGGTGTAGGGCGCGGATTCTCGTTTGTCGTCGAACAACGGATCGTCGGGGTAGATGCCGTCGTGGCGCATGTAGGGTTCGAAGCCGACTTCGTTGAGGATTTCGGCCTGTTCGCTTTCGGGATTGATCGCCAGGCGTTGCAAGGCATCGACATTCGCTGTGGCGTGGGTCTTGCCGACCAGCGCAGTACGAATGCCGTGGGGGCGCAGGTAATCGCCGATGGTCAGTTCTTCCAGCGGCAACGGCACGGCGTTCCACGCCACTTGATGGCTGCTGACATAGCGTCCGGTGTAGGCCGACATCCGCGACGGGCCGCAAATCGTGCCTTGGGTGTAGGCGCGGCTGAAACGCACGCCGGCTGCAGCCAGGCGATCGATATTCGGCGTGTGCAGATGCGGATGGCCGTAGCAGGACAGGTAATCGCGGCGCAGTTGATCGCACATGATGTACAGCACGTTGCGCACGGGGTTTGGCGGGGTGGGCATGGGGTTCACCGGTCAGAGAGACAGGTGGGGTTTTTCGCTTTCAGTGAGGGTGTTCGGCAAGTGCATTTGGGGAATGGGTTTTATGCAGGAAATGCATCGGTGCCTGTGCCGGCCTCTTCGCGAGCAGGCTCGCTCCCACAGGGTTGGTGGCGATCACACATTCTGTATTCACCACAATCCATTGTGGGAGCGAGCTTGCTCGCGAAGAGGTCCGATCAAACGGCGAGATTCTGTAGTGAGCAAACCTCTTCATCCTGCTGATCAATCGCCTTGATCTGCTCAATCATCGCCTCCGCCAACGGCGACAACCGATACCCTGCGCGGCTGACAATCCCGTAGCGGGTGTACAGCTCCTCAAGATCATCCGCCAGTCCTTCGATGCGCAAGCACACCAACTCACCTTTGGCCTGATGCAGCGCGTCGGAATACGCCCCGACAATCCCGATCGCATCCGAACGCAGCACCACGCTGAGCAGGCTCGAGCTGTTTTCACACTCCACATTGGGTGTGAAATCCGGCCGCCCACTGAGGTCGACTATGACTTTGCGCAGGTTCGGCGGACGAATACTTACCGCCAAGGGATAGCTCATCAATTGCTCGGCGGTGACCCGCTCAAACCCGGCCAAAGGGTGGCCGGCACGGCAGCAGAAATGCCATTTGCGCGGTCGCAACCGGTAGGTCAGGTAATCCGGATCTGCCTCGAAGTGCCGAGTGTCCGCGACGAAAAATTCAAACTCTTCGCTGAGTAACCGCTTGCTCAGACTCTGCCAGTCATCGACCTGAAACTGCACCCGCGCTTTCGGATAGCGGCCGATGAAGCTGCCAATCGCCCGAGGGATCAAACCCGCCGCCGGCGCCGGCCCACAACCGAAGCGTAATTCCCCCGCTTCCAGCCCATTGAACTGACTGATCTCGTTGGCCATCTGCTGCGCGCCACTGACCAGTCGCCGCGCGTGCTCAAGCAGGACCTGGCCCTGTTTGGTCGGCGGTAATTCCTTGCGCCCGCGATCGACCAACTGGCAGCCGACGCTGTGCTCGAGCGCCTGAATGCTGCGGCTGAACGCCGACTGCGACAGGTTCACCGCCTGCGCGCCGGCGACGAAGCTGCGTTGTTCAGCCAGGGCGATGAAGTGACGAAGTTGGCGCAAGTCGATATGCATTTTTCACATAAAAAATATCCGGGAAATGCATTGGATATGCATTAGGTCGACTCCTTATAAAGGCAATCTCTTATGCAGTAAATATTTGTAAATACATAAATAAATAACTTAAAAGAATATGCAGAGCTGAAGGTGTCTGTGTGTTTTTTGACCAGGAGCCGCGCCATGAGTCCGTTGAACCTTGCGTCACCCTTAACACCACGACGGCTCAAACGCCTGCCTCTGGCCCTGTTGCTGGCAGGGAGCGCAAGCTGGACTCACGGCTACGCCGCCGAAGCAGAAACCCCGGCGCCGGTGCCGGCCGGCAAGCCTGCCGCTAACAGTTCACAGCTGGAAACCGTGACCGTCACCACCCGCCGCCGCGAAGAAAGTTCGCAGGACGTACCGACGCCAATGAGCGTGGTCAGCGGGCAGAATCTGGAGACGCAGCGGGTCTACCGGATTCAGGATTTGCAACAACTGGTGCCCAGCGTCAACGTCGCCTACATGCACGCGCGGCAGTCCAGCGTATCGATCCGCGGCCTCGGTAATAACCCGGCCAGCGATGGCCTGGAAGGCAGCGTTGGCCTGTACATCGACAACGTCTATCTGGGCCGCCCGGGGATGGCGGTGTTTGACCTGATGGATATCGAACAGCTCGAAGTCTTGCGTGGGCCGCAGGGCACGTTGTTCGGCAAAAACACCACCGCCGGGGTGATCAACATCAGCACCCGCGCGCCAACCTTCACCCCTGAGCGCAGCATCGAAACCTCGGTGGCTGAGGACGGTTACTTCCAGACCAAGGGCACCATTTCCGGCCCGCTCAACGATCAACTGGCCGGGCGTTTTTCGGCCTATCGCACGCGCAGCGACGGTGACATCAAAAACGAATACGACGGCCATGATCTCAACGGCGGCTCGCGCGAGGGCTTCCGCGCGCAGCTGCTGTTCAAGCCCAACGAAGATTTCAACCTGCGCTGGATCGGCGACTACAACGAAGAGGATTCCAGCGCCGGCACCCGCGTGTTGTACAACACCGGGCCGACCATCAACGGCGTCAATCTTTACCAGTCGCGCGCCAATGCCGCCGGCGCAACGCTGGTCAACGGCTCGCACCGCAAGGTTAATCTGGACAACGATCAGCATGTCACCGTGCATCAGGGCGGCACTTCGGTGGAGGCTAACTGGACGCTTCCGAGCGATTTCACGCTGACCTCGATCAGCTCCTATCGCTTCTGGAATTTCACCCCGCGCAATGACGACGGCCTCAACGTGCCGGCGAGCTACAACGCCGGGGTGTCGGTGGAAGACAAACAGTACTCGCAGGAATTTCGCCTGGCCTCGCCCAAGGGCGAGTTCTTCGATTACGTCGTAGGCGCGTACTACTTCGGCTCGGATCTGGACAACAAATCCTTCGCTTATTACGGCCCGCAAGCGGATATCTGGAATGGTACGGCGCCCGGTGCGCTGGCCAACGTCACCAGTGTCGGCAACGGCCATATCAAGACCGACAGTTTTGCATTGTTCGCCCAAGGCACCTGGCACCTCACCGAGCGACTGGACTTCACCGCCGGGGTGCGTGGCACGTATGAAGAAAAATCAGCCTGGGTCACTCGCGATGCGCCGCTCGGTGGCGCCGCCGTTACGGGCGCTGCGGCCACGGCGCGGCGCGGTCGTGCCGGCGCTTACGATTCCGGCGATCTGAATCAGTACAGCTCGAGTCCTTCCGGGCTGCTCAACCTCAGCTATCGCATCACTGATGATGTGCTCGGTTACGCCACGTTATCCCACGGCGAGAAGTCCGGCGGGGTCAACCTCGCCGTCGGTTCCGCACCGGTAGCGGGTGCCGATTCGCTGCTGATCGGCACCGAGCGCGCGAACAACGCCGAACTCGGCTTCAAGAGCACGCTGTGGGATCACCGTCTGCAACTGAACGCCAACGTCTTCTGGACTCAGGTCAACGCTTACCAGACCAACGCCTACGACGCGGAAAACCGTGTGCAGTACCTGACCAACGCCGGTTCCGTACGTTCACGCGGGGTCGAGTTCGAAAGCACGGTGATCCCGCTGCGCGGCCTGACCCTGAACATCAACGGCTCCTACAACGACGTCAGTTACCTCTCGTACAAAGATGCCCCGTGCCCGCCGGAAGTCAGCCAGGCGCCGGGCGCTCCAGCGTCCTGCGACCTCAGCGGCCATCAGGTGGTCGGCGCTTCGAAATGGATCGGCAACGCCAACGGTGAATACAAATGGAATCTGGATAACGGTTTCGAACCTTACGTCACTGCCAGCTACGCGTTTCGCTCGAAAGCCGTCGGTACCGTCGAGGATTCCGACTACGGGCAGATCCCGAGTTACGCCGTGGTCAATTTTTCCACCGGTCTGCGCGGCGACTTCAACCAAGGCCAGTGGGACGTATCCCTGTGGCTGAAAAACGCCTTCGACAAAACCTACTACACGACCCTGTGGACGGGCGGCAACGGCGGCTATGAAGGCCTGCTCGGCACACCGCGCACCCTCGGCGTCACCGGTCGCTACGACTTCTGATTCGTCACTCAAGGAACTGCATCATGTTGCGTATCAAAACCGCTTTGCCGGTGTTGCTGTCCGGCGCAGTGCTCAGTGCCGGCGCCTTCGCCGCACCGAGTGTTTACCCGACCGGCGTGACCCGTTATGACCCGAACAAGGCTTTCAATCAGTACGTGATTTTCAGCGGCGCCGACAAGCAGACGCACCTGATCGACATGAACGGCAACGAGGTGAAAACCTGGCCACAGGCAGGTTTCCCGTCAGCGATCATCGACCCGAAACTGGTCGGCGGCGAGCGCGGCCATGTGCTGTTGCAACTGAGTGAAAAGGATCCCGGTAAACTCGGTTCGGCCGGCAACGGGCTGGGCAATCAAAGCGTCGGCGAGCTGGACTGGAACGGCAAAGTCGTCTGGCAGTGGGGCGACAAGGCACCCGGTGGCGCAGCGCAACAACACCATGATCAGCGCCGTTTGAGCAACGGCAACACCGTGGTGCTGGCGAACAAGGTGCACAAGGTCAAAGGCTTTAAAGTGCCCGAGGTGATTGACGATGCGATCTATGAAGTCAGCCCCGACGGCGCGCTGAAATGGCAGTGGCTGGCCTCGGAGCATCTGAATGAATTCGGCTTCACCGCCGAGCAGTTGAAGCTGGTGCGCGCCAGTGAAAATCCGGACTACCTGCACATCAACAACCTCAGTCTGGTCGGGCCGAACAAGTGGTTCGATGCCGGTGACAAGCGCTTCAATCCGGACAACCTGCTGATCGATTCACGCAACGCCAACTTCATCGCGATCATCGACAAGAACAGCGGCAAAGTGGTCTGGCGTCTCGGCCCGAACCTGCCGCTGATCAACCCGAAAACTGCGCAAAAATTGCCGCGCCCGGTGGATCAGTTCGTCGGTCAGCATGATGCGCACATCATTCCGGCCGGGTTGCCTGGAGCCGGTAACTTGCTGGTGTTCGATAACCAGGGATCGGCGGGTTATCCGAACGTCACCCTTGGGCTGATTTCCGGTTCGCGAGTATTGGAAATCGATCCGCTGAAAAACGAGATTGTCTGGCAGTACAGCGCGGCGAATTCGAAGCAACCGGGTTGGGCGTTTTACAGCTCGTTTATCAGCAGCGCGCGGCGCTTGCCCAACGGCAACACGCTGATCGACGAAGGCATGAACGGACGGTTTTTCCAGGTGACGGCCAGTGGTGAAAATGTCTGGGAATACGTCAGCCCGTATCTCGGCAAGGCGCCGGGCAGCGACGCGATCAGCAATTGGGTCTATCGGGCGTTGCCTGTGAGTTATGACTGGGTGCCAACGGGTACGCCACGCTCCGAGACGGCGGTTAATGCCCCGGTTGTCGGCGCGCAACAAACCAATGCCAGTCGTTAGTTGAATTGGAACTATTGCTCGAACGAACGGCGATAAGTTATGAGCGGGTTGAAGGGTGCTTATTGCAAATTCGTTAGTAAGTCGCGTGGACAATAATTGAATGTGCAACCATCCTGACTGTCGTGAGTTTCCAGGAGGAAACTTGCTCTCATCGGAAGATACTTATCCCAACGATAAAGGAAATCGAATCATGTCGAGCATTAATGGCACTTATGTGAACGCTAACGCTGGCGCCAAACTGACGATTACCGATGGCAACGATTCCAACGGTACATTCAGTGGCACGTTCAGCCAGGGCGGCGTTAACTATGACGTCAGCTACGGGCATTACCATTTCCAGAACAGCACCGGACAACCTACCACCATCACATTTGTCGGTCTGAATGGTAATAGCGGATTTCAAACGTGGTCATTGTTTTCTCCTGATCACAATTACGCGAAAGTTCGTGCGGCCGGTTCCCGTACTAATTTTGACGGTGAAGTAGTGACCCTGGCAGGGGAATTCGTCAAACAATAATCCGCGCGCAATTGATAAAGGCCGACGCACGAAAGTACGTCGGCCTTTTTTATTGTTCCAGCAAAATAATAATCAACTATCTACTTGGTATTAGTTGTCCCGCAAAACCGGGTCAGGCGAATTTGATGCGTTGCGTGAATACTTTCAATGCCTGAAAAGCATGCGAATTTTCCCGCATCGCTACAGCCCACGTAGCACGTGGCTTTGGCGGAATTGATCAATTCATATATTCCATAAAGGCCTATGCATAACGTTAAAGATTACTTTCGGAGATAAGCGCCAAGCCCAATGATTCATCCATCGATTCGCCGTGGGGAATTCAACAAACGGTTGATCGGCAGTGTTTGTAGAGAACGCAAAAAGACCGCAGGGAGTGAATCAATGGGCAATGTCCAGACCGCCGCCAGCGCAGAGGAATTGCTGTGGCGTCAGACGCCGGGTGGCGAGTTGGTCGATCTCGGCCGGCCGCATCGTGTGCCGTTGGGACAGCTGCGTTTGCAGCGTGCGCCCAAAGGAATTTTGAGTCGGCGCGAAACCCTTCTGCTCGGCGTGCTCGCATTGGTGGTGCATGGCGCGGTGATCTACTGGATCAGCCAGAAGCCGACGCCGGTGCTGCCGATCGTGCCGCCGGAAATTCCGCCGATGACTATCGAATTCTCGCGCCCGGCACCACCAGCACCACCGGTTGTCGAGCCGCCACCACCTGCGCCTGTGGTTGAGCCACCGCCGCCGGTAGAAGACGAACTGGCGGTAAAACCACCGCCGCCAAAACCCGTTCCGAAACCCAAACCGGTGGTTAAACAGGCCCCCAAACCAGCGCCGAAAGCCGTCGAGCAACCACCCGCGCCGCCACAACCGGCAGCTCCGGTTGCAGCGCCAGCGCCACCTGCTCCCCCCGCGCCGGCACCGGTAACCCCGGCCTCAGCGAACGCCGCGTACCTGAAAAACCCGGCACCGGAATACCCGTCGCTGGCTCAGCGTCGCGGTTGGGAAGGCACGGTGTTGCTGCGCGTGCATGTGTTGGCCAGCGGCAAACCGGGTGAGATCCAGATAGCCAAAAGCAGCGGCCGGCAACAGCTCGACGACGCGGCGCTGAACGCCGTCAAACGTTGGAGTTTCGTCCCGGCCAAGCAGGGTGATGTCGCCCAGGACGGCTGGGTCAGCGTGCCCATCGATTTCAAGATTCATTAAACCGAAACCAAATTCGCGCGAAACGTTTACACGAGGGAATAATCATGACGTTACTGGCATCTCCACTGGAATCCATCGAAAGCGCGGTGATCTGGCTGCTGGTGGTTTTTTCCGTCGCCACCTGGGGCCTGGCACTGCTCAAGGCTGTGCAGTTCGGGCGGCTGAAGGCGCAGGATCGGCGTTTTCATAAGCGTTTCTGGGCGGCGTCGAGTCTGGATTCAGCCGCTGAATTGAGCGAGACCCAACCCGGCGCCGCAGCGCGGGTGGCACAGGCCGGTTACGCGGCGATTCAGGTGGGCGAGACGCCACAGGCGAATGATTTGAGCCAGGCGATCAACCACCAGGATCGCCTCGAGCGCGCATTGCGTCAGCAGATCGTTCGCGAACGGCGTTCGCTGGAAACGGGCCTTGCAGTGGTCGCAAGTATTGGTAGCACCTCGCCGTTTATTGGTTTGTTCGGCACGGTGTGGGGAATCATGGAAGCGTTGAAAGGCATCAGCGCCGCAGGCTCGGCGAGCCTGGAAACGGTCGCCGGGCCGATTGGTGCAGCATTGGTCGCCACGGGTGTGGGGATCGCCGTCGCGGTGCCGGCGGTGCTGGTTTACAACTACTTTTTGCGTCGGTTGAAACTGACGGCGGCGGATCTGGATGACTTCGCCCACGACTTCTACAGCTTGGCGCAGAAGAGTGCATTCCGCGTGTTGATCCACCCGACGGCGCACAAGGTCGCAACGCCGGGCAATGCGGCAAAAGTGAAGGAGGCGTCCTGATATGGCCTTCTCCACGCAGGACAGTGATGAGGTGCTCAGCGAGATCAACGTGACTCCGCTGGTGGACGTGATGCTGGTGCTGCTGGTGGTGTTTATCGTCACCGCGCCGCTGCTGACCAACGCGATTCCGATCAACCTGCCGAAGACCGAAGCGGTGGCGCCGGTCGAGCAGAAGGACCCGCTGGTGGTGAGCATCGATGGCGCCGGCAAGCTGTTTATCAACAAGGATGAGATTCAGCCGGACTTGCTCGAATTCAACCTCAAGTCGGCCAAGGCCAAAGACCCGGAAGTGCGCGTGCAATTGCAGGCCGATGACGGGGTGAACTACGGCGAAGTGGCGCGGGCGATGGCTTCGATTGAACGGGCGGGGATTACCAAGTTATCGGTGATTACTGCGCGGTAACAGGATTTACGTTTTTCCGGGGCCGTCTCCTTGGCAGGGTGCGGCCCTTTTTTTGTTTCTGGCATTAGAAGCAGAACCCTCACCCTAGCCCTCCCGAAACGTCGGACCGCCCATAGGGAGAGGGAACTGATCTCGGTTGTTCTCACGAGTTACGCCGACCTGAAATACCCAGTCAAACTCAGGATTTGAACGGCATGAAGATCGGCTCCCTTTCCCCCTCGCCCCCATGGGGGAGAGGGCTGGGGTGAGGAGGAAAAGATTTCCAGCCAGGCACACATCTAATATTCAATTCAGGTCTTAATAAATAGCTTCTTATTCCTTAACGAATATAAATCCCCTCCCTATACTCGTTCAGGAACAGACACGACGCAGGAGAGCTCCCCATGCGCAACGAATCAATCCGCTACCTGATTGTGCCGGGCTGGCAAGGATCGCCAGATGATCATTGGCAAAGCCACTGGCAGAACAGCCTTCCAAACAGTGCGCGGGTCGAGCAGGCCGATTGGCTGACGCCGCGTCGTGAAGACTGGGTGGCGGCACTGGCCGAGGCGATTGCCTCCGACAGCACGCCTGTCATCCTTATCGCCCACAGCCTCGGCTGCATCACCGTTGCCCATTGGGCAGCCACTGCGCCGCTGCAATACCTGCGTCAGGTGCGTGGCGCCTTGTTGGTCGCGCCGGCAGATGTCGAGCGTCCGGCATGTGCCCCGGCGCTGCGCAATTTCGCACCGATTCCGACTGATCTGCTGCCGTTTCCGAGCCAGGTCGTCAGTTCCGACAACGACGCCGCCGTGAGTGCGCCGCGCGCGCTGGAGCTGGCGCGCAACTGGGGTGCCGAGGCGGGAATTCTCGCCGGTGCCGGACACATCAACGTCAAGTCCGGGCATCAGCGTTGGGAGCAGGGTTTTGCTTATCTTTATCGCCTGCAAAACCGTATGGAACACCACGCCCGCCGCCGCGCCTGATCTTTTTTCTTTCAACGCCCCCGTCTGCCGGCGGTTTTGGGCGGGAGCCTGCCATGAGTTTCGAAACCTTCGGTCTGCCGTTGCTGACCTTTCCCGATGCGGAAAAAAGCCCCCTGAGCATTCGCGCCAAGGCGCTGGTGTTCGTCGATCCGCGCTCGCGTCAACTGCGTGAGGAGCTCGAGCAACTGGCGCCGCGCTCGACTTCGGTATTGATCCGTGGCGAGACCGGTACGGGTAAAGAATTGCTCGCCCGGCACATCCATCGCGCCAGTGACCGCAGCGGTCTGTTCGTTTCGGTCAATTGCGGGGCGATCAGCCCGACCTACGCTGATGCCGAGCTGTTCGGCTACGCTGCCGGCAGTTACAGCGGCTCGGCCAGCAGCCGTGCAGGCTGGTTCGGTTCGGCCAACGGCGGCACCTTGTATCTGGATGAAATCGGCGACTTGCCGCTGCCGATCCAGATCAAATTGCTTGCCGCGTTGGAGAACCACGAAGTCACTCGTGTCGGTGCGCATCAGCCAAGTCCCGTGGATGTGCGCCTGGTCGCGGCCACCAGCATCGATCTGGCGCAAGCGGTGGACGCCGGGAAATTCCACGAGCGCCTTTATCACTACCTCAGCGAGGGCCACCTCGAATTGCCGGCGTTACGTGCGCGTACCGGCGATATCCTGTCGCTGGCCGAGTATTTCCTCGGCATCTACAGCCAGCGTCTCGACCTTCCTGTACCGCTGATCAGCGAAGCGGCGCAGCACGTGCTCGAACAACACAGTTGGCCGGGCAATACCCGCGAGCTGGAAAACGTCATTCACTTTGCCTTGCTGGTGAGTACCGGTGACGAGATTCTGCCGGAGCACCTGAACCTGCCCGAGGCGTCTGGCCCGCAGCTTCAGATCGAACGGCTAGTGACACAAATCAACATAGGCGGCAGCGTCGCCGAGCGTAAGGCATTGAAAGATTTGCTGATTCGTTTGAGTGAGACGTTGTAACCGTTTCGTTCAACATGAACAAAATGGAATATGAAGCTGAATAAACGTTATTGTCCGGGAATAAAAAATCCCGGTATTGTCCGACCCACGCCAGCGATATCACTTCACTGGCACACGTATTAATGCCGTCGTCGATGACGACCGTGATTTTCGATAAGGACACTGCATGAAAAAGGTTCTGTTGTTTACCGCATTGGCGGCTGCTCTGACTGCTTCCCTGGCCAATGCTGGCGAAAAACTGGTGGTTGCCGCGACCCCGGTTCCGCACGCTGAAATCCTTGAGCTGATCAAACCGACCCTGGCCAAAGAAGGCGTGGATCTGGAAATCAAAGTGTTCACCGACTACGTTCAGCCGAACGTACAGGTGGGCGAGAAGCGTCTGGACGCCAACTACTTCCAGACCCTGCCGTACCTGAACAGCTTCAACCAGGGCAAATACAAGGACGACAAGTCCAAGTACCTGGTGACCGTGCAGGGCGTGCACGTTGAACCGTTCGGTGGTTACTCGAGCAAGTACAAGACCCTCGCTGAACTGCCGGACGGCGCCACCATCGCCATCCCGAACGAAGGCAGCAACAGTGGCCGCGCACTGATCCTGCTGCAGAAGGCTGGCCTGATCGAGCTGAAAGACCCGAAGAACGCTCTGGCAACGCCAAAAGACATCGCCAAGAACCCGCACAACTTCAAGTTCAAGGAACTGGAGTCGGCCCTGCTGCCACGCGTTCTGAAAGAAGTTGATCTGGACATGATCAACACCAACTACGCGCTGGAAGCCAAGTTGAACCCGCAGAAAGATGCGCTGGTGATTGAAGGTGCTGATTCGCCGTACGTGAACTTCCTGGTGGCCCGTGAGGACAACAAGAACAGCGACGCGATCCAGAAACTGGCCAAAGCCCTGACCAGCCCGGAAGTCAAAGCGTTCATCGAGAAGAAGTACAACGGCGCGGTACTGCCGGCGTTCTGATCTGACGCTTGAACCACCCCTTCAAGGTGTGAAAACGCCGATGGCCAGTGATGGGCATCGGCGTTTTTGTGTGTGCGTTGAAAAGCCCCTCACCCTAGCCCTCCCGAAACGTCGGACCGCCCAGAGGGAGAGGGGACTGATTGGGGGATGCTGTAGAGGTACGCCGACGTGAAAGATCTCTGCTGAATCCATAATCGACTCGATGATTCAGGTCGACGTAATTCGCCAGACACCTCGGTCGGCTCCCTCTCCCCCTGGGAGAGGGCTGGGGTGAGGGTGCTTTTGATCTTGAGCTCAGGCCACTTGGGCCTTCAATGCCCTTCTCAACGCCACCAACAATTTCACAATCTCCTGCGGATCCAGTCGCTGCGGCACTTTTACGTCCATGTTCTCTTCCTTGTTATGAGGTTGGCCGGGGGAGTCTGGCCAAAAGCTGTTCGTCCTTGGAGGGCTTTCATGAAAAAAAGATCCTTCCTACAGCGCAAAGAAAAATAGCCTTCTTATTCCTTCCCGGCAAACCCACAAGATAGTTTTTTGGGTGATATCAATATGCTTTAACGGTATTTAAATTCTTTTTTTTATACCTATAAAGTCGGTGTCTGCCGGACAGCCATCCGCTGCCCATGGACTGCACCACCGTCGCTTACCGAGCGGCGTTCAGGACGTTTCATGACCTTCGATTACGCATTTATCCTCAGCACCCTGCCGGCGTTTCTCAAAGCCGTGGGCGTAACGCTGCAGGTCGGTTTTATCGCCATTGGCACCTCGCTGCTGGTGGCGCTGCTCAACGCGACGATTCTGGTGTTCCGCACGCCGTACCTGCAAAGACTGGTGAGCCTGTATGTGGAGCTGGCACGCAACACGCCGTTGCTGATTCAGTTGTTCTTCGTCTACTTCGCCTTGCCGGCGTTGGGGATCAAAGTCTCTGGTTTCACTGCCGCGATCATCACCATGACCTTTCTCGGCGGCGCTTACCTCACCGAAGTGCTGCGCGCCGGCGTCGATGCAGTGCCCCAAGCGCAACTGGAATCAGGGCGCTCAATCGGCCTGTCCCATGGCCAGTTGCTGCGCTACGTGATCCTGCCGCAAGCGGGGATTCTCAGCCTGCCGTCGTTGTTCGCCAATTTCATTTTCCTGCTCAAGGAAACCACCGTGGTTTCGGCGGTGGCCGTGCCGGAAATCCTCTACACCACCAAGAGCTACATCGCGCTCTACTACAAAACCTACGAAATGCTCGCCGTGCTGACGCTGATCTGCGTGCTGCTGTTCTTGCCGCTGTCGCTGCTGCTCAGCCGTCTGGAAAGGAGGCTCCAGCATGGCCAGTTCGGGTCTTGAACTGCTCTGGGTGTCGTTGCCGCAACTGGCCAAAGGCGCCGGGCAAACTTTGTCGATCTCGTTCCTGAGCATCGCCATCAGCACTGTCGGCGGCGTGCTCTACGGTGTGCTGCGAACGCTCAACGTGAGGTGGCTGAACGCGATCCTGCGGGTCTATCTGGAGTTGTTCCGGGCGATTCCGGTGCTGGTATGGTTGTACCTGTTGTTCTTCGGCTTGCCGATTTTCTTCGGACTGAGCCTGCCAAGTTTCTGGTGCGCGGTGCTGGTGCTGTCGCTGTGGGGCGCCAGCGAGGTGGGCGAAGTGGCGCGCGGTGCGCTGCATTCGTTGCCGCGCGGGCAGCGTGAAGCGGGGCTGTCGATCGGCCTAAACGCCGCACAACTTTATGGCTACGTACTGCTGCCGCAAGCGTTGAAGCGCATGACGCCGCCGACCATCAACGTCTACACGCGGATCATCAAGACCAGCTCGCTGGCGGTGTTGATTGGAGTAGTAGATGTGATCAAGGTTGGTCAGCAGATCATCGAGCGCACTTACGAATCGGTGCTGATCTACGGCGCGCTGTTCCTGTTTTTCTTTTTTATCTGCTACCCGCTCTCGGCCGCTTCGCGCGTGCTGGAGCGGCGCTGGACGCAAGCATGAGCGCATTGATCGAGTTTCACGGTTTCAACAAATTCTACGGCGAGCAGCAGGTGCTCAACGGCATCGACCTGCAAGTGCAGAGTGGCGAAGTGATCGTCATCCTCGGCCCCAGCGGTTGCGGCAAAAGCACCTTGCTGCGTTGCCTCAATGGTCTGGAGGAAGCCCACAGCGGCAGCCTGAAATTTGTCGGCCGCGAGCTGCTGGACAAGTCCACCGACTGGCGCGAGATCCGCCAGCAGATCGGCATGGTGTTCCAGAGTTATCACCTGTTCCCGCACATGAGTGTGCTCGACAATTTGCTGCTCGGTCCGCTGAAGGTGCAAAAACGTCAGCGCCGCGAAGCGCAGCAGCAAGCCGAAGCGCTGCTCGAACGCGTTGGCCTGGCGGACAAGCGCGATGCCTTCCCGCGTCAGCTCTCTGGCGGCCAGCAGCAACGCATCGCCATCGTCCGCTCGCTGTGCATGAACCCACGGGTGATGCTCTTCGACGAAGTCACCGCCGCCCTCGACCCGGAAATGGTCAAGGAAGTTTTGCAGGTCATTCAGGGCCTGGCCCGCGAAGGCATGACCCTGTTGATCGTCACCCATGAAATGGCCTTCGCTCGCGCGGTGGCCGATCGCATCGTGTTCATGGATGCCGGGCGCATCCTTGAACAGAACCCGCCCGAGATTTTCTTTACGAACCCGCAAACCGCACGCGCGCAGCAGTTTCTGGAGAAGTTCTCCTTCGTGGCAACACTGCCAAAAACGAATCCGACAAAGGAACTGGAACTGTTATGAAAACTGCCGCTTTTTTACTGCCTCTGCTCAGCCTCGTCTTGCTTGCCGGTTGCAGCAAAACCGAAGAACCACCGAAGCCGAAAGTCGCCAGCGAAAGCACTGCGCCGGCCGGTTATCTGGACAAGATCAAGGCCCGCGACAAGTTGATTGTCGGTGTCTTCACCGATAAACCACCATTCGGTTTTGTCGACGAAGCGGGGCGCTACGTCGGTTTCGATACCGACATCGGCCGCCGTTTCGCCAAGGATCTGCTTGGCGATGAAAACAAGGTCGAGTTCGTCGCCGTGGAACCGGCGAGTCGCATTCCATTTCTGCAAAGCGACAAGGTCGACCTGATCCTCGCCAACATGACCGTCACGCCTGAGCGCAAGGAAGCGGTGGAGTTCACTAACCCGAACCTCAAGGTTGCGGTGCAGGCGTTGGTGCCGCAAAGCAGCTCGGTGAAAAACCTCGATGATCTGGCAACCCGCACCACCATCGTCACTACGGGCACGACCGCCGATATCTGGCTGACCAAGAATCATCCGGACTGGAAATTGCTCAAGTTCGAGAAAAACTCCGAATCGCTGCAAGCCCTGGCCAATGGTCGTGGCGATGCGTACGCACAGGACAACCTGGTGTTGTTCAGCTGGGCCAAGCAGAACCCGGGCTATCGCGTGCTGGATGAAAAACTGGGGGCTGAAGCGCCGATCGCGCCGGCGGTGAAGAAGGGCAATCTCGAGTTGCGTGACTGGGTGAATACCGAGCTGACCAAGCTGGGAGAGGAGAAGTATCTGCTCAAGCTGTACGACCAGTATGTGCGTAAAGAGCTGAGTGATGACACCAAACCTGAGAGCGTGATTGTCGAGGGTGGCAAGTGGCAGGGGTGATTGCCTGTTAGGTTGGTGGTGATGCTTGCCCCTCACCCCAGCCCTCTCCCGAGGGAGAGGGAGCCGACCGAGGTGTCTTGCATCAGACATCGACCTGACAAACCGAGTCGATTATGGATTCACAGACGCATTTCGCGTCGGCGTCACTTCGATTTTGGATTCACAGATGCATTTTCACGTCGGCGCCACTCTTGAGCATCCCTCGGTCAGTCTCCTCTCCCCCCGGGAGAGGGTTAGGGTGAGGGGCTTTTGGCTGGAACGCTCAATCCGGCCAGTTCCACGCCGGCTCATCCAGCACCCGCTGGCCGACAATCCCGGTCTGCCCCAGGGTTTTCTCCAACACAATGCAATTGCACTCCGGGTCTTCCTGCAACGCCGAAATCAACCGCCGCGCATGCGACACCACCCACACCTGACACTGCTCCGAGGCACGGATAATCAACCGCGCCAACGCTGGCAGCAGATCCGGGTGCAGGCTGGTCTCCGGTTCGTTCAGCACCATCAGCGACGGCGGCCTCGGCGTCAGTAGCGCCGCAACCAACAGCAAATAACGCAACGTGCCGTCCGACAGCTCCGCCGCCGATAACGGCCGCAACAAACCTTCCTGATAAAACTCGATGGCAAACCTTCCACCGGCCTGCGCTTCGATATGCACCCGCGCGCCAGGAAACGCATCGGTAATCGCCGCACGCATCGCATCGCCATCACCAATCTCGATGATGGTCTGCAACGCCGCCGCCAGATCACGGCCGTCGTGATGCAGCACCGGCGTGCGTGTGCCCAATTGCGGCTGGCGCACCGGTGCATCGGCATCGCTGCGAAAGTGATCGTAAAAGCGCCAGCGACGAATGAACTCGCGCATTTGAAACACTTCCGGCGAACTGCGCAGGCTGCCGACCTGATCAAACAAACTATCGAAATTCGGCGTGTGTTGCGCCAGCACATCCCATTTACGCTCGGCGCGTGCGCGGATCATCGGGCCGTCACGATCCACCAGCAGGCTGGCGGGGCGGTAAAGCGGGCCGGCCCAGATGCATTCGCGCTTGATCTGCGGGTCGAGGCTGAAGCGCGAAGGAATGGGGCGCGACTGCTCGGGCAGCATGAAGTGGCCGTTGGAGTCGGGTAGGCCGAGGCTGATCGAGTAGCTGAAATCTTCCCCGGCGAACCCCAGGCGCAGTCGCTTCACGCCTTGGCGTACCGTCGACTGGATCGGCACCTCACCATTGCGCATGCGTCGGCTGATGGTTTGCGGCCCGGCCCAGAAGGTCGACTCTAGCCCACCCTCACGGGCCAGCGCATTGACCACCCCGCCCTGAGCGGTTTCCGCTAGCAGGCGCAAGGCCCGGTAGAGATTGGACTTGCCGCTGCCGTTGGGGCCGGTGATCAGGTTCAGCCGGCCGAGCGGGATCACCAGTTTGTTGATCGAGCGGTAATTGGCCACCGCGAGAGTATTGAGCATGGAATTCCTTCTCTTGAGGCGCCCATTGCAGGAGCTGCCGCAGGCTGCGATTTTTTGACTTTGTTTTCAGAAGATCGCAGCCTGCGGCAGCTCCTGCAGGGAAATATGGGGATCGAACGGGCGAACGTTGAACCCTGTTCTAAGCTCACAGTCGTATCGTCACTTGCACGTTCGTACACAGGAAGGAGTCTGCATGGCGAGTCCCGGTTTGAAAACAGCGGTCATGCTGAGTCTGCTCACTTTGCTGACCGCCTGCGGCGAGAAAAAAGCCCCTGAGGAATACCTTCCGAGGGTCTTTGTACAGGAAGTGAAACCCACGGATTACGCCGCTTCGGTGACATTGACCGGTGACGTGCAGGCGCGCGTGCAGACCGAACTGTCGTTCCGCGTCGGCGGCAAGATCATCCAGCGCATGGTCGATGTCGGTGACCGGGTCACGGCCAAGCAAGTGCTGGCCAAACTCGACCCCAAGGATTTGCAGACCAACGTCGACTCGGCTCAAGCCCAGGTCGTCGCTGAACAGGCCCGGGTGAAACAAAGTGCGGCCGCCTTCGTGCGCCAGCAAAAACTCCTGCCCAAGGGTTACACCAGCCAAAGCGAATACGATTCCGCCCAAGCTGCGTTGCGCAGCAGCCAGAGCGCCTTGAGCGCGGCGCAGGCGCAACTGGCCAACGCCAAGGATCAACTCAGCTACACCTCACTGATCGCTGACGCGCCGGGCGTGATCACTGAGCGTCAGGCCGAAGTCGGCCAGGTGGTACAGGCCACGGCACCGATTTTTTCGTTGGCCCGCGATGGCGACCGTGACGCGGTGTTCAATGTCTACGAATCGCTGCTGGCCGAGCGTCCTGCGGATCCCTCGATCGTCGTCAGCCTGCTCGATAACCCTGCCATCAAAACCACCGGCACGGTGCGTGAAATCACTCCGGCGGTGTCGGCGCAGTCCGGCACGGTGCAAGTCAAAGTCAGCCTCGACAGCCTGCCACAAGGGATGCAGCTGGGCTCGGTGGTCAGCGCCACCGCCAAGGGCAGCGGCAAGTCGGCAGTCGAATTGCCATGGTCGGCGCTGACCAAAAATATCAGTGATCCGGCGGTGTGGATGGTCGACGATAAAGGTGAAGCGCAGTTGCACAACGTGACCGTCGGCCGCTACCTGATCGGCAAGGTCATCATCAGCGAAGGCCTCAAGGGTGGGGAGAAAGTCATTGTCGCCGGTGGGCAGTTGTTGCATCCCGGCATGAAAGTCGAAATCGCTGAAAACACCTACAAGGGTCTGCAACCGGGAGCACAGCCATGAAGCGTCTGGGGCTGTTATCCGTGGGTGTGTTGCTGGCGGCGTGCTCGAAAAGCGAGCCACCTCCGGAGCCGGTACGTCCGGTGTTATCGGTCAAAGTTCAAGCGTTGAGCGAGGAAAGCCTCGGGCGTTTTGCCGGCAGCATCCAGGCGCGTTATGAAAGCAACACCGGTTTCCGCGTCGGTGGCCGCATCGCCAGCCGCAACGTCGATGTCGGAACCGAAGTGCAAAAGGGCACGCTGCTCGCCACCCTCGATCCGTCTGATCAGCAGAACCAATTGCGTTCGGCCCAGGGCGACCTGGCCAGGGTTCAGGCGCAACTGATCAATGCCCAGGCCAATGCCCGCCGTCAGCAGGCGCTGTTCGATCGTGGCGTAGGGGCGCAGGCACAACTGGACATCGCCACCACGGACTTGAAAACCACCCAGGCCTCGCTGGACCAGGCACGGGCGGCGGTCAATCAAAGCAAGGACCAGCTCGGCTACACCGAACTGCGTTCCGACCATAAAGCCGTGGTCACCGCGTGGAACGCCGAAGCCGGGCAAGTGGTGACGGCGGGCCAGCAGGTCGTGACTCTGGCGCAACCGGACATCAAGGAAGCGGTGATCGATCTGCCCGACACCCTGGTCGATCAGATTCCCTCCGACGTGGTGTTTCTGGTGGCCGGGCAACTCGACCCGAGCATCAACACCACGGCAACCCTTCGCGAGATCGAACCGCAGGCGCAAAGCGCCACGCGTACTCGTCGGGCACGCCTGACTCTGGCCGAGACACCGGACGGTTTCCGCCTCGGCACGGCGATCAGCGTGACCCTCAGTTCGGCGATCAAACCGCGCATCGAATTGCCGGCTACCGCTTTGCAGGAGGTCGACGGCAAACCACGGATCTGGGTCATCGACACCCAGAGCAAAACCGTCAGCCCCCGCGACGTCAGCGTGATCAGCCGCACCGACAGCAGCGTAGTGCTCGCGGGCGGCGTGAAGAACGGCGAGCGCGTGGTCAGCGCCGGCGTCAACAGCCTCAAACCCGGACAATCGGTAAAACTTGACGAGGACAGTCAATGAAAGGCTCTTTCAACCTCTCCGAATGGGCCCTCAAGCATCAGTCATTCGTCTGGTACCTGATGTTCGTCGCGTTGCTGATGGGCGTGTTCTCGTACTTCAATCTGGGCCGCGAAGAAGATCCGTCGTTCACCATCAAGACCATGGTGATCCAGACCAAATGGCCGGGCGCGACCCAGGAAGAAACCCTCGCACAGGTCACCGACCGCATCGAGAAAAAACTCGAAGAACTCGACTCCCTCGACTACGTGAAAAGTTACACGCGCCCCGGCGAATCGACGGTTTACGTGTACCTGCGCGACACCACCAGCGCCAAGGACATCCCGGAAATCTGGTACCAGGTGCGCAAGAAGATCGACGACATTCGCGGGCAGTTCCCCAAAGGTATTCAAGGGCCCGGGTTCAACGACGAGTTCGGTGATGTGTTCGGCTCGGTCTACGCCTTCACCGCCGACGGCCTGACCATGCGCCAGTTGCGCGATTACGTAGAACAGGCGCGGGCCGAGATCCGCAATGTACCGGGGCTGGGCAAGATCGAAATGATCGGCCAGCAGGACGAAGTGATTTATCTGAACTTCTCCACCCGCAAATTGGCGGCGTTGGGTATCGATCAGCGTCAGGTTGTGCAGAGCCTGCAATCGCAGAACGCCGTGACCCCGGCGGGTGTGATCGAGGCCGGCCCTGAGCGGATTTCCGTGCGCACTTCGGGGCAGTTCGCCTCGGAGAAAGATCTGGCCGAGGTCAATCTCAAGCTCAACGACCGTTTCTATCGCTTGGCTGACATCGCTGACATCACTCGCGGTTACACCGATCCGGCTACCCCGGAATTCCGCTTCGACGGCAAACCGGCCATCGGTCTGGCGATTGCCATGCAGAAGGGCGGCAACGTTCAGGAGTTCGGCAAGGCGTTGCACCAACGCATCGATGAACTGACCGCAGACTTGCCGGTTGGCGTGGGTGTGCACACCGTGTCCGATCAGGCGGTGGTGGTGGAAGAAGCGGTCGGTGGCTTTACCAGTGCCCTGTTCGAGGCGGTGATCATCGTGCTGGTGGTCAGCTTCATCAGCCTTGGCGTACGCGCCGGCCTGGTGGTGGCGTGCTCGATTCCGCTGGTGCTGGCGATGGTGTTTGTATTCATGGAATACAGTGGCATCACCATGCAGCGGATTTCGCTCGGTGCCTTGATCATCGCCCTCGGTCTGTTGGTGGACGACGCGATGATCACCGTGGAGATGATGGTCACGCGCCTGGAAATGGGCGAGAGCAAGGAGGAGGCAGCGACGTTCGCCTACACCTCGACGGCATTCCCGATGCTCACCGGGACGCTGGTGACGGTCGCCGGTTTCGTGCCCATCGGCCTCAACGCCAGTTCCGCCGGTGAGTACACCTACACGCTGTTTGCGGTGATTGCTGTGGCGATGCTGGTTTCGTGGGTGGTGGCGGTGTTCTTCGCTCCGGTGATCGGCGTGCACATTCTCAGTGCCAACGTGAAACCCCATGAAGCCGAGCCGGGCCGCGTCGGGCGTGCGTTCAATGGCGGTCTGCTGTGGGCGATGCGCAATCGCTGGTGGGCCATCGGCATTACCGTGCTGCTGTTCGTGCTGGCGGTGTTTTGCATGCGCTTTGTGCAGAACCAGTTCTTCCCTTCCTCGGACCGGCCGGAAATTCTCGTCGACCTGAACCTGCCGCAAAACGCCTCGATCGACGAAACCCGCAAAGCCGTCGACAAGTTGGAAGAAACCCTCAAAGGCGACGCGGACATTGTGCGTTGGAGCACCTACATCGGTCAGGGCGCGATCCGCTTCTACCTGCCGCTCGACCAGCAATTGCAAAACCCGTACTACGCACAACTGGTGATTGTCAGCAAAGACTTCGAAGCCCGCGAGGCCCTGAGCCAACGCCTGCGTGAGCGCTTGCACAAGGACTTCGTCGGCATTGGCAGTTACGTCCAGGCGCTGGAAATGGGCCCGCCGGTGGGGCGTCCGATCCAGTACCGGGTCAGTGGCAAGGACATCGATCAGGTGCGCAAGCACGCCATCGACCTGGCCACCGAACTGGACAAGAACCCGCACATCGGCGAGATCATTTACGACTGGAACGAGCCGGGCAAAGTCCTGCGCATCGACATCGCTCAGGACAAGGCACGCCAACTCGGGCTGTCGTCCGAAGACGTGGCGAACCTGATGAACAGCATCGTCAGCGGCGCGCCGCTGACCCAGGTCAACGACGACATCTACCTGATCAATGTGGTCGGCCGGGCGGTGAATTCGGAGCGCGGTACGCCGGAAACCCTGCAGAATCTGCAGATCGTTACGCCCAACGGCACGTCGATCCCGCTGCTGGCGTTCGCCACCGTGCGTTATGAACTGGAGCAGCCGCTGGTGTGGCGTCGTGACCGCTTGCCGACCATCACCATCAAGGCCTCGGTGCGCGACGAGATCCAGCCGACCGATCTGGTGAAAATCCTCAAACCGTCGATTGATGCCTTCGCTGACAAACTGCCAGTGGGCTACAAGGTCGCCACCGGTGGTACGGTCGAGGAAAGCGGCAAGGCCCAAGGGCCGATTGCCAAGGTTTTGCCGTTGATGCTGTTTTTGATGGCGACCTTCCTGATGATCCAGTTGCACAGCGTGCAGAAGATGTTCCTCGTCGCCAGTGTCGCGCCGCTGGGGCTGATCGGCGTAGTGCTGGCGCTGGTGCCGACCGGCACGCCGATGGGCTTCGTGGCGATTCTGGGGATTCTGGCGCTGATCGGCATCATCATCCGTAACTCGGTGATCCTCGTGACGCAGATCGATGAGTTCGAGCAGAAAGGCTATGCGCCGTGGGATGCGGTGGTGGAAGCGACCGAGCACCGGCGTCGGCCGATCCTGTTGACCGCCGCAGCGGCGAGCATGGGCATGATCCCGATTGCCCGGGAAGTGTTCTGGGGACCGATGGCTTACGCAATGATTGGCGGGATTGTGGTGGCGACGTTGCTGACGTTGTTGTTCCTGCCGGCGCTGTATGTGGCCTGGTACAAGATTCGCGAGCCGAAGAAGGATCAAGTCAACAACGACCCTCACCCTAACCCTCTCCCGGGGGGAGAGGGGACTGACCGAGATGTCTGACGCTATCCATCGACCTGAAAAATCGAGTCGATTATGGGTTCACCTAAGTTAGATCCGGTCGGCGTACTGCTTAAATATCCCCCAATCGGCGCCCTCTCCCTCCGGGAGAGGGCTGGGGGTGAGGGGCTTTTCTCTGACTCGACTCAAGCCTTACGCCAAACGCTGGCCAACCAAGGCTGCTGCTCACGCGGCAGCCCGGCCGGCCGATAGTAATGCTCAAGCTCGACAAACCCCGCCGCCGACAGCAACCCCTGCCACGCCTCAAGATCGTGATACGAGCCATAGCGCGGCCCGTTCCAGCCCTCACGGTTATCCCCGCGTGGATTCGAGCTGAACAGCACACCACCGGGCTTCAGGGCACCATGCAATTGCTTGAGCACCCGCGGCAACTCCTGCAACGGCACATGAAACAACACCGCGTTGGCGAAGATGCCGTCGAAGCGTTCGGCCGGCAGATCAAGTTTCAGAAAGTCCTGTTGCAGCACCTCGCAGCCACTGTCCTCACGGGCCATTCGCGCAAACTCTTGAGAGCCGTCGAGCCCCACAGCGACATGCCCCATGCGCGTAAACGTTTGCAGATCCCGCCCTGGGCCGCAGCCAAAATCCAGAATTGTGAATGGCGCCGTGCCCTGAATATGCCGTAGCAACGCTTCGATGTTCTGGCTGACATCGTGATCGCGGGTGCCTTCGCGGAAGTCTTCGGCCACTGAGTTGTAATGGCCGAGGGTGGTGGCGGTGATCTGTTCGAGATCGGTGGGGGTCTGCTTCATGGTCGAGGGCTGCACGGGCAAAGGAGATTTGCCGAATATACGCCATCGGGTTCGGGGCTGCTGCGCAGCCATTCGCGAGCAGGCTCGCTCCCACAGTGGAACGCATTCCAAATGTGGGAGCGAGCCTGCTCGCGAAAGCGGGTTCAGAGGCGCGGCATGATTCCGGATGAGCTCAGCGCTTGTTCAACCCCCGCGCCAAGCGATCCCCACCCAACTGAATCACCGCGACCAACGCCACCAGCAACACAATCACCGTCAACATGATCTGGCTGTCAAAACGCTGATAGCCGTAGCGATAAGCGATATCCCCCAAGCCACCGGCACCAATCGCCCCGGCCATGGCCGAGGAGTTGATCATCGTCACTAGCGTAATCGTGAAACCGCCGACAATCCCCGGCAGCGCCTCGGGCAACAGCACATGCCAGACAATGTGCCAACGTCGGCAACCCATCGCCTGCGCGGCTTCGATCAAACCATGATCGACCTCACGCAGGCTCACTTCGGCAATCCGCGCAAAGAACGGCGTCGCCGCAATCGTCAGCGGCACCACGGCCGCCCAGACACCGTAGGTGGTGCCGACAATCAACCGGGTAAACGGAATCAGCGCGACCATCAGAATCAGAAACGGGATCGAGCGGAACAGGTTCACGAACGCGCCCAAGGCACGATTCAGCACCGGCGCCTCGTAGATGCCGCCCTTGTCGCTGGTGACCAGGATCACCGCCATGGGAATCCCCACCAGCAAGGCGATCAGCGACGACACGCCGACCATCAGAAACGTGTCGATAAAACCCTGCAACAAGCGATCAAACCACATAACCCAGTACCTCCACCCGTTGCGCCCAAGGCGTGGCGCGCTCGCGCAGTTGCTCGGCGCTGAACGAAGAGCCGCTCACCGCCAGCAACAATTGCCCCAGCGCATGCCCCTGAATCCGTTCGACGCCGCCCTGAAGCAGCTTCACCCGGCCACCCAATGCCGCGAACAGTGCCGCCAGATCCGGCTCGTCACTGGCGCTGCCAGTGAACTGCAAACGCAGCACCACAGCGGCGTCGGAGGACGGCGCTTGGGCTTGCAAGCGGTTCTGCAATTCCTCCGGCAATGCATGTTGCAGCGGCGCGAGCATGGTCTGGCTGACCTCGTGCTGCGGATTGCCGAACACTTCCCAGACCGGGCCTTGCTCGACCACCCGGCCATGCTCCAGCACGACGACGCGGTCGCAGATTTCGCGAATCACAGCCATTTCATGGGTAATCAATACGATGGTCAGGCCCAGGCGTTGGTTGATCTCACGCAGCAAGCCGAGGATCGACTGCGTGGTTTCCGGATCAAGGGCCGAAGTCGCTTCGTCGCAGAGCAAAATATCCGGGTCGTGCACCAGCGCACGGGCGATGCCGACGCGTTGTTTCTGCCCACCGGAAAGCTGCGCCGGATAAGCCTTGTGCTTGCTTTGCAGACCGACCAGTTCGAGCAATTCACGGACTTTTTTGTCGCGCTGCTCTTTTGCTACGCCCGCGACTTTCAGCGGCAATTCGACGTTCTGCCAAACGGTCTTGGCCGACATCAGATTGAAGTGCTGAAAAATCATGCCGATGCGCCGGCGAAGGGCGACCAGACGGTCTTCATCGAACTCGCCGATGTCGACCTGATCGATCAGAACGCGCCCGGACGTCGGCTGTTCCAAACGATTGATCGTCCGAATCAGCGACGACTTGCCGGCACCGCTGCGGCCGATGATGCCGAACACTTCACCGCGCTGAATCGCCAGATCGATGCCTTGCAACGCGGCGACCGGGCCCTGCCGGCCGTTGTAGGTTTTGCCCAGGCCGATGAAGCGTACGTGGGCGCGATTCAGCTCGGGGTGCAGCTCGGTTTTTTCAGCATGGTGTGGCTCTGGAATCTCCAGTCGCCGTTGGATCGCGGCCGTCATGCTCAGCTTTCCCAACCGGCTTGATACAGCTTGCCGTGGGCCTTATCCAGCGCCGCGCGAACAACCGGCGAATGCTGGTAAATGTCGACGAATTTGATCAGGCGCGGGTCGGTTTTGCTTTTCGGCTGGATGACGAACTGGATCACGTATTCCTTGTGGTCGAGACCGTCGAACAGCAGTGCCGAACCGGCATCGAAAGTCTTCGCCAGACGAATGTAGGCCGGGTAGCCCTGGACCAGATCGGCGTCGTCATAGGCGCGCACCAATTGCACGGCTTCGACTTGGAGGATTTTGATTTTCTTCGGGTTGGCGACGATATCGTCTTCAGTAGCCTTGTAGCCGACGCCCGGCTTCAGCGTGATCAAACCGGCCTTGGCCAGCAATTGCAAACCACGCCCGCTGTTGATCGGGTCGTTGGCGATGGCGACGCTGGCGCCTTCGGGCAACTCATCAAAGCTTTTGTATTTTTTCGAATAGAGACCGACGTTGTTGATGATCCCCGGTGCGAACGGCACCAGATCAAAACCCGAGGCGGCTTTGGCGTTTTCGAGGAACGGAATGTGCTGGAAGTAGTTCACGTCGATGTCGCCGGCGGCGAGGCTGACGTTGGGTGCGATCCAGTCAGTGAACTCCACCAGCTCGACGTTCAGGCCTTGTCTGGAGGCTTCTTCCACGGCGGCTTCGAGCGGAATGGCGAAGGCGGCGGTGGTGCCGATTTTCAATGGGGCGTCGGCGGCGAAAATGGCCGAGCTGAACAGGCCGAGGGCCAGGGCCAGTGCTTTGACTGGGTGGGACAGGCGTTTCTTGGTCATGATGGTTTTTCCAGTCAGTGCATTAATTTTGTGGTGTCGGGTCGGGCCTCATCGCTGGCAAGCCAGCTCCCACAGGTTTTGTGAACGCCACAGACCCTTGTGGGAGCTGGCTTGCCAGCGATGCTTTTAGCGGCGGAACGCTGCGCCGGTGTGTTGCTCGGGCAACTGCGCTTCGCTGTGAAACAGCTTCTCGCGCAAGCTGCCGCTGTCATACGCGGTCTTGTACGACCCACGCCGCTGCAGCTCCGGAACCACCAGCTCGATAAAATCGACATAGCTTTCCGGCGTGACAATGCGGGTCAGGTTGAACCCATCCAGGCCGGTCTCGGCGATCCACGACTCCAGCTCATCCGCCACTTGCTCAGCCGAACCGACCACGGTGATGTAGCGGCCACCGAGGGCGTGCTGGTCGAGCAATTTGCGCCGGGTCCAGTCGTTGTTCTGCAGGTTCTTGGTGGCCGACTGAATGGCGTTGCTCTTCACGTACTGGATCGGTTCGTCGATCTCGTATTGGGAAAAGTCGATGCCGGTGGAGGCGGAAAAATGCGCCACGCCGGCTTCGGCGCTGGCGTAGCTCAGATACTCGGCGTGCTTGGCCCACGCGGCTTCTTCGGTCGCGCCGACGATCACGTTGAGGCCCATGAACACCTTGATGTCCTCAGGATTGCGTCCGGCCTCGACGGCGCTGGCGCGCACCTTGTCGACCTGAACCTTGGTCGACGGTTTGTTCTGGCCGCTGATGAACACGCACTCGGCGTGACGCCCGGCGAACAGCAAACCGCGCTCAGAACTGCCGGCCTGAAACAGCACCGGTGTGCGCTGTGGCGACGGCTCACAGAGGTGATAGCCCTCGACCTGATAGAACTCGCCCTTGTGCTCGACCTTGTGCACTTTTTCCGGGTTGGCGTAGATCCGCTGCTCACGGTTATTCAGTACCGCGCCGTTTTCCCAACTGCCTTCCCAGAGTTTGTAGAGCACCTCCAGGTACTCGTCGGCCTGGTCATAACGACGGTCATGCTCGACCTGCTCGCTCAGTCCCATGGCTTTCGCGGCGCTGTCGAGATAGCCGGTGACAATGTTCCAGCCCACTCGACCACGGCTCAAATGATCGAGCGTCGACATGCGCCGGGCGAACAGATACGGCGGCTCATAAGTGAGATTTGCAGTCAGGCCGAAGCCAAGGTTTCTGGTCACGGCGGCCATCGCTGAAACCAGCAGCAAAGGGTCGTTGACCGGCAACTGGATCGACTCTTTGAGCGTGACGTCGACCGAGTTCTGATAGACGTCGTACACACCAACGATGTCGGCGATGAACAAGCCGTCGAACAGCCCGCGCTCCAGCAATTGCGCCAGTTCCGTCCAGTACTCGATGGTGTTGTAGCGCGTTGAGGTGTCGCGCGGATGCGTCCACAGGCCATGGTTGATGTGGCCGATGCAGTTCATGTTGAACGCATTGAGCAGGATCTTCTTTTTCGCCGCGCTCATCAGATCGTCCCTCGCAACGGAGGGTTTTCATCGTTGAGGTAGTAGTTGCCCACCGCGTGGTATTTCCAGCGCACCGGGTCGTGCAAGGTGTGCACGCGGGCGTTGCGCCAGTGGCGGTCGAGGCCGTGTTCGATCAGTGTCGCCTGGCTGCCGGCCAGTTCGAACAGCGTGCTGCCGGCGGCCAAAGAGATTTCAGTGCTGATCGCCCGTGCTTCGGCGACGGCAATCGAGGCGGCGGCGACGGTCTCTGCGTTGGTCTCGGCTTGCGCAGCGTCGAGGAATTCGCCGGCACGTTCGAGCAAGGCTTCGGTAGCGTGCAGGCGAATGCTCAAGTGGCCGAAGCTTTTCAGCGTCAATGGATCTTCAGTGGCTTTGTCGTTGCCGGAGTCGATCCACGGCCGGGTCTTGCTACGCACAAAGTGCAGGGCGTCTTCGTAAGCGGCGCGGGCGATGCCGGTGTCGATGGCGGCGTGAAGGATCTGCGCCAGCGGGCCGACGGTGGTTGGACGTTCAAAGGCGCTTTGAAACGGCAGCACGTCTTCAGCCGCGACGTACACGTCTTCGAACACCACCGAACCGCTGCCGGTGGTGCGCTGGCCGAAGCCGCTCCAGTCGTCGATCACGGTCAGGCCTTTGCTGTCGCGGGGGACGAAGGCCAGTTGCTGTACACCGTTTTCATCCACCACAGAAGTGGGAATGCGCTGTGCGTAAATCGCGCCGGTCGCATAGAACTTGCGGCCGTTGATGCGATAGCCGTCACCGTCGCGTTTGAGGCTGGTGACGCGATCGTGGGCCGTTTTGGTGCCCAGTTCTGCCAAGGCATTGCCGAAGCGTTGGCCAGCGAGCACTTCGGCGTACAGCCGTTGTTTTTGCGCGTGGCTGCCGTTTACGCGCAGCACTTCCAGTGCGTAGAAATGGTTCTGCGGAATCTGCCCAAGCGAGCCGTCAGCCTGAGCGATCAGGGCAATGACTTGGGCCAGAGTTACGTTGGACACGCCAGCGCCGCCGTATTCCTTGGGTACGCTGATGCCCCACAGGCCCGAGCGGGAAAACACGTCGAGTTCCGGTAATGGCAAGCGACGTTCACGGTCGCGCAGGGCGCTGTCGCGTTTGAAATCTTCGGCCAGGTCGCTGGCGACGATCAGGGCTTGCTCATCGCTGGTGATGACCGCGACGTGATGGGAAAAAGTCATAGGTTTCTCCAGATGTCTGGTCGTCTCAGATCCAGGAATGGCGAGCAGGCAAAGTGCCGTTGAGGCGATAGGCGCCGACCGCGTGATATTTCCAGCGCACCGGGTCGTGCAACGTGTGCACGCGGGCGTTGCGCCAGTGACGGTCGAGGTTGAATTCGGCGAGGGTGGCGCGGCTGCCGGCCAGTTCGAAAAGCTTTTCACTGGCCAACAGCGAGATCTCGGTAGTCAGCACTTTCGCCTCCGCCACGGCGATAGAAGCGCGTGCGGCGGACTCGGCGGTGATCGGCGCGGCGTGCACTTGATCGAGCACTTTGCCGGCCTTGCGCAACAGCGCTTCGGCGGCGTGCAGTTCGATTTTGAGTTTGCCGATATCGGCGATGACATAAAGATCATCGCTGGCGCGATCAACCTTGGCGTCGATCCACGGCCGTGCGCGGGTTTTGACGAACTCAATGGCGTCATCAATGGCGCCACGGGCGATGCCGGCGTCGATCGCGGCTTGAATCAGCTGCGACACCGCGCCTTGGGTGTTCGGGGTTTCGTTGATCTTCCAGTTCTCGACCACCAGGCTCGATTCGACACGCACGTTGTTCAGCAGAATCGTACCGCTGGCGGTGGTGCGCTGACCGAAGCCCGACCAGTCATCAACGATGCGCAAACCCGGTGTGCCGCGACGAACGAAGGCCAGCACTTGCTTGCCGTCATCGTTGAGCGCCTTGACCGCGACCCAATGCGCAAACAGCGCGCCGGTGGAGTAAAACTTCTGGCCATTGATCACGAAATCATCGCCATCAGCGGTGATCCGCGCTTTCAGTTCCAAGGTGTTTTTGGTGCCGCGCTCAGGACCGGCGTTGCCGATGCGCCAGCCTTCCAGAACGCTCTGGAATAGCTGTTGTTTCTGCGCTTCGGTGGCGCTGCCGAGTACCAGATTGATGATGCCGAACTGGTTCTGCGGGATCTGCCCCAACGCCGGGTCGGCGGCGGAGATGATCGCGAACACTTCGGCCAGAGTGACGAATGAAACCTGCGGGCCACCGTATTCGCGCGGGATGGCGATGCTGCCTAATCCGCTGCGGGTGAACTGTTCGATTTCCGACCACGGCAGCTTGCGCTGACGGTCGCGTTTCGCGGCCTGCACGCGGGCGACTTGTGCCAGCTCTTGGGCGGCGTTGATGGCTTGGGCGTCGTTGCGCAAGACCTGCGCAGGCAACAACAACGGGGCGATGTCCAGATCAGACTGGACGTTTGCATTTGCCAGACTGGACATCAGTGCCGCTCCTTGGCTGCACGCAATGCCCTGGCGATCTGCACTGGGGTGATTGTGTTCCGGACCATGCTACCTACCTCACATCTCATGAAAAACGCCGCAAAAGTGCGGCGAACGAATGAATGTCCGGTGGTCCGGTTTATATACCCTAAACGTGTATAAATATTAAATAAACTAACTTTTAGGAATATGCATAGAAGAGGTGATGGTCGGGTTGGTTAAGAATTTTTTTGCGGCTGGAATGATCCGGTGGCGAGGGCGCTTGCTCTCTCGCCACAGGGGCATTGTGTTCAGGGCTTGCGGGATTCGGCGGCTTTGAGTTCGGGCATGAGCGGGACTTTCAGATAAGGATTTGCGCAGCCGATTTTCAAGGTGCGGGGCGGTGCCCAGCGGGAGTTGTTGCCGACCCGATCGAGAATGCAATACGTCACGTCCAGGCGCAGATCCTCGCCTGCTTCGACAATCACCGACGGCGGTACCCAGACCTGAATCGGCAAGCCGATATCTGCGGCGGTGACCGGTGCCAGATCCATGCGCACGTCACCCCAGCGCAAGGTGATGGCGTCATCCTCGGCCATGTTCAGGTACGGCTCGATGGTCAGCGGCACACCGCGTTTAATCTGGTTCGGATTGACGCCCTGACGGCGTATGGCGTCGGGGATGGCAACCGGGGCCAGTTGCTGATTTTCGTCTGCGCTCAGCGCCGTGGGTTGCCCGCCGGGGCAGTCAAGTTTGACCTGTACGCGCATCGCCGCCGAAAACGCCGGCCCCTGACCGACCTGCATCACCCGGTAGTGGATGCGCGCGGTGCCGTTGGCGATGAAACTTTCCGGCACTCGCAGGCTGACGATTGTGCCGACGTCATCCGCCGTCAGCACTTTGGAAGCGACATAGCATTTGTTCCAGAACAGCTCGATGAGATCGCCGCTGTCCATATCAGGGTAGGGCGACACCTCGATCAAGAGGTGCGCGGCGGCAGCCAGATTGATGCCGGTTTTTTGCGCTGGCGCGAGGGTCGGCGCTGTCAGTTCGGGGGTGTGCGAAGTGCGGGTCATCGATTTCTCTCCTTGAAGCCTTGCAGCGAAGTCCGTTTCTGAAAGAACAAAAAGCGTGAATAAACTGGCAATAAAGCTTTGGGCTTTTATTCAAGTTGAAGACGGGGTGGTTGAACTAGTTGATGCCGGTTGCCGACTAGATAAGAGTCTGCGGGATGGGGTGTCAATAGACGATATTAGTTAATCCGTGAATTACGAATTAATCAGAAGTTTCCTACGCCATTGCGGCCATATGCCTAGGTGGTAAGGCGAAATGAACCACGGGGCACAGGGCTTTCTCGGCGTTTTATGCGCGGATTTATTTGAGCACTATCATTTCAGGTGGCAGGGGAGGAGGCGGGTGTTATCTGTTGCAGAACATATATATGTACTGCTTGGGATATGTTTTGTTTGAATGAGACTGAAGGGGGTAAATATTTTATAAAGGAAACTTCCATCCGTGGAAGTTATCGGTGATGCAATAAAAGTTCTCAGACGTGATTCAGGAACTTGCTGAGAAACTGTTTAGTGCGTTCTTCTTTCGGGTTGGCAAACAATGCCTTCGCTTCGCCTTGTTCGACGATCACGCCTTTATCGAAAAACACCACACGGTTGGCCACGTCACGAGCAAAACCCATCTCGTGGGTGACGATCACCATGGTGCGTTTTTCTTCAGCCAGGCCACGAATCGTCGCCAGCACTTCGCCGACCAGTTCCGGGTCAAGCGCCGAAGTCGGCTCGTCGAACAGAATCACTTCCGGTTCCATCGCCAGCGCCCGGGCGATCGCTACGCGCTGTTGCTGACCACCAGAGAGACGACGCGGATAAGCGTCTTCTTTGCCGGCGAGTCCGACTTTGGCCATGAGCTTTTTGCCCAAGGCAATGGCGGCTTCGCGCGGCATCTTCTTGACCACGATCGGGCCTTCGATGACGTTTTCCAGTGCGGTGCGATGGGGGAACAGGTTGAAGTTCTGGAACACGAAGCCCACATGCTGGCGCAGGTTGCGCACCAGACTTTGCTGCTGGTTCAGCGGGCGGCTGGTATCGATTTCGATATCGCCGACCTTGATCCGGCCACTGGTGGGTTGTTCAAGGAAGTTCAGGCAGCGCAGGAACGTCGTTTTCCCCGAACCGCTGGGGCCGATGATTGCGACGACTTCGCCTTCCTTGACCTCGAGGTCGATGCCGTTGAGCACGACCTGACCCTTGAATTGCTTGGTCAGTTTTTCCACGACAATCATGGGGTCAGGACTCCTGGTCGTGCCGATTGACCCGCTCTTCCAGCTTGTTCTGCAGGTGCGCGAGCACCGAGGCCAGAATCCAGTAGAGCAGTGCGGCACTAAGGTACATGGTGAAAATTTCGAAGTTACGTGCGCTGATCAACTGCGCCTGACGTAACAACTCCGGCACCTGGATAGTGGCGGCCTGTGCAGTGTCCTTGACCAGTGAAATGAAGCTGTTGCCCAACGCCGGTAATGCCGTACGCATCGCTTGCGGCAGGATGGCCCGACGCAGAGTCTGCGCGCGGGTCATGCCGATGCTCGCAGCGGCTTCCCACTGACCGCGTTCAATCGAACTGATCGAAGAGCGCAGGATTTCACAGATATAAGCAGCCATGTTCAGCGAAAGGCCGATCAGGGCTGCGGGTATCGGATCGAGCTCAAGGCCCACCTGAGGCAAGCCGTAATAGATGACGAACAGTTGTACCAGCAACGGCGTGCCGCGAAAGAACGACACGTAGATGCGGGCAATCAAGCTCAACATCTTGAAGCGCGACAGGCGCATCAACGCCAGACTGAAGCCGAGCAGGAAGCCGAAGAACATGCCACCCAGGCTGAGGATGACGGTGAAGTACATGCCCTTGAGCAAAAAGGGCATGGCCTCCCGTACAATTTGGAATGTTGCTTCCATTATTTAGTGACGTCAGCGCTGAAGTATTTTTCCGAAAGCTTGGCCAGCGTGCCGTCGGCACGCAGCTTGTCGATGGCCTTGTTTACGGCAGCCAACAGTTCAGGCTCGCCTTTGCGCAAGGTAACGCCGGCCTCTTGACGGGAGAACGCTTCGCCGGCGGCTGTGGTGTCCTTGGCTTTCTTGGCATATTCCAGCGCGGCCAGACGGTCGATCAGGATGGCGTCGATACGGCCGACACGCAGGTCCTGGAATTTAGTCGGATCATCTTCATAAGTGCGCACGTCAGCGGTCGGCACGTTGGCTTTGACCCACTGCTCGTAGTTGGTGCCCAGGCCCACGCCGACTTTCTTGCCACCCAGATCGGCAGCGGATTTGATGTTCAGGTCGGCGGCTTTCTTGGTCAGCACCAGCGCTTGAATCCCGGAAACTGTGTACGGCTCGGAGAAGTCATACTTCTTCTTGCGCTCTTCGGAAATGGTCACCTGGTTGATCACTGCATCCAGACGCTTGGACTCAAGCGCCGCGAGGATGCCGTCCCACTTGGTGGTCTGCAGTTTGACCTTCACACCCAGCTCTTTGGCCAGCGCCTCAGAGAATTCAACTTCGAAACCGGACAGCTTGCCGTCGGCATCAACGAAGCTGAACGGTGGGTAAGTGCCTTCCAGGCCGACGTTGATAACGCCTTTGTCCTTGATCTGTTGCAACTGTTCACCGGCCACTGCCTGGCCGATCAGGCCGGCGCTCAGCGCAAGGCCCAGCGAACCCACCAGCAGATTGCGACGTAGTGCGGAAAAATTCATGACAAGCCCCTGTGTTTTCTTATGGAAGACGCTTAAGGAAAGTTGGCGAATGGGTGATTCGGACGACAGCGCTATCCTGCCTTAAAGCAGCTTATGCGTCTCTCGCGAAATTCGCCTGCGGCGAGACTATAAGATGTCTGCGTTAGACTTGAAAATACTTAATATCTGAAATGTTATTCTTTATTGGAATATGTATTGTCTGTGGAAAAAGATCGCCGCCTGCGGCAGCTCCTGCATGAGATCACTTGTAGGAGCTGCCGTTTTGATCTCCTGTTACAGGAAGTCCTTGTAGGCAAACAACGCCGGCGCCCCACCGGTATGCAGGAAGATGATCGGGCCTTCATCAAAGCGCTGACGACCAATCCCGTCGAGTAAACCTGCCATGGCCTTGCCGGTGTACACCGGATCGAGCAACACCGCTTCCTGACTGGCCAGCAGCTTCAGCGCCGCCAGCGTTCCGGCATTCGGCTCGCCATAACGCGGGCCGAAATATTCGTCCCACAACTCGACCTTGAAGCTGGTCGGCAGTTCGACGCCGAGCAGCGCCGCCGTGCGTTCGGCAAGTCCCTGAACCTTCGGTCGCTGATCTTCTTCACTGCGCGAAACCGTCACGCCAATCACCGGCAATTGCGGCAACACTTCGCTCAACGCCAATGCCAGACCGCTGTGCGTCCCGGCACTGCCTGAGGCCAACACTACAGCGGCGAAATTCAGGCCGGTGTCGTTGATCTGCTCGGCCAGTTCCAGACCGGCGCGCACATAGCCCAACGCACCGAGCGCATTGGAGCCACCGATTGGCACCAGATACGGCTTCTTGCCGTTGCTGCGCAGGCGGGCGGCGAGGGCGGTCAGTTGTTCGTCGGCGTTGTCGAGGTTGTCGACCAGTTCGACCTTGGTATCGAACAGATCCAGCAGCAGGCGGTTGCCGTTGCCGGTGTAATTGCTGTCGTCAGTGCCCAGCGGATTTTCCAGCAGCGCCACACAGCCAAGACCGAGTTTGGCGGCGAGTGCGGCGGTTTGACGAACGTGGTTCGATTGCAGCGCACCGGCGGTAATTAGCGTATCGGCACCTTGCGCCAAGGCATCGGCAGCGAGGTATTCGAGTTTGCGCAATTTGTTGCCGCCCATGGCCAGCGGCGTCAGGTCATCGCGCTTGATATACACCTCGCGGCCGAGCCAAGTGGACAGGCGTTCGAGTTTTTCCAGGGGCGTCGGGTGGCCGAGCAGGTCGAGACGGTCAAAGCGGTCCAGCTGTTGTTTGATCATGGGTCCGTACTGGCGGAGGAAGATGAAAGGACTATAGGCACGCGCTTTTGCAGGGGCAACCGTGAATCGCTTATAGCCAAATGAACTGAGCCCAGCACTATCGGTTCTTAATTCGCCTTCGCGAGCATGCCGTAAAGTAGGCGCCGTTGACGCGGCCAGACAGTCCGGCCGCCCGTGAGGAGTCTTTACCGTGAGCGAGCGTTCCAGCCATTGGCAATTGCAGACCATCGTCAGCCAACTGCGCAGCGCGCGGGATCAGTGGCGGGCACAGAACGGCCGGGCGTCCGGCGAGCAGGGCGGTCGCGAGTTGCCGTCCCGCGCAGCGATGGCGGAGATTCTTGAAGCATTGTGTGGCGCCTTGTTCCCGATGCGCCTGGGCCCGGTGGATCTGCGCGAAGAGAGTGAAGATTTCTACGTCGGCCACACCCTCGATGTGGCGCTGAATGCGTTGCTGGCGCAGACCCGCCTGGAGCTGCGTTACGTCGCCCGTCACAGTGCCCAGGCCGACACCGAAGTCGAAGCGCGCGCGATTCAGATCGTGCAGGATTTCGCCCTCGCACTGCCGGGCCTGCGCACGCTGCTCGACACCGATGTGCTGGCCGCTTATCACGGTGATCCGGCGGCACGCAGTGTCGATGAAGTGCTGCTGTGCTACCCGGGGATTCTCGCGGTGATTCACCATCGCCTCGCGCACCATTTGTATCGCGCCGGTTTGCCGTTGCTGGCGCGGATCAGCGCGGAAATCGCCCATTCGGCGACCGGCATTGATATCCATCCGGGTGCGCAGATCGGCCGTAGCTTCTTTATCGATCACGGCACGGGCGTGGTGATCGGCGAGACGGCGATCATTGGTGAGCGCGTGCGGATTTATCAGGCGGTGACGTTGGGCGCCAAGCGCTTCCCGGCGGATGAGGACGGGCAGTTGCAGAAGGGCCATCCGCGCCATCCGATCGTTGAAGATGACGTGGTGATTTATGCCGGGGCGACGATTCTCGGGCGGATCACCATTGGCAAGGGGTCGACCATTGGCGGCAATGTGTGGCTGACGCGGAGTGTGCCGGCGGGGTGCAATTTGACTCAGGCCAATTTGCAGCATGATGACGGGACGCAGAAGTAGGGCTTTAACGGCTTACCCACCCCAGCCCTCTCCCCGAGGGAGAGGGGGGCGACCGAAGTGTCTTGCGTCATACATCGACCTGAAATACCGAGTCGATTATGGATTCGGTACAGCAGGATCACGTCGGCGTATCTCCCCAATATCCCCCAATCAGTCCCCTCTCCCTCCGGGAGAGGGCTAGGGTGAGGGGCTATTGAACGAATACCCTCAAACCCACGTCATACCCATCCTTGAGCTAGCGTAGGAAAACTACCGCCTAGCCGTACGATTAGTCCTTGCCACCCTATCCATGTTTAACTTGAACGTTCATTCAAGTTAAACCGGTGGTTCGCTGCCCGCTCACAACAGGAGGCTTGCCTTTGCTGAGTCCGATCATTTCAGCCACGTTTCAACCCCTCGAGGTGCACGTTTCATGAGTGCATCGTCTACCCCCGCCAGCGGTCTGGTACGCATGAATCCGCCGGTGTTCTACTTCGCCGCGACGGTCATTCTGCTGTTTGGTCTCGTTGTCATCGCCATGCCGGAGCAGGCAGGCGCCTGGCTGCTGGAAGCGCAAAACTGGGCGGCCAATACGGTCGGCTGGTACTACATGCTCGCGATGACCCTGTATCTGGTCTTCGTGGTGGTCACCGCCTTATCCGGCTACGGCAAGATAAAACTCGGTGCCGACCACGACGAGCCCGAATTCAGTTACTTGTCCTGGGCCGGCATGCTGTTCGCCGCCGGGATCAGCATCACGCTGTTCTTCTTCTGCGTCTCTGAACCGCTGACCCATATGCTCCAGCCGCCGCAAGGCGAGGCGGGCACGGCGGATGCGGCGCGTCAGGCGATGCAGATTCTGTTTCTGCACTGGGGCCTGCATGGCTGGGGCGTGTTTGCCTTCGTCGGCATGGCGCTGGCGTATTTCGCTTACCGCCACAACCTGCCGCTGGCCCTGCGTTCGGCGCTGTATCCGCTGATCGGCAAACGCATCAACGGCCCGATCGGTTACGCAGTGGACGGCTTCGGCATCATCGCTACGGTGTTCGGTCTGGGTGCCGACATGGGTTTTGGTGTGCTGCACCTCAACTCCGGTCTCGACTACCTGTTCGGCATCGCTCACACCCAGTGGATTCAGGTCGGCCTGATCACGCTGATGATGGGCGCGGCAATCATCGTGGCGGTCTCCGGCGTTGATAAAGGCGTGCGGGTGATGTCCGACATCAACATGCTGCTGGCCTGTGCGCTGCTGCTGTTCGTGTTGTTTGCCGGGCCAACCCAGCATCTGCTCAACACCCTGATCCAGAACTTGGGCGACTACCTCGGCGCCTTGCCGATGAAGAGTTTCGACCTCTACGCCTACGACAAACCGAGCGACTGGCTCGGCGGCTGGACGGTGTTCTACTGGGCCTGGTGGATTGCATGGTCGCCGTTCGTGGGCCTGTTCATCGCACGGATTTCCCGTGGCCGGACCATCCGTGAATTCGTTTTCGGCGTGCTGCTGATTCCGCTCGGTTTCACCCTCGCGTGGATGTCGATCTTCGGCAACAGCGCCATCGATCAGGTACTCAACCACGGCATGAGCGCGCTGGGCATGTCGGCCATCGACAACCCGTCGATGAGCATTTACCTGCTGCTGGAAACCTACCCGTGGAGCAAAACCGTCATCGCCGTGACGGTGTTTATCAGCTTCGTGTTCTTCGTCACGTCTGCCGACTCCGGCACCGTGGTGCTCTCGACGCTGTCGGCCAAGGGCGGCACCCCGGACGAAGACGGGCCGAAATGGCTGCGAGTGTTCTGGGGCGCGATGACCGCGCTGATCACCAGTGCGCTGCTGTTCTCCGGCAGCATCGATGCGCTGAAGTCAGCGGTGGTGCTGACCTCGTTGCCGTTCTCGTTGATCTTGCTGCTGATGATGTGGGGCCTGCACAAGGCGTTCTATCTGGAGTCGCAGAAGCAGATCGCGCAGTTGCATTCGCTGGCACCGGTCTCCGGTTCACGGCGCGGTACGGGCGGCTGGCGTCAGCGGCTGAGTCAGGCGGTGCACTTCCCGTCGCGTGACGAGGTGTACCGCTTCATGGACACCACGGTACGCCCGGCGATTGAAGAAGTGACGGCGGTGTTCGTCGAGAAAGGCCTCAACGTGGTCACCCAGCCGGATCCGGCGAATGACAGCGTCAGCCTGGAAATCGGCCATGGTGATGCGCATCCGTTCATCTATCAGGTGCAGATGCGCGGCTACTTCACGCCGTCGTTCGCGCGTGGCGGGATGGGCTCGAAGCAGCTCAACAATCGTCGCTATTACCGCGCCGAAGTGCATTTGAGCGAGGGCAGTCAGGACTACGATCTGGTCGGCTACACCAAAGAGCAGATCATCAACGACATCCTCGACCAGTACGAACGGCACATGCAGTTCCTGCACTTGGTCCGTTGATCGGCGCCTGAGCGTCGGGTCCGTTCAGGACTCGGCGCTTAGCACCATGAACAACACCATCGCCGCCATTGGCACTCCGAATACCGCACTGCCAATCGCTATTTCCGAACCCACGGACTGGCCGGCATGCACTACACCCACCGCGCCATTGATCACCGTCAACGCCAACCACAGGGCGGCGAAGCCGTAGGCCATGGTCTGGCGGCTGAAGCCGATGCGCTCGCCGATGTAGAGCATCAGAGCGAGCAGGACCAGGCCGAAGAAAATGATGATGGCGGTGTGCATGGCGGGTTCTGCCTGGTGGAGGTGCATTGCCTGAAGGATCGCTTTCGCGAGCAGGCTCGCTCCCACAATGGATCTCGGCTGGACATAAATTTTACGTACACAGGAAATCCCTGTGGGAGCGAGCCTGCTCGCGATAGGGCCACCTCGGTGTTCTTTAGAGCATAGCCAATCCAGCCCCCACCGTATTCATCAGGTGCTTTCCCGTTCGATGACTTGGCACTGCAGCAGGTTCAGCCGCTGCACCTCGTCGCTCGGCAACACGCCAAGGCTTTCCAGTACGCGGGATGCAGCCAATACACCGATCTCCAGTGCCGGTGGTTTGATCGTGCTCAGACTTGGCAAAAGCATCTCGGCGAACGGGTAATCGCCGAAGCCAAGAACGGCACAGTCTTCGGGGATTTTGACACCGGCGCGTTGCCCGGCGAGCAGGCCGCCGGCGGCGAGGTTGTCGTTGGCGAAAATGATTGCGTCGGGGCGCGGTGAGGCATTCATCAGCGCATCCATCGCCTGTTTGCCGGCCTCGAATGGCGCACGATCGGCGTCAGGGGCGTAGATACAAGGGTCCAGGCCGGATTCGCGCAAGGTCGCCGCGTAACCGTCGCGGCGTTCCAATGCGCTGAAGTCGCCCGCAGCGCTGTTTTGCACGAAGGCAATGCGTCGGTAGCCTTTTCCCAGCAGATGTTTTGCCGCCTTCACGCCCACTTCAAAATGCGAAAAACCGATCTGCATCGGCTCACGCTCCGGCTGGTAATCCCACGTCTCGATCACCGGAACATCCGCCTCGGCGATCATCTTTTCCGTGCCCGCACTGTGAAAGTGACTGGTCAGCACCAGCGCCGCCGGCGACCAGCCGAGAAACGCACGCACGGCGTTTTCTTCTTGTTCAGTGCTGAAGTAACTCGACGCCAGCAACAGCTGATAGCCATAACGACTGAGCGTATCGCTGAAGCCTTGAATGGTATTGGCGAAGATCGGCCCGGAGATATTCGGGATCACCATGCCGACGATTTTCCCCCGCGCCGAGGCCAGCCCGCCGGCCACCAGATTCGGCACGTAACCCAACTCGGCCACCACCGCCGCAATCCGCTCGCGACGCTCGGGCGAAACCTGCTCAGGCTGGTTGAAATAGCGTGACACGGTGATCGCCGAAACCCCGGCCTCACGCGCCACGGCATTCAGCGTTACACGCCCGGCGCCACGGCGTTTGCGGGGTTTTTCTTCGCTCAAGGCTTGATCCTTCTTAAAAACCAAATCGCATATAAAAGTAATTTTTCAGTATTGGACGCTCTATGTGCGGCTTGCCAATACTGTCGATGGTAGCGCTAACAAAGCGCGCTGTCTGCTACTCGCTCGAGCGAATGCCCAAGACACCGATTCAGGCGCTGTCGTCGCAGAACGGCAGCGGTTAAGGGCCAATTTCGAGCGGGCAAACATGCACAACATTCCTGGGGCGACAAACAAACTGGCGCAATCGATCCGCGCCGCTGGTTGGTTATTTACGGGGTTGGCGGCGCTGCCGTTGCCCAACGCATTCGCTGCCGAGAGCAGTGATCAGGAGCCGACACTCAAATCCGTGACCGTCACCGCCACGCGCCGCGAAGAATCGCTGCAAAAAGTGCCGGTCGCGGTCTCGGTGATCGACGGCGAACAACTTGAGCGCGACAACCGCAACGGCGTGGCGAGCATCGTCCAGCAAGTGCCGTCGCTGAATTTCCGCACCGGCGCATCGAACAAGGACACCTCGTTGTTCGTGCGCGGCGTCGGTACGATTTCCACCTCGCCGGGCGTCGAGCCGACCGTGGCGACGGTAATCGATGGTGTGGTCTACGCGCGTCCCGGCCAATCCACTCTCGACTTGCTGGATCTGGAGCGCGTCGAAGTGCTGCGCGGCCCGCAAGGTACGCTGTTCGGCAAGAACGCCTCGGCCGGTGTACTCAACATCACCAGCAAGGCGCCAACCGCCGAGACCCACGGTTACATCGATCAGTCGTACTACAGCGGCAACGAAAGCCGCACCCGATTCGGCATCGGCGGCAGCCTGATTCCGGACACGTTGAAAGGCTCGATCAGCACGCTATTCGGCACCTACGATGGCAACGTCGACAACCAGCACAATGGCCAGGAGGTCAACGGTTACAACCATCGTGGCGTGCGCGGCAAACTCGAATTCACCCCGAATGACGACGTCACCTTCACCTTGATCGCCGACTACATGCAGTCCCACGACGACGGTCCAAACGGTGTGGTCAGCAAGTCGCTGACCCCGGCCTTCGCCAATGCGCTGAGCCCGGTCAATGCGAGCAGCCATAACCGCGACATCAACACCGACACCCGCTCACACGTTGAGGACACCAACAAGGGTCTGTCCGGCCAGCTCGATTGGCAACTGGGCGATTACACTCTGACCTCGATCACCGCATGGCGCGGTTGGGACAACACCCAGTATCAGGACGGTGACCGTCTCGCTACGGTGACGGCGGCGTTTCCCGGCACGGCGGACAAGGGCGATCTGGCCTTCGATCAATACTCGCAAGAGCTGCGCCTGGCTTCGCCGAAGGGCGAATTTCTCGAATACGTCGGTGGCCTGTTCTACATGCACGGCAAGGACGACGAGACCTATCAACGCACACTGACAACGACCACGCGCACCGACCAAGGCGTCGCCGATTACAGCACCACCAGCGACAGCTATGCGGTGTTCGGTGAGAGCACGCTGAACTTCACCTCGGACTTTCGCGGCATCGCCGGCCTGCGCTACACCCACGACGATCTCGAATACGATCACCGCCGCGTCTCCACTTCAGCGACCACCGTCAGCGGCATTCAACCGGCGACCAGCAGTTCAGGTTCTGTCGACGAAGATGGCTGGTCCGGCCGCCTCGGTGTGCAGTACGACTTGAGCGATGCCGTCACTACCTATCTGACCTACTCGCGCGGCTACAAAGGCCCGGCCTACAACGTCTTCTTCAACATGCAGCCGCGCGACACCGAAGCGCTGAAACCGGAGACCTCCAACACCTGGGAAGCGGGCATCAAAGCCACGTCCTGGAACAATCGCCTGACCACCAATCTCGCGGTGTTCCACAGCGACTACGACAACTATCAGGCGAACTTCTTCGACACCGTTGCCGGGCAAGTGGTGACGCGCTTGATCAACGCCGGCAGCGTCAGCAGCGAAGGCGTCGAACTCGATTACGCCTTGCAGGCGACCCAGCAATTGAAACTGTCCGGCGCACTCGCCTACACCCGTGCGCGCATCGACGAATTCGCCTGCCCGGCAGGCGCGGCGGCGTCGTGCAACGTCAACGGCAAACCGCTGCCGTTCAGCCCGGACTGGAAAAGCTACGTGCGCGCTGACTACAGCATCCCGCTGGATAACGGCCTGGATATCGAACTCGGCACCGACTACAGCTGGCAGAGCGAAGTGCAGTACGACATCAGCCAGAACGTCGACACCAAGCAGGGCGCCTACGGTCTGTGGAACGCCAGTGTCGCGCTGGCCGATTACAGCAATGGCTGGCGCGTGGCACTGCTGGGCAAAAACCTCACCGACAAGTCGTACTCGCCATTGCTCGCCAGCGGCGGCAATTACATCTATCGCGCCGTGCCACGGGACGACGAGCGCTACTTTGGCGTGCAACTGCGCAAGGATTTCTGAGATGAGCAGACAGTTGAAACTCGGCGCGTTCCTTATGGCCACCGGGCACCATGTGGCAGCGTGGCGTCATCCGGATGTGCCGGCGAATGCGGGACTGGATTTCGCCCATTACAAGCGGCTGGCGCAAATTGCCGAGGCGGCGAAGTTCGATGCGTTGTTTGTCGCTGACAGCGTCGCCACGCCAACTCAGGACATCGCCAGCCGCATGGCGCGTTCCGATCACTTTGAACCGCTGACCTTGCTCTCGGCCCTGAGTGCGGTGACCGCGCATATCGGCCTGATCGCCACGGCGACCACCAGTTACAACGAGCCGTATCACGTGGCGCGCAAATTTGCTTCGCTCGATCACCTGTCGGGTGGCCGCGCGGGGTGGAATCTGGTGACGTCGGACAATGCTGCCGAAGCGCTGAATTTCGGGCGTGACGAACACATTGGCCACGCCGAACGCTACAGCCGTGCTCGCGAGTTTCATCAGGTGGTGACCGGGCTTTGGGATAGTTGGGAGGACGACGCTTTTGTGCGCGACAAGGCGAGCGGGGCGTATTACGACCCTGCGAAGTTGCACGTTCTGGATCATGTTGGTGAACACTTTCGCGTCAAAGGTCCGCTGAACGTTGCGCGTTCGCCGCAGGGGCAACCGGTGATCGTGCAGGCCGGCTCTTCCGAGACTGGGCGCGAATTGGCGGCGCAGACCGCTGAGGTGGTGTTCACCGCGCAGACCTCTCTGGCCAACGCTCAGGCGTTCTACGCCGACCTCAAAGCACGATTGCCCAAGTACGGTCGCAGCGCCGATGCACTGAAAATCATGCCCGGGGTTTTCGTCGTGGTCGGCGGCACCGAAGCCGAAGCGCGGGAAAAATGTGAAACGTTTCAGCAATTAGTCGAACCCGAGGTTGGCGTTGCCTTGCTTGGGCGTATGCTGGGTAACTTCGATTTGTCGAAGTACCCGCTGGACGGGCCGTTGCCGGAGTTGCCGCTGACGGAAAGCGGTCAGCAGAGCCGGCAGAAATTGCTCACTGAGCTGGCGGGGCGCGAGAACCTGAGCCTTGCCGATCTGGGGCGCAAGATTGCGGGCGGGCGCGGGCATTACAGCCTGGTCGGTACGCCGGAGCAGATCGCTGATCGCTTGCAGGAATGGTTCGAACAGGGCGCGGCGGACGGTTTCAATGTGCTGGTGCCGCACTTGCCCGGCGGGCTCGAGGACTTCGCCAATGGCGTGGTCCCGGAACTGCAACGGCGCGGGCTGTTCAGAACCGAGTATGAAGGCCGGACGTTGCGCCAGAACCTGGGTCTGGCCCGACCCGGCAATCGATTTGTGTAACACCCTTCGCGAGCAAGCTCGCTCCCACAGGGAAATGCATTCCAATGTGGGAGCTAGCCTGCTAGCGATGAAGTCGACACCCATTTCAAGACAGACAAGAGAGGATTCGATGACTTACACCGCTGCCGAAAACCGCTATGACTCCATCCCTTACCGCCGCGTCGGCCGCAGCGGTCTGGTGCTGCCGGCGCTGTCGCTGGGCCTGTGGCACAACTTCGGCGACAGCACGCCGATCGACACCCAGCGTGCCTTACTGCGCACCGCGTTCGACTTGGGGATCAACCACTTCGACCTGGCCAACAACTATGGCCCGCCGTACGGCAGCGCCGAGATCAATTTCGGCCGCCTGCTGCGCGAAGATTTCAAGCAGTATCGTGATGAGCTGATCATCTCCAGCAAGGCCGGTTGGGACATGTGGCCCGGCCCTTACGGCCAGGGCGGCGGCTCGCGCAAATATGTGCTGGCCAGCCTCGACCAGAGCCTGCAGCGCCTCGGTCTGGACTATGTGGATATCTTCTATTCGCACCGTTTCGACCCGGATACCCCGCTGGAAGAAACCGCCAGCGCCCTCGCCACTGCCGTGCAACAGGGCAAGGCGTTGTACATCGGTATCTCGTCGTATTCCGGGGTGAAAACCCGCGAGATCGCTGCGCTGTTGAAAGAGTGGAAAGTGCCGCTGCTGATTCATCAACCAGCGTACAACCTGCTCAATCGCTGGGTGGAAAAGGATCTGCTGGATACCACCGATGAACTCGGCACGGGCGTGATTGCTTTCACTCCGTTGGCGCAAGGTCTGCTCACCGACAAATACCTCAACGGCGTGCCGGCGGATGCGCGGGTCAATCGTCCGGGCGGCGGTTCGTTGCAGGCTTCGCACCTGTCTGATGCCAACATCGCTCATGTGCGGGCGTTGAATGAAATTGCCAAGCGTCGCGGCCAGAGCCTGGCGCAACTGGCGCTGGCGTGGACGTTGCGGGATCCTCGGGTGACCTCGGCACTGATTGGTGCGAGCCGGCCGGAGCAGATTATCGAGAACGTCGGGGCGTTGAAGAATTTGAGCTTCAGTGCTGAGGAATTGGCGGAGATTGACCGGTTTGCCCAAGAGGGTGGGATCAATCTTTGGGAGAAGCCTTCGACGGCGGAGTGATGAAGATTGGGTTTGGTCAGCAAGATCCATCCCCCTCACCCCAGCCCTCTCCCCCAGGGGGGCGAGGGGGAAAGGGAGCCGATCTTCATGCTTTTCAAAACTTGAATTCAACCCGACATTTCAGGTCGATGTAGCTAGTACAAACACCTCGGTCAGTTCCCTCTCCCTCCGGGAGAGGGTTAGGGTGAGGGGCTTTTGCCTTTAAAAGGACTCAGCGAAAAAACGGCACATCCCCCAACACCGTCGCCCGTTGCATCACTCGCCGCGCCGGCCGGTAATCATCCACCGCGTAATGCTGCGTCACGCGGTTATCCCAGAACGCAATGTCGTCCTGCTGCCAACGCCAGCGAATGGTGAATTCCGGTCGCGTTGCATGGGCGAACAGAAACTTCAGAATCGCCTCGCTCTCGGTTTCCGACAGCTCATTGATCTTCGACGTGAAGCCTTCATTGACGAACAACGAACGCCGCCCGCTGACCGGATGCGTACGAATCACCGGGTGCGACAGCGGTGGATTCTTGCGTCGGGCCTCTTCCCACTGCGCCAACGCTTCCGGCGTATTGCCGTAGCGCTCCAGCGGAAACGAGCGAGTGAAATCGTGAGTCGCGGTCAGCCCTTCGAGCAAGGCTTTCATTGGCGCCGACAGCGCTTCGTACGCAGCAATCCCGCTGGCCCACAGCGTGTCGCCACCAAATTCCGGCAACAGCTTTGCACTGAGCACGGCGCCCATCGCCGGCGTCGGCAGGAAGGTCACGTCGGTGTGCCAGATCGCGTTGTCGCGCACGTCGGTGACGGCGGTGTCGAGGATCAGCACTTCCGGTTGTTCCGGTACGTTCGGGTAGATCGGGTGAATGTGCAGATCACCGAAGTACGCGGCGAAACGCGCTTGTTGCGGCGGTTCGATTGGCTGGTTGCGGAAGAACAGCACTTGATAATTGAGCAGCGCCTGCTCGATCGCGTCGCGGTGTTCCAGGGTCAACGGCTGGCTGATGTCGACGCCGCTGATCTGCGCGCCTAGGGCTGAGCTTAATGGGGTGATGTTGAGGCTGCTCATGGTCTTTCTCTTCGAATTCGGATGTCATGCTTTTGTGGGAGCGAGCCTGCTCGCGAATGCGGAGTGTCAGGCGACAGTGCAGTGACTGATCCGACGCTTTCGCGAGCAGGCTCGCTCCCACCAGGGGAAGTTTCACAGGGCGATTTAGTGGGCCTGGCCGTGCCACGGCACCAGTTTGCGCTGCAGGGCGCGCAGGCCCATTTCCATGGCGAAGGCGATCAGGGCGATGACCAGAATGCCCAGCACCACCACATCGGTGACGAGGAACTGCGCAGCCGACTGCACCATAAAGCCTAAACCGCTGGTGGCCGCGATCAGTTCAGCAGCAACCAAGGTCGACCAACCCACGCCCAGACCAATACGCACACCCGTGAGAATGTCCGGCAGGGCGCTCGGCAAAATCACATGACGAATCAGCTGCACGCGAGTCGCGCCCAACGACTGCGCGGCACGCAATTTCGCCGGATCAACCGTGCGCACACCGGTCGCCGTGGCAATGGCGATCGGCGCGAAAATCGCCAGATAAATCAGCAGCACTTTCGACAACTCGCCGATGCCGCACCAGATCACGATCAGCGGCAAATAGGCCAGCGGTGGAATAGGGCGATAGAACTCGATCAGCGGATCAAGCACGCCACGGGCGATGCGGTTGGCGCCAATGGCAATGCCCACCGGTACGGCGGTCAGAATCGCAAAACCGAGGCCCAGACCGATGCGGCTCAGGCTTGCGCCGAGGTGCTGCCACAACGTCGAATCCATGTAACCAGTAGTCGCCAGCAACCAACCCTTTTGCAGCACGGCGGACGGTGGCGGCAGGAACAGCGGCTCGATCAACCCGGTGGCAGTCACCGCCCACCAGATGGCCAACAACGCGAACAGCGTCAGCAGGCTGATCCAGCGCGTGCTGAGGCTGCGGCGTACGGGAATCGCCACGGATGGTTTCGCGGGTTTTACCGCAGCCGAGGAAACGTCGTAACTGCTCATGCGCGCTCCTGCCGTTGTGCGGCGCTGCGTTGCGAGAACACTTTGCTCAGCACGTGTTCACGGGTTTCGATAAAACGCGGATCGGATTTGATCGCACGGGCGGACTCGCCAGCGGCGTAACGCTGACCGAAATCCAGGTGCAGACGCTCAACGATCTGCCCCGGATTCGGCGCGAGCAGAATCAGGTCAGTAGCGAGGAAAACCGCTTCTTCAATGTCGTGGGTAATCAGGGAAACCGGCTTGGCCGTGCGCTGCCAGACTTGCAGCAACAGCTCCTGCATCTGTTCGCGAGTGAACGCGTCGAGGGCACCGAAAGGCTCGTCCATCAGCAACACGCGCGGATCAGCGGCGAGGGCGCGGGCGAGGCCAACACGTTGTTTCTGGCCGCCGGAGAGTTGCCAGATGCGGCGACTTTCGAACCCTGAAAGATCAACCAGCGCGAGCATTTCACGGGCGATTTTTTCGCGTTTGTCCCGGGCGATACCGGCCAGTTCGAGACCGAACGCGACGTTCGCCAGCACGTCCTGCCATGGCAGCAACGCATCATCCTGGAACACCACGCCCCGTTCGGCGCTCGGGCCTTTGACCGGCACACCGTCGAGGGTGATGCGCCCGGCGCTCGGCTCGACGAAACCGGCAATCAGGTTCAACAGCGAAGTCTTGCCACTGCCGGACGGGCCGAGAGCCACCAGCAATTGCTGTGGCCCCAGGGTCAGAGAAATATCCGCCAGCACCGGTGTCGGGCTGCCCGGGTACTGTGCGCTGATGCGCTCCAGCTGTAGCAAGGCCATCGCGGTTAACTCCCGATCAGTTGGTGATGTATTTGGCGCTGACGTATGGCGCGTAGTCCGGCAGAACCGCTTCGACCTTGCCTTGCTCCTTGAGGAACGCGGCGGTGTCAGTGATGGCTTTGGTGGTCGGCGCGCCGAGGCTGACGACCTGGTCCGCCGCCAGCGGGTAGACGTTGCCTTGCAGCAACAGCGGAATGTCGCTGGCCTTGGCACCGGAGAGTTTCACCAGTTTGTCGACGTTGGATTGGTCGGCGAGCCAGGCTTTCGGGTCTTTACGGTAATCGGCGTAGGCGTCGAGGGTGACCTTGGCGAACGCGGTGACGATTTCCGGGTGCTTCTCGGCGAAGTCTTTGCGCACGATCCACGCATCGAAGGTCGGCGCGCCAAACTTGGCCAGTTCGCCGGAGGTGATCAGCACTTTGCCGTTTTCCTTGGCCACGCCGAGTGCCGGATCCCACACGTAGGTGGCGTCGATGTCACCGCGTTTCCACGCGGCAATGATCGCTGGCGGGGCGAGGTTGAGCACGGTGACTTTCGACGGGTCGATGTTCCAGTGCTTCAGCGCCGCGAGCAGGCTGTAGTGACCGGTGGACACGAATGGCACGGCGATTTTCTTGCCGATCAGATCTTGCGGGGTCTTGATCCCGGAACCGTCGCGCGCGACCAGTGCTTCAGCGGCGCCGATCTGCGTGGCGATGAGGAAAGTTTCGACCGGGACTTTGCGCGTGATCGCGGCGGTCAGCGGGCTCGAACCAAGGTAGCCGATCTGCACGTCACCGGAGGCGATGGCGGCGATGATGTCGGCGCCGTTGTCGAACTTGCGCCAGGCGATGTCGGCTTTGGTGGCTTTTTCGTAGGCGCCGTCGGCCTGGGCGACTTTCGCCGGGTCAACAGTGGTTTGGTAGGCGACGGTGAGGTCGGCGGCCTGAGCCAGAAAACTCGCGGCAGCCAGGGAGGCTAGGGCGAGCAGGCGAAGCGGGAAATTCAGTTTCATTGAACAGCTCCATATCAGGCGACCGAGCGTCGGCGTGAAAGGAGACTAAATGATCTAAGAATCAGTAAATAAATAACTTTTTAGAATGAGCTTATGAGCGGAAAAATCTAAGGCTTGGTGGGATTGGGGGGGTAGATCGTTCCCACGCTCTGCGTGGGAATGCAGCCGGTGACGCTCCGCGTCACCTGGACGCAGAGCGTCCCTTGAGGCGTTACCACGCGGAGCGTGGGAACGATCAGAATTGTGGATATTTCGGATCTTGCGTTCGACGTTAGATCTTTGCCCCCTCACCCCAGCCCTCCCGAAACGTCGGACCGCCCCCAAGGGGGCGAGGGGGAAAGGGAGCCGATCTTTGTGCTTTTCAAGGCCTGAGTTCGGCTCGGTATTTCACGTCAGCGTACTTCGCACCAACAACCCGGTCAGTCCCCTCTCCCTCCGGGAGAGGGCTAGGGTGAGGGGCTTTTAGTTACTGATCGCCAAAATACTCGCCTGATACGACCCGACGAATACGTCGAAATCACCGACTTCGTTCTGCTCCAGCTCAGCCTGAGCTGCCAGAGAAGTACGCGCCAGCTCCTCAAACTTCGCCTGCTCATCCGCCACCAAAGGCTCGCTACGGAAAAACTCGGCATGCGTCTGACTCTGACGCAACGAAAACTGCGCAAAGCTTTCCTTGTGCTCCGCCATCGCCGCCAACACTTGCGCGGATGGCGTCAGGGACGGATCGCTGACCTTGGCCAGTTGCGCATCCAGCGCCTTGCTGTGCGCATCGCCGCCATGGCTCTGATCCAGCAGCGCCGCCAGCGGGGCGATTTGCTCCAGCAGTTCTGCCGCCCAGGTCTTCATCTCCACCGATTCACCGTCACGCTGCAATTGCAGGCCTGGACGACGACCTTCCTTGACCACGCTGAGGAAGTTCGACGTCGCATTGCCGCACGAGGTGTTGGTCAGCAACGGGCTGTCGTTCAGCGCGCAGTACAGCAGGAACGCGTCGAGGAAGCGCGACTCGGTGAGGTCGATGCCCATCGGCAGGAACGGGTTGATGTCCAGGCAACGCACTTCAACGTACTGAATGCCACGGGCCACCAGCGCCTGAATCGGCCGCTCGCCGGTATAGGTCACGCGTTTCGGGCGGATGTTGGAGTAGTACTCGTTTTCGATCTGCAGGATGTTGGTGTTGAGCTGCACCCACTCACCATCCTGGTGCGTGCCGACTTCAACGTACGGCGCGTACGGCGTGGCCACGGCTTTGCGCAGGCTGTCGGTGTAGCTCGCCAGATCGTTGTAGCAAGGCGTCAGACCGGCCTGGGCGTTGCTCTGGTAACCAAGGTCGCTCATGCGCAGGCTGGTCGCGTACGGCAGATACAGCGTGTCTGGATCGAGCTGTTCCAACTGATGCGAACGGCCACGCAGGAAACCGGCGTCCAGCGCCGGCGAAGCACCGAACAGGTACATCAGCAGCCAACTGTAACGACGGAAATTACGGATCAGTGCGATGTAGGAAAACGACTGGAAATCGCGATCCGTGCCGACAAAACCTTCGGTTTCGCGCAGCAGTGGCCAGAGCTTTTCCGGCAGGGAGAAATTGTAGTGAATCCCGGCGATGCACTGCATGGTCTTGCCGTACCGCAGGGCCAGGCCCTTGCGGTAGACGTACTTGAGCTGACCGATGTTGGAGGTGCCGTAGTAGGCGATCGGGATGTCTTCCTCGGCCGGCAACGGGCACGGCATCGATGGACTCCACAGGTACTCGTTGCCGAGTTTGCTGTAGGCAAAACGGTGAATCTTGTCCAGGCTCGCCAAGGTATCAGCCGGGTCGGGCAGGGCGGGCGTGATGAATTCCAGCAGCGACTCGGAGTAGTCGGTGGTGATTTGTTCGTTGGTCAGCGCGGAACCCAAGGCTTCGGGGTGCGGCGTTTGCGCCAGGCGACCTTCGCTGGTCACGCGCAGGCATTCACGTTCGATACCGTGCAGGCACTGCTCGAGCAGAGAGAGGTTAGCGCGCTCGCCGAGCAGAGCCAGGCGGCGGTTGAGAAGTTCGCTCAATTTGGATTCCTTCACGCGTCAGTCGCCCCAATATGGGGGTGGGCAAGACGGTCTACAAGGGTGAAGTTGAAACTGGCGTTTTCGCCTGGTTTTATAGCGGCAGGCCATTTGCCGGTCAGTCAAGAACTGCACAATCCCTGTGGGAGCGAGCTTGCTCGCGAAGAGGGTTTATCAGCCAACATTTCGGTTGCCTGACACACCGCCTTCGCGAGCAAGCTCGCTCCCACAAGGTTCGTTGCGCCGAAATTAACTCAAAATGATGACCGGTAGCTACAGGACAGCGAACGTGCCTTGCGCTTTTGCGACCAGTTTGTCGCCCTGCATCACGTCGGCTTCGACCACCAAAGTACGTCGGCCCGGGTGAATCACCCGCGCCGTGCACATGACCTCACCGTCGGAAACGGCGCGGATATAGTTGATCTTGCACTCGATGGTCGCGCTCTGCTGATCGAAGCCGTGGGTACTGGAACAGGCCAGCCCCATGGCGATATCGACCAGACTGAACAGCGCGCCACCGTGCAATTTGCCGCCGCGATTGCGCAGTTCCGGTTCCAGCACCAGGGCGACTTGCGCCACCCCGGTTTCCAGGCTGTGCAGGCGGCAGCCCAACAGCTTGAAAAACGCGCTCTCGACGAGCCCGGCCGGAATCTCCATCAGCGTTTCTTCAACTGCTTGGCGTTGGCGAACAGCGAGGCCATCGCATTGTTCACTGGCGCTGCGGTGGCGGTTTCCTTGCGCGGCGCGTTGTTCGAAGGCTGGCGTTGCGCCGAGCCTGGACGCGAGCCACGGGCGCCGTCGATCTTCTCGCCCGGGGTGTCGCCCATGCGCATCGACAGGCCAACGCGTTTGCGCGGGATGTCGACTTCCATGACCTTCACTTTCACCACATCACCGGCCTTCACCGCTTCACGCGGGTCCTTGATGAACTTCTCCGACAGCGCCGAGATGTGCACCAGACCGTCCTGATGCACGCCGATGTCGACGAAGGCACCGAACGCGGTCACGTTGGTGACAACGCCTTCGAGGATCATCCCCAGTTGCAGGTCTTTGAGGTCTTCAACGCCTTCCTGGAACTCGGCAGTCTTGAACTCGGGACGCGGGTCGCGGCCGGGTTTTTCCAGTTCTTGCAGGATGTCGGTGACGGTTGGCAGGCCGAAGGTTTCGTCGGTGAATTTCTTCGGATCCAGACGCTTGAGAAACGCGGCATCGCCAATCAGCGAGCGAATGTCGCGGTCGGTTTCAGCGGCAATGCGCTGCACTAGCGGGTAGGCTTCCGGGTGCACCGCCGACGAGTCCAGCGGGTTGTCGCCGTTCATCACGCGCAAGAAACCGGCCGCCTGTTCGAAGGTTTTTTCGCCCAGACGCGCGACTTTCTTCAGCGCTGCGCGGGTTTTGAACGCACCGTGTTCGTCGCGGTGCGTGACGATGTTTTGCGCCAGCGTCGCGTTGAGGCCGGAGATCCGCGCCAACAGCGCCACCGAAGCAGTGTTCACATCAACGCCAACGGCGTTCACGCAGTCCTCGACCACAGCGTCCAGACCACGCGCCAGTTTCAACTGCGAAACGTCGTGCTGGTACTGGCCGACACCAATGGATTTCGGATCGATTTTCACCAGCTCGGCCAGCGGGTCCTGCAAGCGACGGGCGATGGACACCGCGCCGCGGATCGACACATCCAGATCCGGGAATTCCTTGGCCGCCAGTTCCGATGCCGAGTACACCGATGCACCGGCCTCGGAAACCATTACCTTGGTCATTTTCATCGCTGGATATTTTTTGATCAGCTCGATTGCCAGTTTGTCGGTCTCGCGGCTGGCGGTGCCGTTGCCAATGGCGATCAGGTCAACCGAGTGCTTGGCGCACAGGGCAGCCAGAATGGCGATGGTCTGATCCCACTTGTTGTGCGGCACGTGCGGGTAGACCGTGGCGTGATCAAGCAGTTTGCCGGTCGAATCGACCACTGCGACTTTGCAGCCGGTACGCAAGCCTGGGTCGAGGCCCAGGGTTGCGCGCGGGCCGGCCGGCGCGGCCAGCAGCAAGTCGTGCAGGTTGTGGGCGAAGACGTTGATCGCTTCGGTTTCGGCGCCGTCACGCAGCTCGCCGAGCAGGTCGGTTTCCAGGTGGGTGTAGAGCTTGACCTTCCAGGTCCAGCGCACCACTTCACCGAGCCACTTGTCGGCCGGGCGGTTCTGGTTCTGGATGCCGAATTGCTGGCCGATCATGCCTTCGCACGGGTGCATGGTGCCCGGCAGTTCGTCGCCGACTTTCAGCGCGGAGCTGAGGATGCCTTCGTTGCGGCCACGGAAAATGGCGAGCGCGCGGTGCGACGGCATGCTTTTCAGCGGTTCGTCGTGTTCGAAGTAATCGCGGAACTTGGCGCCTTCCTCTTCCTTGCCAGCGATGACGCGGGCACTGAGGGTCGCTTCCTGTTTCAGGTAGTTACGCAGTTTCTCCAGCAGGCTGGCGTCTTCTGCGAAGCGTTCCATGAGGATGTATTTGGCGCCTTCGAGCGCAGCCTTCACGTCGGCCACGCCTTTTTCGGCATCGACGAAGCGTGCGGCTTCGGTTTCCGGGGTCAGGTTCGGGTCGTTGAACAGGCCATCGGCCAAGTCGCCGAGGCCGGCTTCCAGGGCGATCTGGCCCTTGGTACGGCGCTTCTGCTTGTACGGCAGGTACAAGTCTTCGAGGCGAGTCTTGGTGTCGGCGAGTTTGATGTCGCGCTCGAGGGCAGGGGTGAGTTTGCCTTGCTCTTCGATGCTGGCGAGGATGCTGATGCGCCGTTCGTCGAGTTCTCGCAGGTAGCGCAGGCGCTCTTCCAGATGACGCAACTGGGTGTCATCGAGGCTGCCGGTGACTTCTTTCCGGTAACGGGCGATGAAGGGAACGGTAGAGCCTTCATCGAGTAGCGCGACGGCCGCTTCGACCTGTTGTGGGCGTACGCCGAGTTCCTCGGCAATGCGGCTGTTGATGCTGTCCATAAAACCACCTGACATATTGTGAAATCAGGCTCGCAGGCACGGAAATAAAGGCCCGGAGTCTGGTTGAGCGGCTAGAAAATTGCCGCTGCCTGGGTCAAAAGGCAGCCCATTGACCCGTGAAATCGAACAATTACTGCGCGCGGCAGGAAAAAAAGCCTGCCACCTGCGGTAACGATTCAGACGTTGCCTGGCACAAAACGCCGCGCATTATAACCAGCGTTCTGTCATTCGGGGGCGTCGCAGTCTGTAGGCATAAACCCCGGTTTTCTGGCAGTGAAGGAAAAATCTGCTAACAATGCACACGGTGCGTATAACGGCAGCTACGCCATAATGCGCGCCGAGCTAAAAGGAGCATCCAATGAGCAGCACTGCACAAACTGCTGAAGGCGAAAAAATTCTCATCGTTGACGACGATCCGGGCTTAAGCAGCCTGCTGGAACGTTTTTTCGTCAGCAAGGGCTATCGCGCCCGTACCGTACCGAACACCGAGCAGATGGATCGTCTGCTGTCGCGTGAAGTTTTCAATCTGGTCGTCCTCGACCTGATGCTGCCCGGTGAAGACGGTCTGACCGCGTGCCGGCGTCTGCGGGCCGCGAACAACCAGATCCCGATCATCATGCTCACCGCCAAGGGCGATGAGATGAGCCGTATCAAGGGTCTGGAACTGGGCGCCGACGATTATCTGGCCAAGCCGTTCAACCCGGACGAGCTGATGGCGCGGGTAAAAGCTGTACTGCGTCGTCAGGCCGCACCGGTACCGGGCGCGCCGGGCAGCGAAGACGAAAACGTCACCTTCGGTGATTACGTGTTGTCGCTGGCCACCCGCGAACTAAAACGCGGCGACGAAGTTCACATGCTCACCACCGGTGAGTTTGCGGTACTCAAGGCCCTGGTGATGAACGCGCGTCAGCCGCTGACCCGCGACAAACTGATGAACCTGGCCCGTGGCCGCGAGTGGGATGCCCTCGAGCGTTCCATCGACGTGCAGATTTCCCGTCTGCGCCGCATGATCGAGCCTGATGCATCGAAGCCGCGCTATATCCAGACTGTCTGGGGTGTGGGCTACGTGTTCGTACCGGATGGCGCCGCCACCAAGTGATCGGCGATTTGTAGGAGCGGGTCTGCAGGTTTTGGCCGAACGGCCATTCCCGCAGACTCGCAATCCGCAATATGCGAGCATTGCTCGCTCCTGCAAGTGTGTAGCGGTTATAGATGAAAACCCCCGTCTGGTTCCCCCAAAGTTTTTTCTCCCGCACCCTTTGGCTGGTGCTCATCGTCGTGCTGTTTTCCAAGGCGCTGACCCTGGTTTATCTATTGATGAACGAGGACGTGCTGGTGGATCGCCAATACAGCCATGGCGTCGCCCTGACGCTGCGTGCCTATTGGGCTGCGGATGAAGAGAACCGCGCAAAGATTGCTGATGAGGCGACCCTGATCCGGGTGGTCGGCGCCGGTGTGCCGGAAGGCGAACAGCACTGGCCGTACAGCGAAATCTATCAGCGACAAATGCAGGCCGAACTGGGCGCCGACACTGAAGTGCGTTTGCGCATGCACTCGCCGCCAGCGTTGTGGGTGCGCGCGCCGAGCCTCGGTGATGGCTGGTTGAAGGTGCCGTTGTATCCGCACCCGTTGCGTGGCCAGAAAATCTGGAACGTGCTCGGCTGGTTCCTCGCCATCGGCCTGCTCTCGACAGCCTCTGCATGGATTTTCGTCAGTCAGCTCAACCAGCCGTTGAAACGTCTGGTGTATGCCGCCCGGCAGCTTGGTCAGGGCCGTAGCGTGCGGCTGCCGATCAGCGATACACCGAGCGAGATGACCGAGGTCTATCGCGCTTTCAACCAGATGGCGGAAGACGTCGAACAGGCCGGTCGCGAGCGCGAATTGATGCTGGCCGGCGTGTCCCACGACTTGCGCACACCACTGACCCGCTTGCGCCTGTCGCTGGAGTTGATGGGCGATCGCAATGACCTCACCGACGACATGGTGCGCGACATCGAAGACATGGACGCGATTCTCGACCAGTTCCTCGCGTTTATTCGTGATGGTCGCGATGAGTCGGTGGAAGAGGTGGATCTGACTGATCTGGTGCGCGAGGTGGCGGCGCCATACAACCAGAATGAAGAGAAGGTGCGTTTGCGTCTGGAGCCGATTCAGCCGTTCCCGCTGCGTCGGGTCTCGATGAAGCGTTTGCTCAACAACCTGATCGGCAACGCCTTGAACCATGCCGGTGGCAGCGTTGAGGTAGCCGCTTATGTGTCCGGTGACGTCAGTGCGCCGTATGTGGTGCTGAGCGTGATGGACCGAGGCGCGGGGATTGATCCTTCGGAACTTGAAGCGATTTTCAACCCGTTTACCCGAGGCGATCGTGCCCGTGGCGGTAAGGGCACCGGCTTGGGGTTGGCGATTGTGAAGCGGATTGCTTCGATGCATGGCGGCAATGTTGAATTGCGTAATCGGTCCGGGGGTGGACTGGAAGCGCGGGTGAGGTTGCCGTTGGGGCTAATGTTGCCTAGGGACGCTGTGTAGATCAAAAGCCCCTCATCGGAACGCCGCCCGCCCAGCCGAGTCGATTATGGATTCGGTAAAGATCGATCATGTCGGCGGAGTTTTCCAATATCCCCCAATCAGTCCCCTCTCCCTATGGGAGAGGGTTAGGGTGAGGGGCTCTAGCTCTTCGCTCTAGCCCTTGCCTTTGGTCCGGGTCATATTCGGCCCGCCATTCTTCTCAAGGTGCTCAATGATGATCCCCGCCACATTCTTCCCCGTGGTGGTCTCGATCCCTTCCAGCCCCGGCGACGAGTTCACTTCCATCACCAGCGGCCCGTGATTGGAACGCAGGATATCCACACCCGCCACCGCCAGGCCCATGACCTTGGCCGCGCGCAATGCGGTCATGCGCTCTTCCGGGGTGATCTTGATCAGGCTGGCGCTGCCGCCACGATGCAGGTTGGAGCGGAACTCGCCCGGCTTGGCCTGACGCTTCATTGCTGCGATTACTTTGTCACCGACCACGAAGCAGCGAATATCCGCACCGCCCGCTTCCTTGATGTACTCCTGAACCATGATGTTTTGCTTCAGGCCCATGAACGCCTCGATCACCGATTCGGCGGCGGTCGCGGTTTCGCACAACACCACACCGATGCCCTGCGTGCCTTCCAGCACCTTGATCACCAGCGGCGCGCCGTTGACCATGTCGATCAGGTCGGGAATGTCATCCGGCGAGTGAGCAAAACCGGTCACCGGCAGACCGATGCCGCGCCGCGACAGCAGTTGCAGCGAACGCAACTTGTCCCGTGAACGGGCGATGGCCACCGATTCGTTGAGCGGGAACACCCCCATCATTTCGAACTGACGCAACACCGCGCAGCCATAAAACGTCACCGACGCACCGATCCGCGGAATCACCGCGTCGAAACCCTCCAGCGGTTTGCCGCGATAGTGGATCTGCGGCTTGTGGCTGGCGATGTTCATGTAGGCGCGCAAGGTGTCGATCACTACCATTTCATGCCCGCGCTCGGTTCCGGCTTCGACCAGACGGCGGGTGGAATACAGACGCGGGTTCCGCGACAGCACAGCGATCTTCATGCAACACCTGTGGAAGAGGTAGATACCGGGAACACCGGCTTGTCTTGTACATACTTGATGCCCGGATTGACGACCAGATGGCCATCGATCAGGGCTTTGGAACCGAGCAACAGGCGATAGCGCATGGACTTGCGGCAGGCGAGGGTGAACTCGATCGGCCAGACCCGATCCCCCAGGGCCAGAGTGGTGCTAATCACGTAGCGCTCCTGGGCATGGCCGTTGGAGCTTTTGATGGTTTTGCGCGTCACCAGTGGTGCCTCGCAGCGGCGGTGACGCAATTGCACCACCGTGCCCAGGTGCGCGGTGAAACGTACCCACTTCTGGCCGTCGCGTTCGAACGGCTCGATGTCGGTGGCATGCAGGCTGGAGGTGCTGGCGCCGGTGTCGATTTTCGCTCGCAGGCCTGCGACTCCCAAATCCGGGAGCGCCACCCACTCGCGCAGACCGACAACGGTCAAATGGTCAAATGTCTTCAATAGAAAAAACCAACGATTAACGCGTCCAGGCCTCAGGCGAAACCCGGGCCAACGCTTTGAATGCAGGTTTGGCGAACCAGTAGCCCTGCATCAGAAATATTCCACAGTCCGCCAGGAAATCCCGTTCACCGGCGCTCTCAATGCCTTCGGCAATGACTGTAACGTCCAACTCCGCACAGATTGTGACAATCCCCCGAACGATCACCTGACGAACACGGTCTTGATCGACATCGCGGATCAGCGCCATGTCGAGTTTGATCAGGTCCGGTTGAAAATCAGCCAGCAGATTGAGCCCCGAATGACCGGCACCGAAATCGTCGATGGCGGTCTTGAAGCCGAATTCGCGGTATTCACGCAGAATATTGGTCAAATGGCGATAGTTATCTACGTGCTCGCTTTCCAGGGTTTCAAAAATCAGTCGGTCGAGCGGGAAACAGTGCTTTTTTGCCGCTTCGAGCGTACTGCGAATGCACAGCTCTGGACGATAGACGGCGTTGGGCATGAAGTTGATCGACAAGTGTGTCTGCATATTAAGATCAGCCGCACCTTTGATGGCGCGTGTCCGGCAGAGCTGGTCGAAGCGGTAGCGGTTTTCTTCTGTAACCTGATTCAACACAGTGAATGCGCCTTCACCGCTCACCCCACGGACCAACGCTTCATGGGCGAAAACCGACTGATCGCGCAGATCCACAATGGGTTGATAGGCAAAGTCAAAATCGAAGCCTAACGGTTCACTGTGCTGGCAGCCCTGGCAACCGGTGTGAGTCGAAGTCAATGAAGAGGGAAATTTAGTCATTCGAGCACCCCCATGCCGGTGCACCGGCCAAGATCACAGTCTATCTGGAGGGCCGAGTTGTTGCGCCCGACAGAAACGGTAGTACAGTTCCGACTACTGGCTGAACGAGGAATTCAAATGGCGCAAAAAAGCGAAGAGGACGACAAGGTTCGTCTCGACAAGTGGCTGTGGGCCGCACGTTTTTACAAAACCCGTGCCTTGGCCAAAGCGGCGATCGAAAGCGGCAAGGTGCATTGTCGCGGTGAGCGCTGCAAGCCTGGCAAAGAGCCGCGCATTGGCGATGAGTTCGAGATTCGTACCGGGTTCGAGGTGCGTACGGTGAAGGTCGAGGCGTTGTCGATTGTGCGGCGCGGCGCACCGGAGGCGCAGACGTTGTACGCGGAGACCGAGGCGAGTATTGCCAAACGTGAAGCGGCTGCGGCAATGCGCAAGGCGGGGGCGTTGGGTGTGAGTACCGACGGCAAGCCGAGCAAGAAGCAGCGGCGGGATTTGTTCAAGTTTCGGGGTAGCAGCAACGACGAGTAAGCGCGACGTTTCCGGGCTGCTTGTGCTGGCCTCTTCGCGAGCAAGGTTGCTCCCACAGTAGATCCGGTTCCTCCAGTGGATACTTGATCAATTGTGGGAGCGAGCCTGCTCGCGAATCGAGGGCGCAGCCCTCGCCGAAGCCAGCTCGGTATCAGGCGCTACGCACCACACTCATTCGCGAAACCAGCGGCAACTTGCTCAGCAGATTGAAAATCGGCGAAGTCACCTTCAGCCAGAAATTCGAGGCGTGATAAGCAAACGGTGTGTAGTAACCCCAGCCCAACGCCCACACCGCCAGCAGCATACCGCCGATGTAATCGTCCTGACCCCAATGCGCACCGGCCACCAGACGCGGCAGCATGAACAACAGCGCCAGACCCCAGATCGCCACAAACTGCCCGACCGTGCGGCTGAACACGCCCATGAACAGCGCCCAGATCAGCAGCACCGAAGCATGGTCACCGGGAAAGCTCTGGCTCGAGCGATCCTTCAGCTCCCAGGTCTTCTCCATGTGCGGGAAGTAATCGCTGATATGCACCGCGCCTTCCAGCACCATCGACGGGCTGCTGTGCTGCCAGTCCATGTGGTCGGCGAATTTGGAAAACAGTGCGCGAATCACCACCATCAATAGCAGGATCGAGAAAAAACCGAAGAACGCACGACGCACATCAATTGCCTTGAAGACCCAGTCGCCCTTGATCAGCAGCGTCAGCAAGATCAGACCGACAACGATGTCGAACGGACGCAGACTTGCAATTGCCCAGATGTGGAGCCATATCGGGTTGCTGGCCAGCGGTGCATTGAGTGAGCGGAACAGCCACTCGTCGAAAATCACACACAGCGAGTTGCCCGTAGGCCATAACCAGAAAGCCAGTAGCGCCAGTGGCGCTACGTTGCACAGAACCAGCGGGCCGAGGTTCCACCTAGATTGGAACAAACCCGGATTGTTCATAAAATGCCTCCCATGGCAGAGCAGTCGGCACCAAAAAGAGTGCCAAGAAGCGCAAATTTTCACGTCTTGTAACCATTTTGTCACCACATTCAGATACCCAAAATTATGACCGAGCTAGCGGATACCGATTTCACTCAACGTTTCATCTTCGATGACAGCGACACGCGCGGCGAACTGGTTGCGCTTGAACGCAGCTACGCCGAAGTCCTCGCCAAGCACCCGTACCCGGAGCCGGTGGCGCAATTGCTGGGCGAATTGATGGCGGCTGCCTCGTTGCTGGTGGGCGCGCTGAAGTTCGATGGCTTGCTGATTCTGCAGGCGCGTTCCGAAGGGCCGATCCCGCTTCTGATGATCGAATGCTCCAGCGAGCGCGAAATTCGTGGTCTGGCGCGTTATGACGCTGAGCGGATCAAGCCGGACGCGAGCCTTGCCGACCTGATGCCGGGCGGCGACCTGACACTGACCGTCGACCCGACGATCGGCCAGCGTTACCAGGGCATCGTCGATCTTGATGGCGAAACCCTGTCTGAGTGCTTCACCAACTATTTCGTCATGTCGCAACAAGTTGGCACGCGCTTCAAGTTGTTCGCTGACGGCCGCCGTGCCCGCGGGATGCTGCTGCAACAACTGCCGGCCGACCGTTTGAAAGACGAAGAAGACCGTGCCGCAAGTTGGCAGCACCTCACGGCACTGGCGAGCACGCTGACCGCCGATGAGTTGTTGAGCCTGGACAACGAAACCGTCCTGCATCGCCTCTACCATGAAGAGCAGGTGCGCCTGTTCGATGTGCAGAATCTGCGCTTCCGTTGCACCTGCTCACGCGAGCGTTCGGGCAACGCGCTGGTCAGTCTGGGTCTTGAGGATGCACAGCAATTGGTTCAAGAGAACGGCGGCACTGTCGAGATCGATTGCCAGTTCTGCAACCAGCAGTACCTGTTCGACGCAGCCGATATTGCTCAATTGTTCGCTGGCGCAGGCGTCGACACGCCGTCAGATACCCGGCACTAAAACGGTTCAGCGCAGGTAAATTCACTGCGTAACGACGGAATTTCGCCGTTACGACGGGAGGACCCTACTCTTTTTGGGCTTTTCTGGCATAATCCGGCCCACTTTTTTCGCGGTAGTAGTGCACGACTTTCTACTACAAAACGTTTGGAGCACACTCGGCCACTGGCCGACGGGGAACCTCATGACGCAAGCCAATAACGCCGTGTACACCGATCTGAGTGTTGATGATCTGGTTAAAGAAGCCCTGAACCGCGGTGAGGGCGAGCTTGCCGATACCGGCGCTCTGGTTGTTCGCACTGGTCACCGCACCGGTCGTTCGCCTGTTGACCGTTTCATCGTTGAAGAGCCTTCCACCCAGGCCGCTATCGCCTGGGGCCCGATCAACCGCAAGTTCCCGGCCGACAAGTTCGACGCGCTGTGGGCTCGCGTAGAAGCCTTCAACAACGCGCAAGAGCACTTTGTGTCCCACGTGCATGTAGGCGCGGCGGAAGATCACTACCTGGCCGTGAAAATGACCACCCAGACTGCCTGGCAGAATCTGTTCGGTCGTTGCCTGTTCATCAACCCGGCCCAGTACAACCCGGCCGGTCGTGAAGAGTGGCAAGTGCTCAACGTGGCCAACTTCGAGTGCGTGCCTGAGCGTGACGGCACCAACTCCGACGGTTGCGTGATCCTCAACTTCGCACAGAAGAAAGTGCTGATCGCTGGCATGCGTTACGCCGGTGAAATGAAGAAAGCCATGTTCTCCGTGCAGAACTTCCTGCTGCCGGCCGCTGACGTGCTGCCAATGCACTGCGCTGCCAACATCGGCGAAGAAGGCGACGTGACCCTGTTCTTCGGTCTGTCGGGCACCGGTAAAACCACCCTGTCGGCCGACGAAAGCCGTTACCTGATCGGTGATGACGAACACGGCTGGGGCGAAGGCGTGGTGTTCAACATCGAAGGCGGTTGCTATGCCAAGTGCATCGACCTCTCCGAGAAGAACGAGCCGGTTATCTGGAAAGCCATCAAGCACGGCGCCGTGTTGGAAAACGTTGTCATCGACGACGCCAAGCACGCCGACTACGCCGATGTCAGCCTGACCCAGAACAGCCGCGCCGCGTACCCGCTGGAGCACGTTGCCAAGCGTTCCGATAAGAACCTGGGCGGCGAGCCAAACGCTGTGATCTTCCTGACCTGCGACCTGACCGGCGTCCTGCCGCCAGTGTCGATCCTCAACGAAGAACAAGCGGCTTACCACTTCCTGTCCGGCTACACCGCACTGGTGGGCTCGACTGAAATGGGTTCGGGCAGCGGCATCAAGTCGACCTTCTCCACCTGCTTTGGCGCACCGTTCTTCCCGCGCCCGGCTGGCGAATACGCTGAGCTGCTGATCAAGCGCATCCGCGGCTTCGGCTCCAAGGTTTACCTGGTCAACACTGGCTGGACCGGCGGCGGCTACGGCGTCGGCAAACGCTTCAACATCCCGACCACCCGCGCGGTGATCGCGGCGATTCAGAGCGGCGCGCTGATCGGTGCAGCCACCGAACACCTCGACACCATCAACCTCGACGTGCCACTGGCCGTACCGGGCGTTGAAACCAACCTGCTCAACCCACGCAACACCTGGGCTGACAAGGCTGCGTACGACGAGGCTGCGAAAGCGCTGGCCGGTCTGTTCATCGAGAACTTCAAGAAGTTCGAAGTGAGCGACGCGATCAAGGCTGCAGGGCCGAAGTTGTAAGATCTGTCGTCAATGAAGAAGCCGCCCCTTGGGGCGGCTTTTTTGTGGGCGTTTTTCTTGCTATGTGCCCTGCGAGGGCTTTCGCGTCAGCAATTCAGACAGCGAGTGAGTATTCATTGGGAAGTTCTTGAGTTTGTCTTGACTCACATACGCGGCTTCGATAACGCTCGTGTGTGAAGTCGGTAGTTTTCTTTGCTTTGGAATATCGAGACTCGGTTCACTCGCTGATTTTTTGCCGAGTGAAGTCTTGGAGGAAAGAAGCCTGGAGTCCTGCAGTCGGTAACCGCGTTCATCCGTGGAACCCAGAAGATTCAGATCTTGCTCGAGACCTAGTACGTGCATCACTGACAAGTACGCTCCCATTGTGACGCCTGCACTACCTGCTTCCAGTGAGCGTAATGTCATGACTGACATTCCAGCCCTTTCAGCGACTAGTTTTGCAGTGAGTCTGCGCCTAAGACGGGCCAGTTTCAGGCGCTCACCAAGATCGTTCAAGAGTCGTGCAACCTTCGGAAGTAGCGGCGAGGTTCTCCTGGCCATAAAGCTAAAATTCCTTCGCTTTTGGGGTGATAAAAACGGAATAATTACAGTTGACCGGGGGGCAAGGAGTTACGTTTACCCTTGGGTCATTCAACCTTCTGAGCGCCCCATCACTCAACTGTCTGACGTGATCACGGCCATTTTTGCCTGGCATGCATCACTCTCAATACTTCCACACATTCGTCTTTGATCGTGTAAACGATGACGTAACTGGGGGTTGCGACGATTTCCCGTGTTCCTTCAACTCTGCCCTTTTTGTACAGCGTTGGACGCTGTCGGGCGAGCTCCCCTTTTGATTCAAATATTTCATCGAGGTCAGCCGCTGCTTCAGGGTTGTCCTGACTAATACGATCCATAATCCGCTCTCGGTCAATATGCGTCTCCGGACGCCAAATCAACTTCATTAGCGCACTCGTTTACGCAGGGCATCACGCTTGGCGGCAAATATTCGGCGGGTTTCTTCATCGCTAATACTAGGTCTTGGATCGTCAATACTGATCTGTACCTGTCGTTTGAACCATTCGTCATATGCGGCTGCCTCATGCGCTTGTTTCATTGCTTCGGCGCGATCAGGACGAGCGTATGTTTTCATTTGCGATGGGTCATAGCTGGAAGCGTCAACATCGAACTGGTTGATACCCAGTCCTCTCAAATAGGTCACCAGTGTTTCAAGCCTTTTGAACAGGCGCACCTGGCCACTCCGTTGCGCTGTTAGCAGATATTCTTCATTGTCATGCTGAATTTGGATCGCCCAGCCACCAGACTTGGCGACGATACTTGTGCTTCTTACAGAGCCGTTTTCAATCAGGCGACTGAGAGTGCTGTGATCAATGGTTTCAGTGGTCATGGAGGCAAACTCTTGGCTGAACAGTGGCGTCCATCGTACGCAATCAATAGTAGTTTGCAAAATTCAACTCCTGGCAGTAGACACCGAGTGTCCAAAATTATGTTCGTTCGTGAGGCAGGCGATTCTTGTCGGAAACACACCTGCCTGAGATTGTTTTCAGGCTGGATCCTTCCAATTGAGCATTTGCTGCTGTGCGACTTGCAGCAGGTCACAGCCATCCTGTGTCAGCAGATAAAGGGCGTGGGTGATGTGGGGGATGTCTTCAACGTCGGCTTGTCTGAAGTTGAGGCAGTAGAGGGTGCGTAGTAGGTCGCTTGAAGCGCGCAGGCGCTGAACGGCGCATTCGAGGATGTCTTGCGGGTTGGCCGTTGTGTCGATGATCAGGGGCTTGGTGTCGGTGAGGTTTGATTCGAGTGGGCGGTAGCGATCAGGGGTAAGCGGATTCCATGCTTTCATTGTTCTTCTCTCTATAGGCGTTCCAATAGCCGCCGCCATCATGACCAAACGATGGGAGGCGACTGTGTTCGGGTTGGTCAACCAGAGAGAGAGAACTCCGTGTACGCCGAAGCGTCCCAAACACAGCCGCCATAAAGCATGCCGCACAATAGATGGCGGCAAGCATACAAGGGCATGCGTAGTTTCTCTCTCTCAATTTCAGGTGACCAAACCCGAGTCGCTGATTTGGCAGCGACAGTCACGACTATAGATTTGACTTACCAAGCCGCGATAGGCGGTAACGGAGTCTAGGTTTGTAGGAACTGGACGAATAGCGGATAGGCTATTGCTGTAGGTTTTTTCGTCCGCTCACACCCCCAGCGCCATCAACCAATAATCCGATACTCCGCAACGTTTAATAGGCTCGTCGTCAGCCCCGTAGCCGGCGCGTAGATCGCGCCTTTCACCGCCGAAAACGGCACGCCTTTGCTGCCCAGCGAAACATAGCGCTCACCTTTATCCAGTTCGGTGAAGTAGGTGTAGGAAACGCTGTGCATCTGCTTGTAGCGCGCTTCGTCGGCGACGATGGCGCCCGTCAGTCGCAGCAGATCTGTTTCGCTCAGATTCAGGGTTTTGTTCAGTTGTACGCCCCAGCGCTTGAAGCAGGTTTCGGCGAGGTGGCGGACGATGCGGCCAGGTTCGACCAGCGCTTTCAGGTCGCCGCTGTTGGTGGGTACGCCACCGTCAGCTGTGGCGTTGCCGGCCATGGTCGCGTGGCGGCCGGCCATCGGGTAGACGCAGGTTTTAGTGCCGGTGGCGGTTTGCGGAATGACACAACTGAAACCTTTGGAGCGTTCATCGCGGGCATAGAAGGCGACATATTCTTTGACGTTGGCGCCGAGTTTGACGCGCGCATCCTGGAAGTTGCCGATTCCTGGTACCGGATCAAGGGCAAATATATTCACCGGGATATTATTCAGTTCGCGATCATTGAGCATCGCATTGGCCAGCATATGGCAACTTACACCCCCTCGGCTCCAGCCCACCAGATTGACCTGAGTGGGAATAACGCCATCCTTGCGAAACGTCTTGATAATCTGCTCCTGTAACTTCTGTTGGGTCACGCTGCGATCACCGTAGTTATATTTGCGCCAAAACCACGAACCTTCGACCTTTACATCCTCAATAGGAATCCCGACGGCTTTGAGGCGGTTGTATTCGGCCTCGGTAAGTTGCTCGCGCTGCCAATCGCATTTGCCCTTGATGACATTGACGGCATGCGCCACGTTTTCTTCCCAGCCTTTGCCGAACAGCGTGCCGGTAAGGCCGTACTCCTTGGTCTTGGTGAACAGGTCATCGGCTTGCAGGTTGCCGCTGCCGGGGCCGTCGACGACGATCCACTCGGCGAACTCACGGCCGGTATGGTTGGAAGCCAGCGTGGAAACCAGTTCGCCGTCCCAGAAGTTTTCATGAGCGGTATCAAACTTGTTGGAACCCGTGCCGCAAAAAAATATAGTTAGAACTGTCATGGTGTTGCTCTCGTTTAGTTGTAAGAGCGAACAAGTTAGTGTGGGTTTCCTATATAAATAAAGAGTTCTGGTGTTTCCGAATTTGTAGCAAGACTCAGTTGTATGTTGTTTGTGGTGGTTTTTGTTTGGCAACTTCAAGCAAGTCGCAACTGTCCTGTACCAGTAAATAAAGCGCGTTAACGATGTTGGGAATATCTTTCACATCAGCCTGTTTGAAACATAAGCAGTAGAGCGTTTCCAGCAAATCACCGGCCGCGCGCAAGCGTTGATCGGCGGCATTGATCAGGTCAGTCTGGCTGGAGTGGCTGTCGATAAGCAGTACCGGGTTTTCGCTGTAGCAGGTCTTGAGTGGGCGATAGCGGTTGATCATGGTGAGGCGTGTCCTGTTCTGAAGCGCTGGGGCGGGCCGGCAGAGTGTTTGCAGCCGCGCCGGCCACTATAGAAGGGCGTTTCTCTGTGGGACAAGACAGCCGCAATGGACAGTATTCGTAGGGGTTTTTCCGTGTTTTGAGGAAATACCTTACGTGTTTTCGCAGCTTTTTCAGGCCAAAACCCTTAGGCGTAATAATTCCTACGTGATTGTCAGGCGATTCGCGGTAAACCGCTGTATCGTGCGCGCCAGAACCTGTAGGGCGTTTCTAAACGTCTGACACGCGCTTAAAGGGAATTAGGTATGCACTGGCTACGAATGGCCGCGATTTTATTGCTCGGGCTGAGCACTTGCCGTTTGACCATGGCCTCTGACATTGGCAATGCGTGGGTGCTGGATCGCCTCGATCGCACCGATTGGCCGGAGGCACTCATCAGCCAGGCGAGCATGGACACGGCGTCGCGCGGTGAGGTGTTGATGTTCGCCAAAGCCCTGTTGGCCAGCGAAGCACTGGATGAAGAGGGGCTTGAGCAGCGACTCGGGGTGCCGCACGTGCAACTGAAGTCGATTCGCCACGTGCGCGCCGGCCTCTGGGAGGGATTGCTGAGCACCTATCGCAGCGCCAGTCAGAACTGTGATGAGCAACCGTTCTGCCCGCGTGTGCGCAGCGTCGCTGATTTGCGGCAGTTGGCGGCAGCGTTCACGGGGGACATCAGCCCGGCTCATGCGCTGTGGGCGAGCAAGAGCCAAGGTGTGCATGAGCAGATGCTGAATGAGCAACTGCGGGTGGCGGTGTTGCGGCCCTGAACCTCTGGTTTTGTGTTGGTCTGACCGGCCTCTTCGCGAACAAGCTCGCTCCCACAGGGGCCGTGGCGTTCAAGTAATCGCTGTATCATTCCGAATCGATTTGGCCCCGACCTTTTCTCGACTCGCTGCGATCGCCCGCTAGGCTGTTGGCATGGCAGCAGTCAATGGAGTGACAGCGAATGCACAACACCCTGGAACAGGTTTTTGGTTTTCCACAGTTTCGACCCGGGCAAGAGGCGGCGATCAGCGCGGTGCTGGCCGGGCGCTCGGCAGCGGCGATTTTTCCCACCGGTTCCGGCAAGTCGATTTGCTACCAATTGCCGGCGCTGATGCTGCCGCACCTGACGTTGGTAGTCTCGCCGTTGCTGGCGTTGATGCAGGATCAACTGGCCTTTTTGCAGCGACACGGTATTTCCGCTGGCAGCATCGATTCGGCGCAGAGTCGCGATGATGCCAGTGACGTGATGGCCCGCGCCCGCTCGGGTGAATTGAAGATTTTGATGATCTCGGTGGAGCGCTTGAAAAACGAGCGCTTTCGCAACTTTTTGCAGCAGGTACCCATCTCGCTGCTGGTGGTGGACGAGGCGCATTGCATCTCGGAATGGGGCCACAACTTCCGGCCCGATTATCTCAAGCTGCCGGACTATCAGCGCCAGTTCAACATCCCGCAAACTTTGCTGCTGACGGCCACCGCAACGCCGAAAGTCATCGCCGACATGCAGGCCAAATTCGCTATCGCCGCTGACGATGTGGTGACCACGGGCTTCTACCGGCCCAACCTCAATCTGCTGGTGGAACCGGTACGTGGCCAGGACAAGCGCCGGCGGCTGGTCGAGTGGATGACCGAGCGTGCGGGGCAGCCGAGCATCGTCTACGTGACCTTGCAGAAAACTGCTGAGCACATCGCTGAACACCTTGAGCGCAACGGCATTCAGGCCGAGGCGTATCACGCCGGTTTAGCCCACGACAAACGCGAGGCGATCCAGAAGCGCTTTATGGCTGGGCAGTCCAATTGCATCGTTGCGACGATCGCTTTCGGCATGGGCATCGACAAGAGCGACATCCGCAATGTCGTGCACTTCGACCTGCCCAAATCCATCGAAAACTACAGTCAGGAAATCGGCCGCGCCGGGCGTGACGGGCAGCCGTCGGATTGTCTGGTATTGGCTAATCGCGACAGCCTCAATGTGCTGGAAAACTTCGTCTACGGCGATACGCCGGAGCGCGACGGCATTCGCTATGTACTCGATGAGCTAAAGGCCTCGGTGCCGGAAGGGCAGTGGGAGTTTCTGCTCGGGCCATTGGCTGATCAAAGCAACATTCGTGCACTGCCGCTGAAGACCTTGCTGGTGCAACTGGAGCTGCGCGGTTTGATTGCGCCGCGCTACGCCTACTACGCCGAATACCGTTTCAAATACCTGCTGGAGCCCGAAGCACTGCTTGAGCGTTTCGACGGTGAGCGCAGGGATTTCGTCGCCGCAATCATTCAGACTTCGGCGCGCGCGCGCACCTGGGCCACGGTGAATTTCGAGGCGATGTATTCGCAGTATTCCGCCGAGCGCAATCGGGTGGTTAAGGCGCTGGATTATTTTCAGGAGAAGGGCTGGGTCGAGCTGGAAAGCAAGCAGATGACCGAGGTCTACAGCCTGCTGCACAGCGACTTCGACAGCGATGCCCTGAGTGCCGAGCTGCATGAGTATTTCACCCGGCATGAGCAGGCCGAAGTGGCGCGAATTCACGCGATGCTTGAAGTCTTCGCCACCGAACGCTGCCTGGGTTATCGCCTGGCGGAGTATTTCGGTGATCACAATGCGCCCGAGCGATGTGGGCATTGCTCGGTGTGTCATGGCCAGGTGGCGCGGTTGCCGGCACCACCGGAGTTGCCAGCACTTGTGGATAAAAACTTCGCGGCGCTGTGTGGTGATTTTATCCACAGGCATGAGCAGCACACCGGGGTGATTCCAACGGCTGAGCGGTTGACGCGATTTTTGTGTGGGATCAGCGTGCCGCTGTTCACCAAGCTCAAGGCGCGCGCTATTCCCGGGTTTGCCTCATTGGAGGAATATCCATACGCCGAAGTCCGCAGCTGGGCTGATGATCATTTGCTCGGTTGAGCAAGAGCCCCCCTTGTGGGAGCGAGCCTGCTCGCGAAAGCGGTACATCAGGCAACACTATTTTGAATGTGATGACCCTTTCGCGAGCAGGCTCGCTCCCACAAAAGCAGGGCTGTATCCATCCGCTGAATGTCGATCATCACGGTAATAAACTTCAAAAACCGTCGTTGGCTGACTATGGTTGAGGTCTGTCTTTGGATCGCCAACAAGAGAACAACATGAGCCAGACAACCTTCGATATTCAGCAAGCCGCGGTGATCGGCGCAGGCACCATGGGCCGGGGCATTGTCATGTGTCTGGCCAATGCCGGCGTGACGGTGCATTGGGTGGATAACAATCCACAGATGCTTGAACAGGCACTCGCCACTGTGGCCGAGACTTATGCTCACAACGTGCGCCAGGGACGGATTGATCAGGCCGAAGCGGATGCGCGTTTGGCGCGGGTCAGTGCGGCAGCGGATTATGCGGCGATTTGCAATGTCGATCTGGTGATCGAGGCGGTGTACGAAAATCTTGAGCTGAAGCAGAAGATCTTTCGTGAGCTGGATGGTTTGCTCAAGCCTGAGGCACTGTTGGCAAGCAATACGTCGGCGCTGGACATCGATGCGATAGCCGCAGCGACAAAGCGTCCGAATCAGGTGCTGGGCCTGCATTTCTTCAGCCCGGCGCACATCATGAAACTGCTGGAAATCGTGCGCGGCGCGCAGACTTCGCCGGCAGTTCTGGATGCAGCGCTGGCGCTGGGCAAGCGTATGGGCAAGGTCAGTGTGGTGTCGGGCAATTGCCACGGGTTTATCGGCAATCGCATGTTGCATCCGTATGTGCTTGAGGCGCGCAAGATGTTGCTTGAAGGCGCTTATCCACAGCAGATCGACGCGGCGCTGCAAGGTTTCGGTTTTGCCATGGGGCCGTTCCGCATGTACGACGTGGTCGGCATCGATCTGGAATGGCGTGCACGCGAGTTGGCCGGCAAGGGCCAGGATGCGCCAGAGGTTCAGGTGGATAACCGTTTGTGCGAGATGGGCCGGTTCGGGCAGAAGTCTGGCAACGGTTATTATCATTACGAACCGGGCAGTCGTCAGGCTGAGCACGATCCTGAGGTCGATGCGCTGGTATTGCAGGTCAGCGAAGGGTTGGGCTTCCAGCGCCGCGAGATCGGTCCTGAGGAGATCCTGGAGCGCAGTCTTCTGGCATTGGTCAACGAGGGTGCGAAGATTTTGCAGGAGGGCATTGCCGAGTCTGCACACGACATCGATCTGGTGTATCTGAACGGCTACGGCTTCCCGGCGGACAAGGGCGGGCCGATGGCCTGGGCGGATCAGCAAGGGCTCGCGGTTATTCATCAGCGCTTGCTGGCGCTGGAGACGCGCCAGGGCGATCAGTGGAAACCGGCGCGGTTGATTGGCGAGTTGGCGGCGCAGGGTAGGCGGTTTGCTCAGGATTAGTGTTGAAGTCAAAATCTTACCCCCTCACCCCAGCCCTCTCCCCCAAGGGGGCGAGGAGGAAAGGGAGCCGATCTCTGTGCCTTTCGCGTTCGGCTCGACAGTTCAGGTCGGTGTAATTTCGAGAGAACACCTCGGTCAGTCCCCTCTACCTCTGGGAGAGGGCTAGGGTGAGGGCAAGCGGCCTCACTGAAAACACAAGAGAATCAGCCCAACCATGTCCACCCCTCAGCGCACCGACTACCCCCACTTCCAGCCCATCACCACACGCTGGCACGACAACGACGCCTACGGTCACGTCAACAACGTCACCTACTACAGCTTCTTCGACACGGCGGTGAACACCTACCTGATACAGGTCGGTGGTCTGGATATTCATGGCGGTGAGGTGGTGGGATTTGTAGTCAGTTCGGCGTGCGATTACTTCGCCTCGATCGCCTTCCCGGACCTGATCGAGATCGGTCTGCGGGTCGGCAAGTTGGGCAACAGTTCAGTGCAATACGAGCTGGCGGTGTTCAAGGTGGGTGAAAGCGAGGCGTGTGCGGCCGGGCGCTTCGTTCACGTATTCGTCGATCGGGCGAGTAATCAGCCGGTGCCGATCCCTGCTGAACTGCGGCAGGCACTGGAATACCTGGTGGTGTAAACGGCAAAAAAAAATCGCAGCCCTTGGGCTGCGATTTTGCTTTACCGGCCAGCGAGGTATTTGAGGCCTCAGTCGCGATAGTACTTGTGATGCTTGCGGTGGCCGTAAGCGTGGCCGCGGCCCGGGTGACGGTCGCGGTAATAACCACGGTCACGGTCACGACGGCGATCATAATGACGATCATCGTCATCGCTCTTGTTACCCATGTAGTTACCCAGCGCGCCACCGGCACCGCCACCTGCTGCGGAGCCGATCAGGCTGCCGGTGGTGCCGCCCATGCTGCGGCCGACCACGTTACCGCCGGCTGCGCCCAGCGCACCACCGATGGCGGCTTCGCCACGGCTGCGTTTGTCGGCGCCAACCGCGCTACCACCCGCGCCGCCGAGGGCTGCGCCGATGGTGGAACCTGTATTGCCGCCTAAGGACTGACCGACGACCGAGCCAAGAACCCCGCCCAATGCGCCGCCCACACCTGCTTCGGTGGTGCCGCCTGCGGAAGCAAAACCACTGACCAGGCCAAGGGACAACAAGAGAATCGAGGAGAACTTCATAGATGAGCCTCAAAGGGATGACGGCGCCGATCCTGAGGCTGTGTAACGAGCGTGACAATCGAAATCCGACGAATAACACGACTTGTATACAATTTTGCAAGTTGCTGTTTTATCAGTGGAACTTAACCGATTTTCGCCGGTCTTTAGCTACTTCGGACAGGCCGCTTTTGTGAAAAAGCGGCCTTTTTTGTGGGCGTTGGAAAAGTGCTAGGGCTTGGAAGCGTATTGCTTGAACCTACGCCTTCGCGAGCAAGCTCGCTCCCACATTTGAAATGCATTCCAATGTGGGAGCGAGCTTGCTCGCGAAGAGGCCGGTTCTGACATCGCGTTACGCGGACTTGGCCATGATCAACCCAGTCTCACTCGCCGCTTCCAACCGAATCGCAATGAACTTCGACGTCGGTGTATGGCTGCCATCCCCGGTGCTTTCCAGCGGCACCAGCGGATTCACTTCCGGGTAATAAGCTGCGGCTTGTCCCGCCGGAATATCAAATGCCAGCAGCGTGAAGCCCTTTACCCGACGTTCACGACCATCGTCCCATATCGAAACAATGTCAGCCTTCTGTCCCGGCCGGAAGCCCAGACGAATGATGTCCGCCTCATTGGCGAACAGCACATCACGCTGGCCTTTCACCCCGCGATAGCGGTCGTCGAGGCCATAAATCGTCGTATTGTACTGATCGTGGGAGCGCATCGATTGCAGGATCAGATCCGGCAGTTGTCCGGTCGCGCGGGTGCGTTCGTGCACGAGATCTTTCGGCAGCATATTGGCGCGGAAATTGGCCCGGCCCGATGGCGTGTTCCACTTGCGAGCGCCAGCGCTGTTACCGAGGTAGAAACCGCCCGGGTTCTTGATCTTCTCGTTGAACGCTTTGAAGTTGGGAATGGTGTCGGCGATCAGTTCGCGGATGCGCCCGTAATCAGCCACCAGCCAGTTCCAGTCCACCGGTTTACTGCCCAATGTGGCGGCAGCGATACCGGCAATGATCGACGGCTCTGAACGCATCTGGTTCGACAGCGGCTGCAACTGACCGTTGGAAGCGTGAACCATGCTGAACGAGTCTTCCACGGTGACCGCTTGCGGGCCTTCGGTCTGGATATCGATGTCGGTACGACCGAGGCACGGCAGGATCAGCGCGTCTTTACCGTGAGCCAGGTGGCTGCGGTTGAGCTTGGTGCTGATCTGCACGGTCAGGTCGCAATTGCTCAGTGCGGCGAAGGTACGCGGGCTATCCGGCGTGGCTTGGGCGAAGTTGCCGCCCAGACCGATGAAGACCTTGGCGCGACCCTCAGCCATTGCGTGGATCGCTTCAACCACGTTGTGGCCGTTGTGGCGCGGCACCTTGAACTGGAAGCGTCGCTCCAGCGAATCGAGGAACGCCACCGGCGGACGCTCGTTGATGCCCATTGTGCGGTCGCCTTGCACGTTACTGTGGCCGCGCACCGGGCACAGGCCGGCGCCCGGTTTGCCGATGTTGCCGCGCAGTAGCATCAGGTTGGCGATTTCCTGAATCGTCGGCACCGAGTGGCGATGCTGAGTGATGCCCATCGCCCAGCACATGATTACGTTCTTGCCCTTGGCGTACATACGCGCGGCTTGCTCGATTTCGACGAGGGTCAGGCCGGATTGCTCGACGATCTGTTCCCACGGCGTATCGTCAACGACACCGAGGTACTCCAGCACATTGGCGCTGTGGGCGTTGAGGAAGTCGTGATCGAACACGGCAGGCTCGCCAGCCTTCTGCGCATCGCGCTCCCACTGCAGAAGGAACTTGGCCATGCCGCGCAGCAGCGCCATGTCGCCACCGAGGGCCGGACGGAAATACGCGGTATTGGTTGGCTTGTCGCCGTTGGTGAGCATTTCGATCGGGTGTTGCGGGTGCTGAAAACGCTCCAGTCCACGCTCTTTCAATGGGTTGATGCACACCACTTGCGCGCCGCGTTTCACTGCCTCACGCAAGGGTTCGAGCATGCGCGGGTGGTTGGTGCCCGGGTTCTGGCCCCAAACGAAAATCGCATCGGCGTGTTCGAAGTCATCGAAGGTCACGGTGCCTTTGCCGACGCCGACGCTCTGCGCCAGGGCAACACCGCTGGCCTCGTGGCACATGTTCGAGCAGTCCGGGAAGTTGTTGGTACCGTAGGCGCGCACAAACAGTTGATACAGATACGCCGCTTCGTTGCTGGCGCGACCCGAGGTGTAGAACTCGGCCAGATCGGGGCTCGGCAGACTTTGCAGGTGCTTGGCGATCAGGGTGTAGGCGTCGTCCCAACTGATCGGCTTGTAGCGATCGGTTTCGGCGTCATAAACCATCGGCTCGGTCAGACGGCCCTGATACTCAAGCCAGTAGTCGCTCTGCTCCAGCAAAGAAGTGACGCTGTGCTTGGCGAAAAACTTGGCGTCCACACGACGCTTGGTCGCTTCCCAGTTCACCGCTTTCGCGCCGTTCTCGCAAAACTTGACCATGCCGCTTTCCGGCGAATCGCCCCACGCGCAACCCGGGCAGTCGAAACCGCCGTTCTGGTTGGTCTTGAGCATCATGCGCAGGTTTTTCAGGGCGTTGTCGCTGGTCAACCAGGCCTGAGCCACACTGATCAGGGCACCCCAGCCGCCGGCGGCACCTTTGTAAGGCTTGTAGCGCGGGACAGGTTTCTGGTCGGCTTGATGATGTTGGCTCACGCTTGATTCTCCATCGCGGGGCTGTACACCCGCGGCGCACTTTTCTGCGGCAGGTGGATGAGATTGAGGTTGTGTCGACGGGCCCATTGCACGGCAAGGCCGGTGGGTGCGGAAAGGCTGACCAGGGTCTGGATGCCGGCGCGCAAAACTTTCTGGATCAATTCGAGACTGCAACGGCTGGTGACAATCGCCAGTCCGCCATCTGTGGATATCTTCTGGCGGATCAGCCCGCCGATCAGCTTGTCGAGGGCGTTGTGCCGGCCGATGTCTTCGCGCCCGAGCAACAATTCACCGCTGGCGTTCATGAACACCGCCGCATGTACCGCGCCGCAGTGCTGACCGAGCGGTTGAAACGCGCCGATGCGCTGACGCAGACCGTCGAGCCATTCGCTCGGTGGCAGCGGCGCGCCGGACAACACCTTGAGGTCGGGCAGCGCCTGCTCCACCGCTTCAACACCGCACAATCCGCAACCGCTGGTGCCTGCCATTTGCCGGCGCTGTTGCTTGAGATTCCAGAACGCGCGATTGGCGATGGTCACTTGCGCATACTGCGCGGAGCCTGCGCCGGTCAGTTGCAGGTCATAGATGTCGGTGGCATCGATGATGATGCCGCTGCCGAGGCTGAAGCCGACGATGAAGTCTTCCAGGTCGGTCGGCGTCACCAGCATGACGGCCTGGCTGATACCGTTGTAGGCAATTGCCAACGCGACTTCCTCGGCGAGCGCAGTGCTGGCCGATTCCTCACGGGGTAAATCGCTGTAACTGTAGGTCTGGCTGGCGGCAGGCGCGGGCGTTTCAAGTGCAGGCGCCGCGCAGGCAGGGCGCTTGGCGTTCATGGCATCACCGACGGTTTGATCAACGTTAAGACTAGGCGCGGCAACTTGTCGCGTCTAATCGCTAGTGTCGATCTATCGATAGAGGCCGTCGATCAAGCCGCCGTTGGTGATTTCTGATACAGCGAAAAACACGCCTCGGCGAGCGCCGAGCGTGGCGCCCCGCGACGCATGATCAAGCCCAGTGGCGCTAGGGTTTGGGCGTTTTCGATGGGCTGCAGACGCAGGTGGTCGGTGAGTTTTTCCAGCCCGCCGTCCAACGGCATGATCGCGCAGCAGAAACCGCCGTGTACGGCTTGTAACAATTGATGCACGGCGTCGGTTTGCAGCAACGGTTGCGGAGTCAGGCCACGGCTGTGGAAGTTGTGGTCGATGGACTGACGGAAATGCATGCCGCTGGTGAGCATGCCTAGCGGCAGTTCGATCAGTGATTCCCAGCTCAGCGGAGCTTCACCGAAGGTAAAAGTGCGCTGGTCGTACAGCAGGCCCATGCGGGTTGCGTCGAATGCCAGTGATTCGAAACGTTCGTGATCCAGGCGGTCGAGATAAGAAACACCGATGTCGATTCGGTTGTTCGCCAGATGCTCGAGGATCTGCTCAGAACTCAGTGCCGACATTTCAAAGCGCAGATTCGGGTGGGCGCTGTGCAGGCGTTGCATCAACGGCAGCGGATCAAAACTCGACAGCGGCACCACGCCCAGCCTCAGCGTGCCGATCAGATTGCCGCGACACGCCGCCGCTTCCGCGTGCAAACCGTCATAAGCCGCCATCACCGAGCGCGCCCACGCCAGCACGCGCTCGCCCGGCGCGGTGAAACCTTCGAAACGCTGGCCACGGTTGACCAGTGGCAGGTCGAGTTCTTCTTCAAGACTGCGCAGGCGCATCGACAGCGTTGGCTGGGTGATGTGGCAACGCGCGGCGGCCTGGCCGAAGTGGCGGGTTTCGTCGAGGGCGATGAGGAATTTCAGCTGCTTGATGTCCATCTTCGCTCCGGGCTCTGGCAGGGTTGGGCGATTCTACCGCTTGCGCGGTGGCAGGGTCATTGGTCGGCTTGGAACCGGGTTTGTCTGTCGTGGTCTAGGCTTGGACGACTGAACCTTTATTCCATGGAGAGAACCACGATGAGCCTTTTTAGTTTTGTTAAAGAAGCCGGTGAGAAGTTGATCGATCTGCTGACCCCGGGCAACGCCAATGCCAGTGAACAGTTGAAGGAACACATCAGCAAGGTCGGCCTGGGCAATCCGAATGTGCAGGCGACGGTGGACGGCGACAAAGTGACCGTCACCGGTGAAGTCGCGAGTCAGGAAGAGAAAGAGAAGATTCTGTTGGCGGTGGGCAATATTGCCGGGGTTGGCAGCGTGGATGATCAGATCACCGTGACCGGCCCGGTGGTGGCTGCAGCAAAATTTGTCGTGGTGAAAAAAGGCGACACCCTCAGCGCGATTTCCCTCGCTGTGTATGGCAACGCCAACCAGTACAACAAGATCTTCGAGGCCAACAAACCGCTGCTGTCGCATCCGGACAAAATCTATCCAGGGCAGACACTGCGTATTCCTGAGTAACACGTCGGAACGCCGCCCGGAGCAGGCTCGCTCCCACATTGGATCGCATTCCAAATGTGGGAGCGAGCCTGCTCGCAAATGGTAAAACTCGGTATCAAAGCCCTGCGATCAAGCTGCGATAATCCTCAACCGCCGCAAACTCAGCCGTGTCCTTCGGCCCCTTGCGGCTGTCCGGCTCTTTCACCGCCAACAAATGCGCCACACCAAAATCCCGCGCACTGCGCAGAATCGGCAAGGTGTCGTCGATAAACAGACTGCGCGCCGGATCAAAGCCGATGTCCGCCTGCAAGGCATCCCAGAACTGCGGTTTCTCCTTGGGAAAACCGTAATCGTGGGAGCTGATCAACCGCTCGAAATACGGCGCCAGTTCGATTCGCTCAAGCTTCAGCGACAGTGAGTCGCGGTGTGCATTGGTGATCATGATCACCCGTTTGCCGGCGCGTTTGATCGCCGCCAGAAACGTATCGGCATCCGGCCGCAAGGCAATCAGGTGCGCGGTTTCCTGTTTCAACTCACGCACCGACAACTTCAGCTCGGCACTCCAGAAATCCAGGCAGTACCACTGCAACTGGCCGGCATGGCGTTCGAACAGCGGCTGCAATTCCATTTCGGCCATGGCCCGGCTGACCCCGTGCAGTTCGGCGTAACGCTGGGGCAGGTGTTCCAGCCAGAAGTGATTGTCGAAGTGCAGATCCAGCAGCGTGCCGTCCATGTCCAGCAGAACGGTATCGATGTCGGACCACGGTAATGAAGGCATGGCAACGTCTCGAACGGTAGAAAGATATCCGACATAAACAATCGGGAAAGCCGCGTTATAGTAGCGCGTTCACGCCAAGGAGCTTTGCATGCGCCAGAAACCCACCGTACTTGCCCGCGAGATCGTCGCCACCAGTCGCCTGTTTTGCGTCGAAGAACTCAAGCTGCGCTTTTCCAACGGCGTGGAACGCACTTACGAACGTCTGGTTGGTAAAGGTGCGGGCTACGGCGCGGTGATGATCGTGGCGATGCTGGATGCCGAGCACGCGGTATTGGTCGAAGAGTACTGCGGCGGCACTGATGAATATGAATTGTCCTTGCCCAAAGGTCTGATCGAACCGGGCGAGGATGTGTTGGCCGCAGCCGAGCGTGAGCTCAAGGAAGAGGCCGGTTTTGGCGCGCGGCAACTGGAGCATCTGACCGAGCTGTCGCTGTCGCCCGGTTACATGAGCCAGAAGATTCAGGTGGTCCTGGCGACTGATTTGTACGAGGAACGTCTGGAAGGCGACGAGCCTGAGCCGATGCGTGTCGACAAAGTGAACCTGCGCGAACTGTCGTCGCTGGCGCTCAATCCTCAGTTTTCCGAAGGCCGTGCATTGGCTGCACTGTATCTGACCCGCGATCTGCTGACCGAGCGCGGGTTCTTTCCAGCATGAGTGAGATATCGATGACGTTTCCCCACCCGTTGATGGCGCCGGTCGTTGAGCTGGCATTGCAGGCCGGCGAGGCGATTTTGCCATTCTGGCGCGCCGGCGTTGAAGTCACGGCCAAGTCCGATGACTCGCCCGTGACGGCGGCGGATCTGGCCGCGCATCACCTGATCCTCGCCGGGCTGACGGCGCTGGACCCGAGCATTCCAGTGTTGTCGGAAGAAGACGCCAACATCCCTCAGAGCGTGCGCGCCGGCTGGCAGCGCTGGTGGTTGGTCGACCCGTTGGACGGCACCAAGGAATTTATCAGCGGCAGCGAAGAGTTCACCGTCAACATTGCGCTGATCGAAAACGGCCGCGTGGTGTTCGGCGTGGTGTCGATGCCGACCAATGGTCGTTTCTACGTTGGCGGCGCAGGCCTCGGTGCCTGGCGTTGCGACAAGGGCGGCACGCCGGTTGCGATTCAGGTGCGCAATGTACCGGGGCCGGGCGAGGCGTTTACCGTAGTCGCCAGCCGTCGCCATTCGAGTCCCGAGCAAGAAAGTTTGCTCGCCGGGTTGAGTGCGAGTCTGGGCGAGTTGCAATTGGCCAATATTGGCAGCTCGCTGAAATTCTGCCTGCTGGCTGAAGGCGCGGCGGATTGCTATCCGCGACTGGCGCCGACTTCGCAGTGGGATACGGCGGCGGCTCAAGGTGTGCTGGAAGGTGCGGGCGGTGAGGTGCTGGATCTGCGCGGGGAGGCGTTCTGTTATCCGGCGCGGGAATCGCTACTCAATGAGTTCTTTTTGGCATTGCCGGCCAAGGCGGCCTGGCGTTCCAGATTGTTGGAGTTGGCTCGCGGTTAAGTGGGCTGATCCGAACCCCCCCTCACCCCAGCCCTCTCCCCCAGGAGAGGGAGCCGACCGAGTTGTCTTGTGTCTCACATCGACCTGAAAGATCAGGTCGATTATGGATTCAGCAAAGCGCTTTCAGGTCGATGCATTTCTGAAGCATCCCCCAATCAGTTCCCTCTCCCTTTGGGAGAGGGCTAGGGTGAGGGGCTTTTGATTGTCAGCGATGCAAAACGTACTGCCCGGTAAATGTCACGGCGTCTTCTTCGCTACCCTGATTGACGATCCGCGTATTCAACGTCAACCGCGCCCGCCCATAACGCCGATACATCGCCAGAAACCTCTTCCACTCCTTCGCATCAGGCGCCGGGCAAATCGCCGTAGCGTCCCCGGTCACCGGAAGCGGATAACTGATCTGCCCTTCCTGAATCACAATGTGCCCGTCGGTGATTCCTTCTTCTTTCAGGCGCAAATGCAACCAGCCCCACCCGGCCAGCACCGCGCCGCAGTAGAGGCTGCCACCGAACATCGTGCTCTTGTGGTTGACGTTCGGGTCGAGTGGCAGATGCAGGCTCAGTTGCTGCTCATGCCAGTCGAGCACCTTAAGGCCCATGTCTCGGGTCAGCGGGATATCGTGATGCAGGACCGATTCCAGATAGCGACTGTCTGTACTCATTCGTTCTCGTCCCCATGGCTGCTGTCGCCAAAGTTGAGGCCATGCTTGCGCAACTTGTCATGCAGGGTCTTGCGCGGAATGCCCAAGGCTTCGGCGAGGCTGCGCACCGAACTGTGCGAGCGCGCCAGTTCAGCAGCGATCAGCGATTTCTCGAAATTTTCCACCTGCTCGCTGAGGCCCCCATTGATGACTTCGACCGTGGTACTGCCACCGCCCTCGGCGTCAGCGTTATCCAGCGCCAATTCCAGGCCGAGGGCGAAACGTTCGGCGGCATTCTGCAGTTCGCGTACGTTGCCCGGCCAGGTGTGGCGCAGCAGCAAGGCGCGTTGCGCCGGTTGCAGTTCATGGGGCGGCAAACCGTGGCGAGCGCTGGCTTCATCGGCGTAATGCTGGAACAGCACCAGCGCATCTTCGCCGCGCTCACGCAGTGGCGGAATGCGCAGTGGCGCGACGTTGAGGCGGTAATACAAGTCGGCGCGGAAGCGGCCCTGGTCAGCGGCCTGACGCAGGTCTTCCTTGGTCGCGGCGATGACGCGGATGTCCAGCGGGATCAGTTGATTGCCACCCAGACGCTCGACCACGCGCTCTTGCAGCATGCGCAGCAACTTCACCTGCACATCCATGCTCATACTCTCGATTTCATCGAGAAACAATGTGCCGCCATTGGCGAATTCGAATTTGCCGATCCGCCGTTTTTGCGCGCCGGTAAACGCGCCGGGTTCGTGACCGAACAGTTCACTTTCCACCACCGACTCGGCAAGCGCGCCGGCGTTGATCGCGACGAACGGGCCGTTTCGGCGGCTGGATAAATCGTGCAAGGCGCGGGCGACTACTTCTTTACCGGCGCCAGTTTCGCCGAGGATCAGCACGTCAGCCTTGGTCGCGGCCAGCGCGCCGATCTGCTCGCGCAGGCGCAGCATTGGGGTCGAATGGCCGACCAGCCGCGCGCTCAGCTCATTGCGATCGCTGAGGGCCAGGCGCAGGCTACGGTTGTCCAGCACCAGGCGGCGCAAGGCCAGGGCGCGGCGCACGCTGTCGAGCAGCGCATCGCTGGCGAAAGGTTTTTCAAGAAAATCATAAGCGCCGGCACGCATGGCCTGCACCGCCAGCGGTACATCGCCGTGGCCGGTGATCAGCAACACCGGTAGTTCGGGATCCTGCGCGTGCAGTTCGCTGAGCAATTCGAGACCGTCCATGCCCGGCATGCGGATATCGCTGACCACCACACCCGGCCAGTCACGCTCAAGCTGTGCGGCCAGGCCTTTGGCTTCGGACAGCGGCAGAATTTTCAGGCCGGCCAGGTCCAGGGTCTGGCCGAGGGCCTGACGCAGGTGCGGATCGTCGTCGATCAACACCACCTGAATGCGATTGTCGATGGTCATGCACTTCGATCCTCGGACGGTTGCAGGCTGACCCCGGGCGCACCGGCGCGCAGCCGCAGGGTAATCAAGGCGCCACCTTGCTTGTGGTTGGCGAACGACAGTTCACCGCCGAAGGCGCGCATCAGCGTTTCACAAATGGCCAGCCCCAGGCCAAGGCCTTGAGTGCGGGTCTTGGTGGTGTAAAAGGGCTCGCTGGCGCGGCCGAGGGCTTCCATGCAAAAGCCCGGGCCGTTGTCGCGAATGTACAGATTGACGCCTTCGGCTGTGGATTCGGCACTCAGCCAGAGCTTGCGCGGCGGGCCTTTCTCGGTGAGGGCGTCGAGGGCGTTGGCTAGCAGATTGCCGAGCACTTGGCGCAATCGGGTTTCCCCGGCCTCGACCCACAGAGTCGCGGCTGGCAGATCGCGGATCAGTTCGACTTCCATGCTGCGACGCCGTTTGGCCAGCAGCGCCAAGGCATCGTCGAGCGCCGGTTGCAGGGCAACGCTTTCCGGCGCGTGGCGATCGCGGCGGGCAAAGGCGCGCAGGTGGGCGATGATCGAGGCCATGCGCCCGGTCAGTTCGCTGATCAGTTTGAGGTTGCCGCGCGCATCGTCGGTGCGCTGATGATCGAGCAGCACTTCGGCGTTTTCCGCGTAGCTGCGGATCGCTGCCAACGGCTGATTGAGTTCGTGGCTGATGCTCGCTGACATCGTCCCCAGCGCCGACAGCTTGCCGGCCTGGACCAGGTCATCCTGGGCACGCACCAGTTCCTGTTGGGCTTGTTCACGCTCCAGCACTTCCTCCTTCAAACGCCGGTTGAGGCCTTCGAGGTCGCTGGTACGTTCCGCCACGCGGCCTTCCAGTTCACGGCGTGCCTTGGCCTCGAAGGCGATGCGCTCCAGATAATGGCGGCGGCGCTGCATCATCAGACCGAGCAACAACATCAGCACCAGCAGCGTGGCGCCGCCGATGGCAACCACAGTGCGCACTGGACGGTCGATCAGCGTGCGCGGGGCAAGGATGCTGACGCTCCAGCCGGTTTCGGCGATGTCGTGAGTCTGGATCAGCCACGCAGTCGGGCTGAGGTTCAGGGGGCGCGGCTCGCGGGTCGGGTAAGGCTGGATGGCGGTGATCGCCGAGCGTTCGCTGTCGCTCAAGTTACGGGTCGAACGGAAGCGCCATTCCGGGCGCGAGGTGAGGATGACCACGCCGTTGTGGTCGGTCACCAGCAGTTGTTCCGGGGTTTTGCCCCACAGGCTTTCGGTGTGGTCGAGGTCGACCTTGATCACCAGCACGCCGATGATTTTTTCGCCGTTGCGCACGGCGGCAGCGAAGAAGTAGCCGCGTTTGGCCGAGGTCGTGCCGAGACCGAAAAAGCGTCCGAGGCGTCCGGCCATGGCTTCACTGAAGTACGGACGGAACGAGAAATTGCGGCCGACGAAACTATCGTGTTTGTCCCAGTTCGACGCCGCCAGCGTCTGCCCGCTGGTGTCCATCAGGTACATGACTTCGGCACCGGTCTGTGCAGCGATGTTCTTCAGCAGGCGATTGGCGTTGCCTTGGCTGACGCCGTCGTCTGGCGCGCCGAGTACCGCGCGCAAGGCCGGCAGGTCGCCGAGAATTTGCGGCAACACTTCATAGCGGTGCAGGGTGCCCAGCAGGTTGGCGACGTACAGGTCTAGGGTCTGCCGGTTCTGCCCGGCCAGTTCACTGCGGTAATAGCGCTCGGCGAGATGTTCCAGCGGCCACAGCAGCGGCGCCAGACACAGGGCCAGCAGGGCGAGGCTGCGCCAGCGGGGTCTGCGGGGGAGGGTTGGTTTCATGAGCCGGATGCGCCTGAGATGTCAGGCGCATTATGCCTAGGCTCAGGCGAAGACGTCAGCGTCCTTGAGCAGGGTTGCAGCCTGATCCTTGGCGGACAGCTTCGGCGCTTCGTCCAGCTGCCAGTCGATGCCCAGCGCGGGATCATCCCAGCGAATGCTGCGCTCGGATGATGGATCGTAGTAGTTGGTGGTCTTGTAGAGGAATTCAGCGAACTCGCTCAGCACCACGAAACCATGGGCAAAACCTTCCGGCACCCACAGTTGACGATGATTTTCGGCCGACAAGCGCACAGCCACCGATTTGCCGAAGTGCGGCGAGCTGCGCCGAATATCCACGGCCACATCCAGCACTTCACCGACGGTCACACGGACCAGTTTGCCCTGGGTGTTTTGCAACTGGTAATGCAGGCCACGCAACACGCCTTTTTGCGAGCGCGAGTGGTTGTCCTGAACGAATTGCGTGTCCAGACCGGTAGCGTCCTGGAACGCCTTGGCATTGAAACTCTCGTAGAAAAAGCCGCGCTCGTCACCGAACACCTTCGGTTCGATGATCAGGACACCGGGCAGGTCGGTGGTGATTACATTCATGGGGAGTTCCATAGGCAGGTGTGAATGGTCGACATTCTTGCGCAAAGTGCCATTTAACGCGAGTGCGGACCGTAAGGGGCGATTCAGTCGACCTCGCCAAAATACCAGCGTTGTTCCTCATAGGTCTGGCCATCGCCATCTTCAACGGTATAGCTCAGGCCTCTCTCTCCAATGCCCGGCGGTAAAACGAGTCCCCATTCCTGGGCCAGGCTCTTACCGGTTTCGACGTATTCACTATCAGCAGGCGGGATATGACCTCGGTGATATTCCATGTCGGTATAGATACATATCTCGCTGGAAAACATTCCTGGCAATAAGATGGCGGCGACCACTCTGCAATCGATAGCATTTTCCGGTCGGGACATACGCAGGTGCTGCGCCGCGTTGATCAAGTGCTGCGCGCACTGCCGACGCAGATCCGCGGTTGCTTGTTTTCCTTGGACCATCGACATGTGAATCGGGATTTTCCAGTTGCTGTATTTTTCCTCTTCGGTGAGGTCGGCCGGAAAGTAACCTTCGAAGTCAGCAGCCCAAGCGGCTAACGCGCGTAGACGGCGAGGGATATTGCGGACTTTTTTGTTGGAGAGGGCGAGGCGGCGCTGGGACATTTTGCGGATTGCTTCCGTGCGGATAACGTTCGAGGGGGCAGGTTGAACAGTGAAGTGTTCAAACGCAATCTGAAATTGCTGTAGGAAAAGTTATTGGTGGGGGGCCGTCACAGTGATGTGCCCTTGATCCGGTCGGGAGTTGGTATAAGGGGTTGCGTCTCGCCAAAAGCAATGGCGATATAGGCGCCTAATAAAATTACAGGGGTCGTTTCATGCCGCTCGCCACGTTGATTCATCGCGCCAGTTTGCCCAGCCCGCAGGTTTCTGCAGAGCAGGCCCAGCAATGGCTGGCGGAGCATTACGGGCTCAGCGGCAGGCTGCAGGCGCTCGGCAGCCAGCAGGATCTGAATTTTCGCGTCGACAGTCCGCGCGGTCGGTTCGTGCTGAAAATCTGCCGTGGCGATTACGCCCTGGTGGAGCTGCAAGCCCAGCATGCCGGGCTCAAGTATCTGGCCGAGCACTCGGCGGTGACGGTGCCGCGGGTGATCGCGGCCAATAACGGCGAGGATCTGCTGTCACTCGAGGTCGGCGGCGAAGCCGTCCATGTGCGGCTGCTGGATTACATCGAGGGCCAGCCGCTCACGCATCTCGAATACTTGGGGCGCGACGTGGTGGCGGGGTTTGGCCGGCTCTGCGGTGAGATGGATCTGGCGCTGGCCGGGTTCGATCACCCGGGCCTTGAGCGCACGTTGCAGTGGGATGCCCGTCACGCCAGTGCCCTGATCAGCCATCTGCTGCCGGTGATCAAGGATGAGCAGCAACGCATATTGATTGCCGATGCGGCCGAACAAGCCGAGCGCCGCTTGCAGCCGTTGCAGGGCAAGCTGCCGGTGCAGGCGATCCACATGGACATCACCGACGACAACGCCGTCTGGGCGCGCGATGCCCTGCGTCACTGGCAGTTGCAGGGCGTGATCGACTTTGGCGATCTGGTGCGCACCTGGCGCATCACCGATCTGTCGGTGACCTGTGCGGCGTTGCTGCATCACGCTGGTGGCGATCCGTTTGTCATCCTGCCGGCGGTGCAGGCCTACCACGCGGTCAACCCGTTGCAACATGAAGAGCTGCAAGCGCTGTGGCCATTGATTGTCGCGCGCGCGGCGGTGCTGGTGCTCAGTGGCGAGCAACAGGTCAGCATCGACCCCGCGAATACCTACAGCCGTGACAACCTAAGCCATGAGTGGGAAATCTTCCGCGTAGCGACATCGGTGCCACAGGCACTCATGGAAGCGGCGATCCTCACTGCCGTCGGTCACGCATTGCCGGTGATCGATAGCGAAGGTTTTGCGCCCTTGCTGCCCGGTCTGGTCGGACGTGAATTTGCCCTGATCGATCTCGGTGTCCTCAGCCCGCATTTCGAGGCCGGCAACTGGGAGCAGGCCGGCATCGATCAGCACCTGTTGAACGAAGCGGCGGCGGCCCATGGTTTGGCGGCAAGCCGTTATGGTCAGTACCGTTTGTCGCGCACCCGTCCCGACAGCGCCGTTGAACCGGATACCTTCCCGCTGCACGTGGAATTGCGCGTGCCCGATGGTACCGCCGTGGAAGCGCCGTTCGCTGGCGTCGTGCATCAGCCAGCAGACGGTGTGCTGCAACTGGATGGCCCGCAACTCAGCGTGCGCCTGTGGGGCGTGACACCTTCGCTGCACAGCGGCGCGGCGCTGGTCAAAGGCCAGGTGCTGGGCGCAGTCAGCGGCCCATTACGGGTGCAGTTGTGCCGGGGCGCGCAGATCAATGCGCCGTTGTTTTGCACCCCTGCGCATGCAGCAGCGTGGCAGGCCCTGTGCCCGTCGCCAGCGGCGTTGTTAGGACTGGCCTGCGATGCCGAGCCGGAGCTGGACGCAAAAACCCTGCTCGAACGCCGCGATGCCAGTTTCGCCCGCACGCAGAAACACTACTACGTTGATCCGCCGCGCATTGAACGCGGCTGGCGTAATCACCTGATCGACATGCAGGGCCGCTCCTACCTCGACATGCTCAACAACGTTGCCGTGCTCGGTCACGGCCACCCGCGCATGGCGGCAGTGGCGGCGCGGCAGTGGTCGCTGCTCAACACCAACTCGCGATTCAACTATGCGGCGGTGGCGGAGTTTTCCGAGCGCTTGCTGAAATTGGCGCCGGAAGGCATGGACCGGGTGTTTCTGGTCAACAGCGGCAGCGAGGCCAATGACCTGGCGATTCGTCTGGCCTGGGCCTACAGCGGCGGGCGCGACATGATCAGCGTGCTTGAGGCCTATCACGGCTGGACGGTCGGCGCCGATGCGGTATCAACGTCAATCGCCGACAACCCGAAAGCCCTGGAAAGCCGACCGGACTGGGTGCATCCGGTGCCTGCGCCAAACACTTATCGCGGTGAATTCCGTGGTCTCGATTCGGCGCCGGATTACGTGCGCAGTGTTGAGCATCACCTGGCGAAACTTGCCGAACAGAAGCGCCAACTGGCCGGGTTTATCTGCGAGCCGGTGTATGGCAATGCCGGCGGTATCTCGCTGCCGCCGGGATATCTCCAGCAGGTATACGCGCTGGTGCGCGCGCAGGGCGGCGTGTGCATCGCCGACGAAGTGCAGGTCGGTTACGGGCGCATGGGCCACTTCTTCTGGGGCTTTGAAGAGCAGGGTGTGGTGCCGGACATCATCTGCATGGCCAAGGGTATGGGCAACGGTCAGCCGCTGGGCGCGGTGATCACGCGACGGGAAATTGCCGAGGCGCTGGAGGCCGAGGGCTATTTCTTCTCGTCGGCGGGCGGCAGTCCGGTCAGTTGTCAGATCGGCATGGCGGTGCTCGATGTCATGGCAGAAGAAAAACTCTGGGAGAACGCGCAGGTGGTCGGTGGCCACTTCAAGGCGCGTCTGGAAGCGTTGATCGATAAACATCCATTGGTGGGCGCGGTGCACGGTTCCGGGTTCTATCTGGGACTTGAGCTGATTCGCAATCGCGAGACGCTGGAGCCGGCGACCGAGGAGACGGTGTTGCTGTGTGATCGCTTGCGTGAGTTGGGGATTTTCATGCAGCCGACCGGGGATGATCTGAACATTCTGAAGATCAAACCGCCGATGGTGACGTCGCGTCAGAGTGTGGATTTCTTTGTCGATATGCTTGATCAAGTCCTAACCGAGGGCCTGTAAAACGCAGCCAATCCCCTGTGGGAGCGAGCTTGCTCGCGAAAGCGGTGTGTCAGTCACCTTATTCAGTTCCTGACACGCCGTATTCGCGAGCAAGCTCGCTCCCACATTTTCTTGGGTTGTTAGTTCGATTTGTATCGGCTTTTATCTGGATTATTTAGACGAAAGGCATTTTTCAAGCTTCTAAAGCCGATATTTATCGGCTATAAAGTCGCCATTGCTCCGGCATGGCGATCTCATGTCCGGTGCGCGCGTTTTCTTTTCGGCCGAATTTCCGGCCGTCAAAGCAACTGCCCGGAGATGATTCATGAGCCGTATCGTTACCGTTGCCGCCACTCAGATGGCCTGTTCCTGGGATCTGGAAGCCAACCTCGAAATCGCTGAAAGACTGGTGCGCGAAGCCGCCGCCAAAGGCGCGCAGATCATCTTGATTCAGGAGCTGTTCGAGGCGCCGTACTTCTGCCAGAAGCCGAACCCGGACTATCTGCAACTGGCGACGACGGTGGAAGAAAACGTCGCGATCAAACATTTCCAGAAAATCGCCAAAGAGCTGCAAGTGGTGCTGCCGATCAGCTTCTATGAGCTGGCCGGCCGTACGCGCTTCAACAGCATCGCGATCATCGATGCCGACGGCAGCAACCTCGGGATTTATCGTAAAAGTCACATCCCGGATGGCCCGGGCTACCACGAGAAGTATTACTTCAACCCGGGCGACACCGGTTTCAAGGTGTGGAACACCCGTTACGCGAAAATCGGCGTGGGCATTTGCTGGGACCAGTGGTTCCCGGAAGCTGCGCGCAGCATGGCCCTGCAAGGCGCGGAAATTCTGTTTTACCCAACCGCGATCGGCAGTGAGCCGCACGACAAGACCATTTCGTCGCGCGATCACTGGCAGCGCGTGCAACAGGGTCATGCCGGCGCCAACCTGATGCCGCTGATCGCCAGCAACCGCATCGGCAACGAAGAACAGGACGGCTACGACATCACGTTCTACGGCTCTTCGTTCATCGCCAACCAGTTCGGCGAAAAAGTGCAGGAGCTGAATAAAACCGAAGAAGGTATTCTTGTGCACACTTTCAACCTCGACGAGCTCGAACACATTCGCAGCGCGTGGGGTTCATTCCGTGACCGCCGTCCGAACCTGTACGGCGCGTTGAAAACCCTCGACGGTTCCCTGGAGTCCTGATCCCGATGACAACTTTGAAAAGTACCCCGCGCGCCGACGGCTTTCACATGCCGGCCGAGTGGGCGCCGCAAACGCAGACCTGGATGATCTGGCCCGAGCGCCCGGACAACTGGCGTCTGGGCGGCAAACCGGCGCAAGCCGCACATGCTGCGGTGGCCAAGGCTATTGCGCGTTTTGAACCGGTCACCGTGGCCGTGTCCGCCGGCCAGTATGAAAACGCCCGCGTGCGCCTCGACGTGCCGAATATCCGCGTGGTCGAGATGTCCAGCGATGACGCTTGGGTACGCGACAGCGGCCCGACTTTCGTCATCAACAACAGCGGCGAAGTGCGCGGCGTGAACTGGGACTTCAACGCCTGGGGAGGTTTCGACGGCGGTTTGTATTCGCCGTGGAATCGCGATTCGCAGGTCGGCGGCAAGATCCTCGAGATCGAGCGCAGCCCGCGTTACCGCACTGAAGGTTTCGTGCTTGAAGGCGGCTCGATTCACGTCGACGGCGAAGGCACGCTGATCACCACCGAAGAATGCCTGCTCAACCGCAATCGCAACCCGCACCTGGGCCGCGAAGAGATTGAAGCGGTACTGAGCGCCAATCTGGCTGTGGATAAAATCATCTGGCTGCCGGACGGTTTGTTCAACGACGAAACTGACGGCCATGTGGATAACTTCTGCTGCTACGTGCGTCCGGGCGAAGTGTTGCTGGCGTGGACCGACGATCCGCAGGATCCGAACTACCCGCGCTGCCAGGCTGCGATGAAAGTTCTGCAAAGCAGCACTGACGCCAAGGGCCGCCCGTTCACGGTGCACAAAATGCCGATTCCGGGGCCGCTTTACGCGACAGAAGAAGAGTGCGCCGGTGTCGATCCGGTGGACGGCACGCAGGAACGCAATCCGTCTGTGCGCCTGGCGGGTTCCTACGTGAACTTCCTGATCGTCAACGGCGGCATCATCGCGCCGAGCTTCGACGATCCAATGGACGCGCCGGCCAAGGAAATCCTGCAGAAGCTGTTCCCGCAGCACGAAGTGGTGATGGTGCCGGGTCGCGAACTGTTACTGGGTGGCGGCAATATCCATTGCCTTACCCAACAGCAACCCGCGCCGCACAAAGAGTGAGTTGAGTCGTAACACCTTGAGTTGATTAACAAATCAGCCGGGTAATGATTAGCTCGCTATGCATCAACTGAGGCCCGCAGCCCGACAGGACCGCGGGCTTCTTTGTATCCGCTTGTCGACAACTAAGAAACATTGGCATAGCTCTTGTATTCATCACCCGTGCACTAGGGAGGGGGAGAACTTCAACAGTTCTGTCATAAACCTTGGATAACGTAGCCGCTCACGAACGGGGAGAGAGCGCTGAAATGAACGCCGAAGTGAACGTAGTCAGCGAGCGGACGTTGCATCCCATGGCCGTAAACGGCGAATCGCTCCAGATTGTCGCGCACTGGTTGAAGTCCAATGGAACGCGTCAGATCAGGGAACCTGATCCGCGCCGGATGATGATCGAGCGTTACCCCGCTGGCCTGTTCAGCGAGGCCGAACTGGAAGCATTGTGGGCTGTGATGGAAGGATAAGAAGCACAACAGGGATTGGTGAAAGCGCTGCCGGGATGGCGGCGCTTTTTTATGCACGACACAAAATCTTTGTGAACACTGCACCTGTGGGAGCGAGCTTGCTCGCGAAAGCGTCCGGTCAGTCAACATCGTCGTTGAATGACCCACCGCATTCGCGATCAAGCTCGCTCCCACAGGATTGGTGTGAAATCAGAAGCTGTAGGTGCCGGTCATTACGACGCTACGTGGTGCACCCGGTTGGATTTGATACTGGCTGGTCGCGGACGCGTAGTACTCACGATCGGTGATGTTGTTCAGCGCCGCGCGTAAATCCCAATCCTTGAAGCGGTAACCGACCAGGGCATCCCAGCGGCCGTAACCCGGCAACACGGTGGTGTTGGCGTTATCGGCATAGCGTTGGCCAACCAGGGTCAGGCCGGTTTCGCCGTACCAGCCCATCTCCGGTTTCCAGGTCAGGAACAGGCTGCCGTTATGCTTGGCAACGTTGTTGATGCGTTTGCCTTCCAGGCCGTTGTTGTCCTTCTCGATCTTCGCATCCTGCAGACCGACGCCACCGCGCATGTACCAGTTGCCGACGAGATTGCCGGTGGCCGTCAATTCGATCCCGCGCGAGCGTTGCAAACCTGACATCACCGTCAGGGTCGGATCGTTTGGATCAGTGGTGCGGCGGTTGTAGAGTTCCAGATCGTAGATCGCCAGCGTGGTGCTCAAGCGGTCATCGAGCCAGTCGCTTTTCACGCCGATTTCTTTCTGCTTGGTCAGCTCGGGACTGAGGTCGTTGGTGTTGCCGGCCGCACCCGGAGTGATGCCGATCAAGCCACCGCCCACCGGCGAAAACGTCTTCGACCACGAGGCGTAGAACGAATGGTTTTGTAGCGGCGTCCAGACCAGGCCGACGCGCGGGCTGGTGCTGTGGCTGTCGCGATCTTCGGAGATGTTGCGCAGCTTGTTGGTCGACTCGATATCGAAAGTGTCGTAACGCAGACCGGCGAGCACTTGCCATTGGTCGTTCAGGCGCAGTTGATCCTGCACGTACACTGCACGGCTTTCGACTTCGGTGTGGCTGCTGCTGGAGACCTGCATGCTGCCGGTGTGGCGCAGATCACGGTTCGGGTTGTACAGGTCGAGCGACGGTACGGGCTGCGCTCCCGGGGTTCTGCCAGTGGCCGCGTTGTACAGCGTCGGGTCGCGGCGCTGGCTGCCGATCTCGATGCCAGTGAGCAGGCGATGCTCAAGGCCCAAGGTATCGAATCCGCCCTCAAGCTCAACGTTGTTATAGACGTTGCGAGTGGTCAGATCCTGCTGCCAATGCTGGCGCGTGACCTTGTTGGTCGCCGGCGTGTAACCGGTGAGGTACGTGTTGTCGAAATCACTGTCGAGCTTGAACACGCCGAGGGTCTGGCGCAGTTGCCAGTTGTCATTGATTTCATAAGTGAGTTTCGAGCGCAGCGATTGCGACTTGTCGTCGATGAAATCGTGATCGTTGCCGTAGGTCGTATCGCGCCCGACATCGGCCGGGCGCCCGTTGATGCCGGGGATGCCGCGATCCGGGGTGCGGTTGTAGCGGCTGTATTCGTACTGCACCAGCCAGTTCAGGTCCGGCGTCAGTTGCCAGCTCATCGACGGCGCGAACAATTGGCGATTGCCACTGACACCGTCGCGGAAGCTGTTTTCATCCATGTTGCCCATGTTCAGGCGCAGGCTGATGTTTTCGCTCGGGTCGCTGCTTAGGTCAGCGTAAAGGCTGCGCAAATCTTCGCTGCCAGCCTGGGCCTCGATGGTCGAGCGACGGCCGAACTCCGGCATCTTGCTCACGCGGTTGACGATCCCGCCCTGACTGCCACGGCCATATAGTACGGCGGCCGGGCCTTTGAGCACTTCGACGCGTTCAATATTGTGCAAGTCGCGCTTGTATTGGCTGTCGTCGCGGATGCCATCCAGATAGAAATCGTTGCTCGCGTCGAAGCCGCGGATGCGCAGGCTGTCGAAACGGGTGTCGGCGCTGCTGCTGACGTTAGGCATGCCGCTCAACGCGTCGCCGATGTCATTGGTGCCGTAGCTGGCGACGTTCGAGGTCTTGATCGAATCGATCGCCTGCGGCACATAACGTACGGGCGTCGAGGTCCGAGTCGCGGTGCTGCTGAGCTTCACCCGAGGGTCATCGGCTTGCGCTTCGGCGCTGATCGCGGTGGCGGGTAACTCGGTCGCGGAGTAGGCAAAACCGCTGGACAGAAAAGCAGAAAGCCCAAGGGTGGCGGGCGTAAGACGGAACGGGGCAGGCATTGAACAGCGCATCCGAAAGGGTGGAAGAATTCGATCGTGCGAATGGTAATGCTTTGCATTTACTTTCGTTAATTATTCCTTATAAGTTCCCTTGGCTGATTGTTTCAATTTGTGTCCTAACCGACACAATCTGACTGGACGAATCATTCGACCGATTCATGAAACAGACTGAAAGCCATTCCGGCGTTTTTCCGCAAGAGTGCGAGGACTAATCTGCCGCCATCGATTTTCCTGACTTTCTGCCGGAGTTTTTCCCATGATTCTTCACTACATCTACGATCCGCTGTGTGGCTGGTGTTACGGCGCCAAGCCGCTGGTGGAAGCGGCACAGTCAGTGTTGCCGGTGAATGCCCATGCCGGCGGAATGATGAGTGGCGCCAATCGCCAGCGTGTTTCCCCGCAACTGCGCAATTACGTCATGCCCCATGACCGACGCATTGCCGAATACACCGGCCAGCCGTTTGGCGAGGCCTATTTCGAAGGTTTGCTGCGTGATCACTCAGCGGTGTTCGATTCGACGCCAGCGATTGCTGCGGTCATGGCGGCTGAAGCCATCGACGGCGGCGGTTTGCGCCTGCTGGGGCGGTTGCAGACGGCGCACTATGTGGAAGGGCGACGCATTGCCGATTCAGCCGTGCTGTTGGAATTGGCGATGCAGATGGGCTATGCGCAGGAAGATTTCCACCTTGCGTTTGAGTCCGTTGATAGCGAGGGGCATATAAAAGCCAGTCGCCAGTTTTTGGCTCAATTGGGTGGTCAGGGTTTTCCAACGATTGCTCTGGAGCAGAACGGCACGTTCCAGTTGATCGACATCAGCCCCTGGCTGGGCAAGCCGCAGGCATTTGCCGATTGGTTGCAACAGGCAATCGTCGTCGATGAAACCGGTAAAACTTCTGCATTTTGTTCTATCGATGGTTGCGCCTAATACGCGCTGGATTCACTGGCTGTTTGCATTTCCCAGCAAGGAGTCAGCGCAAAATTTACGTTTCTTAGACGATTTTTACCTATTTAAAGACGATTCTTGAAATTGACACATTGTTCAGGGCGCGGCTACGATTCGGCCCAACGCCTGTGGCCAACCGCCATGACTCAAAATAAGGAGCAGGCCCGCCATGACATCGTCGTGGGCGGGTCTTTTTGTTTCGGGGTGAATAAAAGAGTGCAAAAGCGCCGTTTCCGCCGTTCGACACAGCGCGTTTCAACCCGTAATAAGGAAAACAAAATGTTGAACAAGCGAATCAGTTTGATCGCACTGGGGATGTTGAGCGCCACTCAGGCCATGGCTAACGACCAGGCCGAGTCCAAGGGTTTTGTTGAAGACAGTAGCCTCAAAGTGCTGCTGCGCAATGCCTACATCAATCGTGATTACAAAGACGGCAACAAAGACAAAGCCGAGTGGGGCCAAGCGGCCATCGGTACGTTCTCGTCCGGTTTCACCCAAGGCACCGTGGGTGTCGGCGTCGACGCTTTCGGTCTGTACGCACTGCGTCTGGACGGCGGCAAGGGCCGCAGCGGCGCCGGTGGTATCGATTTCTTCAAGCAGGAAAATGACGGTCGCGCGAACCATGACATAGCGAAGGGCGGTGCAGCGGTGAAGTTCCGCTTCTCCAACACCGTGTTGACCTACGGCGACCAGATGCCGGCCCTGCCGGTGCTGAGCTACGACAATGTGCGTCTGCTGCCGGAAAGCTACACCGGTACCCTGATCACTTCCAAAGAGATCAAAGGCCTGGAACTGAACGCCGGTCGTTTCACCGCCGAATCGCGCAAGAGCGATGAAGGCCGTGACAGCGGTGGTCTGAAGTCGATCAACGTGTTGGGTGGTAGCTACCAGTTCACCGAGAACTTCAAAGGTGCGTTGTACGCTTCCGACGTCGAAGACGTATTGAAGAAACAATACGTGAACGCCAACTACGTGTTGCCGTTCAACAAGGATCAGTCGCTGACCCTGGACTTCAACGGCTATCGCACCAAGCTCGACAGCTCGTACGTTCGCGAAAACACCGTTCCGGGCGAAAGCATCGTGACCGGTCGCGACAACAAGATCTGGAGCCTGGCCGCGACATTCGCCACTGGCCCGCACTCGTTCACCGTGGCGCACCAGCGCTCCACCGGCGACAGCAACCTGGGCTACGCCTATGGCGGTTACCAGAAAGATCAACACCGCGTCGGTGACGGTGGTAACTCCATCTACCTGGCCAACTCCTACTGGTCCGACTTCAACGCTGAAGACGAACGCAGCTGGCAGTTGGGCTACGGTCTCGACTTCGGCGCATTCGGCGTACCGGGCCTGAGCTACAACTTCGCTTATGTGCGTGGCGACAACATCACCACGTCCACCAGCGAAGGCGGCACCGAGCGTGAGATCTTCAACCAGTTCAAATACGTCGTGCAGTCTGGCCCGGCCAAAGACCTGAGCGTGAAACTGCGCAGCTCGATCCTGCGTGTTTCGCAGAAATCCAGCGAGTACAACGTCAGCGGTAACGAACTGCGCGTTTTCGTGGATTACCCGATCAACATCTTCTGATGCCTGATCCAGTGTAAGAAACATGAGAAAAACCCCGACTGGTTCGGGGTTTTTTTTCGACGGTTATTCGATGAAAACCGGAAAAAACCCGTGTTTTTGTCATGTAAAAGTTGTTTTTAAGCGCCTGCAAACGCCGTTTCAAACAGTGCTTTAAATGCCTGAAATTCTTTCTCATGGACGCAAATTCTCCACCTAATAGATTAGGCCGTTCAACGCAGCGGAGAATTTGGTAATGATCGTTTTGAACAGAGAAGTGGGCGAATCGCTACGGCGCGACAAATATGTCAACGTCCAGGGTGGTGACTTCAATCTCTACGGTCATTTTGCCGACTTCGTCAGACTGACCAAAAGTTGGGAAAACATGGAGCCTGACAGCTACTACGGTCAGGCCGAAGCCGGCATGCGTTACCGTCGTTACAGCGACTTTGAGTACAACCCGAAAACCCGCGAGCTCAAGCAACTCGAGCATCGCGCCTACGTGCAGTCGAAAGAGAACAACGCCTATGTTGGCGGCCTGGTGCGACACTTTCAGGACTTCTCCGATGAAGTGATTACTTCGCCGGTGATGCGCAGCCTGATCGACACCGATTTCGAAGTGTACAAAAGCGTACTGCCGGAAGAGCTGCACGATGAAATCTGGCAGTGCCAGATCCATCAGATCCGCATCGAAATCAAACCCGGCAAGCAACTGGAAATCACCCCTGAAGGCATTCACTGCGATGGCTATCCGTTCAGCGGTGTGCACTTCTGGGGTCGCAATAATGTCGAGGGCGCGGAGAGTCGTTTGTACGACATCCACGAGCATCAACTGGCGTCGACCACTTACCAGGAAATTCTCGACACCACCTACTTCCTCGATCGTGACATGCGCCACTACGTGACCCCGGCCCGCAACACGCACACCCATGCGATGGCGTACCGGCAGATTCTGGCGATCTCCTTCTCGCGGCCCGGGACCGCTTTCGACATTGTTCGCTAATCAGATCACCCCAATCGACGGCGTCGAATGTTCGACGCCAGTGGTGCTGCGACGCGCCACGGCCAAGGATGCGCAGCGCATGGAGCGCTTCTTCCGCCAGTTCGACGAAGTGTCCTTCTGCGAATGGCAGGACGCCAAGTGCCTGCGCGGCGTGCTGATCCAGAAAACCACCACGGCCTATCTCGCCTTCGACGTCGCTGGCGAAATTGTCGGCGCGGTGCTCGGTGGCATGCTCGGCAGTCGCGGCACGATCAATCATCTGGCGGTCAGCCCGCGCTATCGCAGCCAGGGCGTCGGTCAACGCCTGGTTGAAGCGGCGTCGTCCGATATGAAAAGGGTCGGCGTGTTACGGATGTTTCTGTTCGTCGACGATGCTAACCTCGCGGGCAAGCGTTTTTGGACTGCCCAGGGTTTTTGCGAGCCTCATGGCGAACGGACATTTGAGAGGGATCTATGAATGAAACGTCCGGCAGTGCGCCGCTGATGGCTGCCCATCAGCCATCGCGCACGTTTGCCGAAGCCAGCCCGGTTATCGCCGGCTACTTCACGGTGTCGTTCGTGTTCGGGCTGATGGCTGTCAACGCCGGCCTGCCGATGTGGCTGCCGGTGGCGATGTGTTTGTTCGTGTATGCCGGCGCTTCGCAATTCGCCGCGCTGGCGCTGATCTCCAGCGGTGCCTCGCTGACCACCATTGTGCTGACCACGTTTCTGATCAACGCGCGGCACATGCTGATGTCGGTTTACATGGCCAAGGCCCTGCGCGCTCTCGGTTTGAGCCGGATGGAACGCTGGGCTTATGCCGGTGGCCTGACGGACGAATCCTTCGCGTTCCACAGCGTCAAACTCGGCACCGGCGCGCCGGTCAACGTGCGCTATCTGATTGGCTTCAACCTGTTCTGCCACACCTCGTGGGTGCTTGGCGGTTTGCTCGGCGCGGTCTGCGCGCAGTACGCGGCGCACCTGATCAAATATCAGCTCGACTACGCCCTGACCGCGATGATGCTCTACGTGCTGGTGTCGCTGTGCAACACGCGCAACAAACTCATCGCTGCTGCGGCCGCGGTGTTGTGCATGGGCGCGCTGAGCCTGGTCGGCAGCTCGCCGTTCAATGTGTTTATTGCCACGTTTGTGGGCTGCGGAGTGGGTGTATGCCTGACCAAACGTTCCTGATTCTGGTGGTTGCGCTGATGATGGCCGTGACTTTCCTGCCACGCGCGCTGCCACTACAGGTCAACACCGAGCACTGGCCGCCGTTTATTGCGCGGGCGCTGGAATACTTGCCGGTGGCGATCGTCGCTGCGATCAGCCTGACACCCTTGTTGATCAAGGATCAGCACATACAGCTCGATCGCCCGGAATTCTATGCCGCGATTCCGACGTTGTTATGTGCGTATTTCAGCAAAAACCTCTTTCTCAGTGTGGCGGTTGGGACGGCTGCGTACATTGCGCTCGGCTCGTTCATGTAGCGGCAAGTCGACGACATCGTTGAGTGCCTGGTTCGACAACTCCGGATTGTTCACCGCCAGACGCACTTCGAGAAAATCCTCGAACCCGGGGAAAATCGTCAGGCCGTTCTTCTGCGCAGCTTCACGCGAGACCATGCCGACCGCATCCATCTGCGTTATCAGCGACAGCGTCAACGTTTCACTGCACGAATAGACCATGCGCTGGCCGTTCTCGTGATTGCCTAGCCCGGCGTCGAGAAAACGCAAAAAGCTGTGGGAATACGGACAATCTTCCGCAGGACGTACTTGAAACTTGTTGCCCAGCAAGGTCAGAGGATCATTCTCCTGACCACAATGGGCGCCAACCACCTGCACCTGTACATCCGGCAGGACGATACTCGGCAAGCCCGGCCGCTGCGGGCCGATCAGCACCGCGAGGTCGAAGTCTTCGTTCTTCAGCTTGCTGAGATTTTCCATCGACTCGGCGTAGCTGAATTCCATCTGATAATCGGGAAACACCTCGATCAGGCGTCCGATCATTCGCCGGTTGAAGTCAGCCGCCAAAGTGTTGTTCAACGCCACCTTCAACGTACGCTGGCCGGGCACCTTCAGCGCCTCGACCTTCTCTTCCATCTGTTGCGTGGCAATGAGCACTTTGTCCATATAAGGCGTCAGCTCAGTGCCTTGCGGCGTCAGCGTCAGGCCTTTGTTGGAACGTCGAAACAAGCGGAAACCGAACTGCTCTTCGACCTTGTTCAACTGCGCGGCCAAGGCCTGCACAGTCAGGCACGAATGCTCGGCTGCGGCCGACAACGAGCCGGTCTGCACGATGCGCATGAGGTTGCGTAAGGTTCTGCTATCCATGGGTAATGCCCTCTAAAGTGGGCTGGGTATTGTTGTTTACGAGACTGCCGGTCAGGCGCCATATGCTGGCTATATTCCTGTACCTGAGCATAGTTGTCGCGGGTTTAGTAGCGAATTGATGTCCTCGCCGATGGCTGGAGGCTGACACAGGATCGGGGTTTTTGGTGACGTGGGGGTGATGGGGGTCAAAAAAAGTGCGTGGTTTTGGTGCGTGAGATGGGTTTTTGTCGCCGATTCCTAGCGGAATTATTATTCGCTTATGTATTAAAAATTAATTTGTATCCGTATCTGTACTAGGCTCATATTCAGGTACCTAATCAAGGAGGCGGCTAAATGCCCACCTCATCCCCTGCCCTCACCTCACGCGAGCAACTCGACGCCCCCGAAGCCGGCCGCGTCGCGCTGAAGTTCTTCTTCAACCTCATGGAGCGCTGGGGCTGCAGCGCCGAGCAGCAACGCACACTACTCGGCGGCGTGGGCAACACCACGTTCTATAAATACAAACACCTGCCGAACATACGTCTGCCTAACGACACCCTTGAGCGCATCTCCTACCTGATGGGCATTCACAAGGCGTTGAGCATCATCTTCAGCAACAGCCGTGAGCGTGCCTACACGTGGGTCAGTAGTCCGAACACGGCAGCGCCATTCAATGGCCAAACGGCGCTGGATTACATGCTGGCGGGTCGAGTGGTCGATATCGCCGATGTGCGTCGCTACCTCGACGGGGTGCGCGGTTGAAAGTGCCCGATTTGGTTGATGTGCAATGGCCGCGAGCCTACCGGATCGTCAACAGCAGCTTTCCGCCGATTGCGCTGTTCGAAGACGTGCTCGATCCCGAAGACCTGGAAGTTGCCTACGCGCTGGAAGCGCTGACCAACGATCGCCTGATCGAACAGGCCGGGGTTCTTGCCCGAGTGCGTCCCGAAGATCGACTCTCCGGCCCCGGCTCGACTCCGGTGATGGCTGCGTTTACTCATATTGGCAAACGCAGTCGTTTCTGTGACGGCACCTTCGGCGTTTACTACGCTGCGAGCAGCCAAGCCGCAGCCATCTCCGAAACCTGTTATCACCAGGAACGATTTCTTGCGGCGACTCAGGAAGCAGATCTTGAGTTGACCATGCGCACTTACGTCAATCGGGTGGTTAAAGCGTTACACGACATTCGTCACGATCACCCCGAGCTGCACAATCCGGATCCGGAGGCTTATGGGCCGTCTCAGCTATTCGCCCGGCAACTGCGCGAAACCGAGTCGTGGGGACTGCTCTACAACAGCGTTCGCCTGCCGGGCCATGAATGCATCGCGGCGTTTCGACCACCGGCAGTGTCGATCCCGAAGCAGGGTAAGCATTTGCGCTATGTGTGGAGTGCGAGTCAGCAGAAGATTTCGTTTGTGTTTGAGATCAGTCAGGTCTGAAACGCAAAAGCCCTCGCATCAACGAGGGCCTTAAACCGGCGTTTACATCAACGGCTTGTCCGGCGGCGCATCCATCACTTTCACGACATCATCGATCAACGCCTTGCTTAACTCCTGCAGATACTGCGAGGCATAAGCGTGAAGATCAGGGTCGCGCGAGACTGAGGTGTCCGCAGTGAGCAGTCGTGAAATGTGAAGCAAGTGTGAGGCGTGGGAAAGGGCGGCGATTACGGGAACACCACGATTGGTGCGGAACATCGCTTGATTGGAGTGGAAGGAAAAGTGGGTGAGGCCCAGGGTTTTCAGATCTTGAGAGTGGGTCATTTCGGTTCACCTGCCGTTCGAGATGGACGGACTTGAAGTGACCGGTGTGCTGACGGATCAATGCCTTTCATTTGTTAACTCCCTGTATCAAATGAGAGCTGCCAATTCGTTATCAGACGAATGGGGGGCAGCTATGCGCGGGCTGATAAACCGGAGATACAGGAACCCGGCAGACCCGAAGGTCTCCCACGCACAGCCGCCATTGCACTGTAATGCAGACACAAAAAATGCGCCGGCAAACGTGAGTTGGGGCGCTGGTGCGCCTGTATCTTACCCGGGTTATCAGGCCCGGTCGCTGAATTGGCAGCGACGAACTGAACGTTAGCTTGAGGAAGAGCCGATGCACAATCGTGGCCCGTAGTGGCTTTGCTTGGCTTCTCGTTACAACAAATTTCGCAGGATGTCGCGCAATGCGTTTTGTCGGTCACGACTTGTCCTTCGCCTTTTCTAAGCAACAAAACGAGGAGATCAGCGATGGTCGATGAACTGGAGCATTCCAGCAGGATTTACTGGAGTCTGTACGTCAGATGAAGGCCGGTGAGGCCGCGCGCGTAACGCAGATGCTGCTCTCTGCGGCGGAGGAACAAAGCGTCGAGGCATCAAGCACTCTTGGACTGGGAAACCGGGTTGCCATTCACCCCGCCGGTTCAGTGAGCTGAGAAGCGCTGCTCATGCAATTACACTTTTTATGGGCACGCCATAATTATTGCCAGTTCATAATTTGGCATAAAAGCGGAAATTTGAGCGTTTTGGTCAGAAGCTGTGCTTTTTGGGAGAAGGGCGTCTGGCAATTAGATCGACGTGTGCGGAGGAGAGACTCTATTTCTACTGAAGGTGAAACGCGGTTAAAGATATAGACGCCCAGAAACAACAAAGCCCCTGCATTTCTGCAGGGGCTTTGTTTTGTATGGTGCGGTACCGGACGAACGGATCCACGGTTGGCAATCTGTGGTTTAGGCACCACATTTTGCTTTAGGCCTGCGTTCGCTCCTGACATTTCTCCAGACGCAATGGCAAAAAAACAAGACGTATGTTTTCCCTACCCCAAACACCATTGCGGTTGCCGTTTCCAGTCATCTGGAAATCCCATAAGTCTCAAATAACCCGGCTCTCTTTCGTCCATCATTTCGGCCAAGTGAAATTTCCAATGGCTGTCTGGACTGATCAAATCGGTTAGATACGCTAGCATCGTTAGTACTATGAATAGCCGCTGCTTGGGCTGAGGCCGATCGCCAGGTGCATTTTGGATGACCCATTCTTTAGGTAAGGATGGTCGAATCGAGAGCTCTCTGTTCCATAGTCGTGAGTGGTGGGCGCAGCAGTTTCGAATGAAGGTCAAAGTGTGGAGCCAGGAGGCCAGTACTTCGAAGGGGAGATTGAATCTGCTCGCGATCGCTTTCTTGTCGACGCTTTTGCCTATGGCATTGAACAGGGTGGATACCGTCCCAAGGCTAAGCTCTTCCAGAACAGCCCAAGCGGGCGGCAACTCGGGATTGGAATATGTTGATCCGTAGAATCGAAAATAGTTATCGCGCGTGCGATTTTCAATTCGCTGCTGCTGGATCTGATCTGCTCGGCTGCTCTTTTTTATACGATCAATCTCACGTCCAAGTTTGTTGCGTTCCTTGCTCAGTTGATCTCGCAGGGGCCGCAATAAATCCGAATGAGAGTATGACGAGGAGAAGATTGACGCATCAGCTATCCAGTCAGGCCCGTACTTCGGGCACATGTGATTGCTGATAGTCGCTCGTATGGCGACTTCGACACGTTCGATAGCATCCATGGTAATGCGTCGCAACGAACCATCGAAACGGTAGATGTCGACGACTGCTTTCAGACTGCTACCAGGTTTGAAGGTGTGTTCAGGGTTTGTTTCCTGAAAAGGGCGCATATAGGGGCTCAAGCGAAACAGCGTGACCACTTCTAGGAAACGCATGGCGCGCTCGTCGTTTGCGACTTGCAGGCCTCGTTGCTTTAGCAGTTCCAATTGCTGTTCTACGCTGAGGGCCGGCTTGTCGAAGGGCCTCATGTAGCTTTCTCCAGGCAAAAAAAACCCGCACGATTTGAGCTTGCTGACAGGGTCAACCTAGGCTTGGCGGGTGTGTTGGGGTGCATTATAGGTAGGTGTAAGAGCCCGTCAATGTTGGGCTGATGTGAAATTGTAACGGGTCGAGGCGCGCGGGCTGAGTTGGTCTGTTGATTGAGTGGCGTCGCTGATCGCATCTCAGCGATGCTGAAGCTCCTTGGAGTTCCAAACGCCAGAAACAACAAAGCCCCTGCATTTCTGCAGGGGCTTCGTTTTGTATGGTGCCGGCACCAGGAGTCGAACCCGGGACCTACTGATTACAAGTCAGTTGCTCTACCAACTGAGCTATACCGGCGTTGTGGGCGACGATTATAGCGATTGGGAAGATCCTGTAAACCCCTGAATTCAGACTATTTTTGCATCGCGGCAAATTAAGCAACGCGCAATGCGTAACGCAGCATTTGTGCCTTACGCACGATAGGGCTGTTTTGCAGGACAGGCAGTGGAGTTTCGGCTTTCGCGAGGGCGAAATTATTCGCTCGGCGGGCCCATTATTCGGCGGTTATGTCGTTTTGATTGGCAGCTTATGCACAACTGAGAGGCACGAAGTCATACTCAGGCGAGGTTTTGTGAACCCATTCTCATTTTGTTCGCAAATCCCTGTTTTACAGGTTTTTTATTTATGTGAACAAAAAATGACCAGTGTTGTTAAGGCGACGAAACAGGCGCAGATATTGGATCCACGGCAAATCCATCAACAGAGTTATCCACAGGCTGTAAGTTTTTAAGCGCGTTCGGCGAGCAGCAGTAAATTACGCGGTGTGAGCGAGGTGTCGCAAAAAGTGCCGAGGCGTACGACGTATCCCTGTTCGACGAGGAAAAGTGCCCGATCCAGATTCAGCCAAAGCTCCAGTGGTCGTCGGAACAATCCGCGAAGCAATTCGAGGTTGCGAACTTCGGCCAATCGCTGCCAACTGGCGGCTTCGAGTGTCGACCAATCTGGCGAGCCGATTGTGGATAACTCTTTCAGCGCTGCCAGATCGCGGCAGTAATCGGCGAAGGTTTTGTCCAACCAAGCGCTGGGCAGGGACGGGGTGGGCAGGTATTCGTCTATTCCACGTACTTGCCGTTGCAGCAAATCGAAAGCCAAGCGCCGGGCCATGGAGGTGTCACGCTGACGTCGGACCCGTGCACCGGCGGTGACAGTTTCGCTCATGGGTAGAGCCAGATCTTCGAGCGAGAGCTGTAGGACGGATCGCAAACCGACAGAGGACAACGCCTGGTACTCGTTGCGACTGATGCGGTTGTAACAGCAAGGCGCGATCGCCATTTGCTGGCAGCCGGCAGCACTGGCCAGTTGCATCAAGCGCACATGCAGATCGCCGCAGGCGTGGAGGGCGACCGGGGTGTGTTGAGCGCTCAAAACGGTCGAGGCGTCTGCGGCCAGCACATCCTGTTCGACATGCAGCGCGTGCAGGAGATGGCGCTGGCTTAACGCCTGACCGCTGGCGACCAATGCCGGATCGTATTCAACGCAGGTCAACTGTTGGCCATCACTCAACAACCGCCGGCCCAAATGCCCCTTGCCGGAACACCAATCGAGCCAGTGCGTCGGTTGCGAGGAAAAAGACAAACGACTGGCAAACGCTTCAATCTGCTGCCACTTGCGCCCCGGTACATCGACATTCAAGCGATGCCCCGCAGCTTCCAGCGCATGCCCCGGCAACTCACCGACCGCGCTCAGCTCAGCCGACAGCGTCGCCAATGAAGCAAACGGCTGCGGCGCATCGGCCAGATCAGCGGGTTGGTTGTGAGCACTTTCCGCGTCTTCCAGTGAGCGCCCGCGTAGCCACAAGGCCAGCTCCGGGTAGGACGCTTCCCAGGCAAGCGAAAGATGAGTGAACGGACGAGGTTTCCACAGCACCTGATGCTCAATCAAAAAAGCATCCAGCGCGGTGAAGCGGGCGAGTAACTCCTCGCCCGTCAGCACGCAGGAGGAGTCAACGCCCTTGGCAGGCATCGACGCGCAACCATCGCTCCAGCTGTTTGAATGCCTGAACGAGAACAAACGACATCAGCAGGTAAATGACGCCTGCGGTGAAGAACATATCCACGGTGAGGTAGTTGCGGGCAATGATCGTGCGGGTAATGCCGGTGAGTTCGAGCAAGGTCACCGTGCTCGCCAGAGAACTGGCCTTCAACATCAGGATGACTTCGTTGCTGTAGGCCGGCAGGCCGATGCGCGCGGCGCGCGGCAGGACGATATAGAACAATGCCTTGGCCTTTGACATGCCCAGTGCACGCGCGGCTTCGATCTCGCCCGGCGGGATCGCTTGAATGGCGCCACGCAGGATTTCGGCGATATAGGCGGCAGTATGCAGGGTCATCGTGGCGACAGCGCACCAGAAGGGTTCTCGCAAATACGGCCACATGAAACTGTCGCGTACGGCGTCGAACTGAGCCAGGCCGTAGTAGACCAGAAACAGTTGTACGAGCAACGGAGTGCCACGAAAGAAAAAGATGTAAGCGTAAGGAAATGCGCGAACAAACCAGAGCTTGGAGGAGCGCGCGATGCCCAGAGGAATCGCCAGCAACAACCCGAGAATAACGGCGATGCCCACCAGCTCGAGTGTCAGGACGGCGCCCTGAAAGAACTTCGGCAGCCACTTATAGATGACTTCCCATTCCATTACGTCGTCCTCACGAAGCCACGGGCGGCGCGTTTTTCCATGAAGTGCATGGTGGCCATCGCCAATATGGTCAGGCCCAGATACATGACGGCTGCGACCAGATAGAAGGTGAATGGATGCTTGGCGAAGGTCACGGCGTTCTGCGCATTGCGCATGATTTCTTCCAGGCCGATGACCGACACCAGAGCGGTGTCTTTCATCAGGATCATGAACAGGTTGCCAAGGCCTGGCAGGGCGATCCGCCACATCTGCGGCATGATCAACCGGGTGAAGATCCGCCATTTCGACAGGCCCAGGGCCTGACCAGCCTCACGGTGTCCTTTCGGAATGGCCAGGATGGCGCCACGAAATACCTCCGTGGCATAGGCGCCGAAGCACAGTCCAAGTGCGGTTACGCCCGCCACAAAGGGGCTTAGCGCCAGGTCTGGATTGCCAAAGTATTCGCCAATCGCATTCATCGTCTTGACGGTGCCGAGGTAGATCAGCAGAACCCAAAGCAGTTCCGGCACACCACGTACGATGGTCGAGTAGGTTTCGCCAAGCCATTGCAGCGGCTTGTACGGGGAAGTCTTGGCCAAGGCGCCGAGCAGACCGAGTACCAGCCCCAGGCACAGGGCGGTGAGAGCCAGTTGGACGGTCATCAGCGCGCCGGCAGCGAGGGCCGGGCCGAATCCGTAGAGGTCGATAATCATGGGTTTCTGTTCAAATTGCGGCAGGCAAAGTCGGGAGCCGGCGCCGTTCAATCACGGCGCCAGTCCCACAGGTCAGGATCAATAGATGCTGAACGGGAAGTACTTGTCGTTGATCTTCTTGTAGGTACCGTCGGCGACGATTTCCTTCAGGGCAGCGTTCAGCTTGTTGCGCAGTTCGTTGTCACCCTTGCGCACAGCGATGCCGATCTTGTCGCTTTCTACAACCGGGTCGCCCTTGAACTCGTAGTTCTTGCCCGCGTCGCTTTTCAGCCAGTCGTAGTTGGCGTACTTGTCGGCGAGGATCGCGTCGACACGACCGGACGTCAGGTCGAGGTAGGCGTTTTCCTGAGTGTCATAGAGTTTGACGTTGAGATCGCTGCCGTAGTTGTCTTCCAGCCAGGTGCCGGCCAGCGTGGCACGCTGGGTACCGATGGACTTGCCCTTCAGCGAGTCCTTGTCGGTTTTGAAGTCGACGTTTTTCGGTGCAATGAACTGCAGTTTGTTCGAGTAGTACGGGTCGGTGAAGTCGACCGCGCCCTTGCGCTCGTCGGTGATCGACAGCGACGAGATCAGGAAGTCGAACTTCTTCGCGTTCAGGGCCGGGATGATGCCGTCCCAGTCGGAAGTGACCACGGTGCACTCGACTTTCATCTTCGCACACAGGGCGTCGCCGATGTCTTTGTCGAAGCCGACCACGTTGCCGCTGGCGTCTTTGTTGTTGAACGGCGGGTAAGCCGCTTCGATGCCCATCTTCAGTGTTTCGGCCATGGCACCGGCGCTGAACGCCAGGGTGACGGCGGCGGCCAGGAAGACCTTTTTAAAATTCTGCATGCATGTTGCTCCGTTAGCGGTTGCTGGACATGAATTGTTTGCAGCGCGCCGAAAGCGGGTTTTCGAACACCTGCTGAGGCGATCCTTGCTCTTCTATAAGGCCCTGATGAAGGAACACCACTTCGCTGGAGACCTGACGGGCGAAACCCATTTCGTGGGTCACGAGCAGCATGGTACGGCCTTCTTCGGCCAGTGCGCGGATGACACTAAGTACTTCCTGAACCATTTCCGGGTCAAGCGCCGAGGTGGGTTCATCGAACAGGATCACCTTCGGTTGCATCGCCAGCGTGCGGGCAATCGCCGCGCGTTGTTGCTGGCCACCGGACAGTTGCGCCGGGTAGGCATGGCGCTTGTCGGCGATGCCGACCTTGGCCAGCAGCGCTTCGGCGACTTCGATGGCTTCGGCCTTGCTCTGGCCGAGCACGCGACGCGGTGCCTCGATGATGTTGTCGAGGATGCTCATGTGCGGCCACAGATTAAAGTTTTGAAACACAAAACCAATCTCGGAACGCAGGCGGTTGATCTGTTTGCCGTCGGCGGCAATCAGTTCGCCATTTTTGGCGGATTTGAGCTTGAGTTCTTCGCCGGCCACCAGAATCTGGCCCTGATGTGGATTTTCCAGCAGGTTGATGCAACGGAGGAACGTGGACTTGCCGGAACCGGAGGAACCGAGGATCGAGATCACATCGCCGTCGCGTGCGGTCAGCGAGATACCTTTGAGCACCTCAAGCTGTCCGTAGCGTTTATGCAAGTTGCGGATTTCAAGCGCGGGCGTGGCCTCAGCCATGTGCGTTCCTCATATATGTTGCGCTCCTGCTGTTGGATGGCCTTCCTGGCGAGGCGGCCAAGCTAGCATAGCGTTTCAATGGCAGCCAACAGCGCTACGAGCGGTTAACGGGTGGCATGTGGCAGGTTGTCGCATCGGCACAGCAGACTGTCGCCCCATCAACAACCGAACGGGTGTTTGATCGTGCAAACCCGTGGGTGTCGCGTAAAAAAAGGCGCGATGTTGCCAGCTTTGGCGGGGTGTTGGAAGCGCTATCCGGCCGAACGTTCCTGAATCGCTCTTTTATTGTGCATCCCACACTTTTTCGGTGTGTTTCTGGTGCGCTGTTTCGTTTGAAAAGTGAGTCGCAGGGTAACGCTCTGGCGGATTGCCATTAAATCCAAGGACTTGCGATGACTGTCCGGTCGCGCGCAAAGCCGCGGCACAGAAGAGTTTGAAACATTTTGGCGCAAAACTTGCGTGCAGAATAAGGAACGCCCCGTTGGTTTCTTTTTACGAGAAAGAAAATGCCAGAGGGGCCGGACGCAATCGCTTTCCTTGCAAAGGTAGTTTCGATGAGCAGTACCCCAAGCTCCAATGGCCTCGAACAGGGGCTCAAACCGCGTCATGTGACCATGTTGTCGATCGCCGGTGTAATCGGCGCCGGTCTGTTCGTTGGCTCCGGCCACGCCATCGCTGCCGCCGGCCCTGCCGTGCTGCTGGCCTACGCCGCCGCCGGTACCCTGGTGGTTTTAGTGATGCGCATGCTCGGCGAAATGGCCGTTGCCTCGCCGGACACGGGCTCCTTCTCGACATACGCCGACCGTGCCATCGGGCACTGGGCCGGTTTCACCATCGGCTGGCTGTACTGGTGGTTCTGGGTCTTGGTGATTCCACTGGAAGCCAACGCCGCCGCAACCATCCTGCACGCGTGGTTCCCTGATGTCGGCATCTGGGCGTTCGCGCTGGTCATCACCTTGTTGTTGACCGTCACCAACCTGTTCAGCGTAAAGAATTACGGCGAGTTCGAATTCTGGTTCGCACTGATCAAAGTGCTGGCAATCATCGGCTTCATCATCCTCGGCCTTGCGGCGATCTTCGGCTTTTTGCCGAACAGCCAGGTCAGCGGCGTTTCGCACCTGTTCGACAGCGGCGGCTTCCTGCCCAACGGCATGGGCGCGGTACTGGGTGCGATCCTGACCACCATGTTCTCCTTCATGGGTACCGAGATCGTGACCATCGCGGCCGCGGAATCGAAGAACCCGGGCAAGCAAATCTCCAAGGCCACCAACTCGGTGATCTGGCGGATCGGCCTGTTCTATCTCGTGTCGATCTTCATCGTTGTGGCCTTGGTGCCGTGGAACGATCCTACGCTGGCCAATCTCGGTTCCTACCAGACTGTGCTTGAGCGCATGGGCATCCCGAACGCCAAGATGATCGTCGACATCGTGGTACTGGTCGCGGTGACCAGCTGCCTGAACTCGGCGCTGTACACCTCGTCGCGCATGCTCTTCTCCCTCGGCAAGCGTGGCGATGCGCCGGCCATGGCGACACGCACCAACAAAAGCGGCACACCTTACTGGGCGGTCATGCTGTCCACCGGCGCTGCGTTCCTGTGCACCTTCGCCAACTACGTGGCCCCGGCGGCGGTGTTCGAATTCCTGCTGGCCAGCTCCGGTGCGATCGCACTGCTGGTGTACCTGGTGATCGCTTTCTCGCAACTGCGTATGCGTAAACAACGCATGGCGCGCGGCGAGAAAATCGTCTTCAGCATGTGGCTGTTCCCGGGCCTGACCTACGCGGTGATCATCTTCATCGTCGCAGCCCTGACCATCATGTTGTTTCAGGAAGCGCACCGCGTGGAGATCCTCGCGACTGGTCTGCTGAGCCTGATGGTGGTGGCTGCCGGTTTGCTGGTGGCACGCCGTCGCAAACTGGAAAAACGTGGTGCGGTGGTGTTGAACTGATCCGTTACGCGTAATGCAAAACGGCCGCTGTCAGTGATGACGAGCGGCCGTTTTTGTTTCTGCTAACGGTTTCGAAATATTCTGCGCTTCAGATCCGAATCAGCTTTGCTCTCGCGAGAGCATGAAGTCTGAGCTGCATTTCTCTCCGTCGAACCATTCATCCCAAGTTGGTTGTTTGAGAGATTTAACAGGGTCGCTCTCGAGGTTCGCTGCTGAGTCTTCTGCTTTCGGGATTTGCCCGTCCTCGCGTGAGTCTGCTGTCTTCATCTGACTTCCTTTTCCTGATCGTGCGTGGACGTGAAGCGGAAAAAATTACTCGGACTTGGGTTCGGTGTCTTCAACCGACTTGCCATAAGCATCCAGCGCAACCCCGAAATCGGTGATGAACTGCGGTTCGCTCAGCCAGGCTTGGGCCTCTTCGATCGTTGCGCCTTCGGCCCACATGCGGTAGTCGATCAACATGTCGGCGGCCAGGTGGGTGGCGGCCATGCCTTCGTTGTCGGCGTTTTCCATGTCGAGCAGTTCTGGATGGTCAACGATGATGAACGCCAGTTCACGCAGCAGGGTCAGCAGCATCTCGTTGCGGCTGATGGCTTCGGCGTCGCGCATTTTGCTGAACATCGCCAGGGTGTATTCCGGGATCGGCTCGGCGAGGTGGTCGAGGTCTTCGTCCTGTTCCAGCGGCTTGCGGCCGACCATACGGATTTGCTTGGCTTTGGCCTTGGCGCGTTTGGCGCGTTTCTGTTGCTTGTTCAGGGATGCCATGGGAGCTCAGTTCTTCTGTTGGGTTTGCGCGGCGATCGCGTCGGACGCCGCCACATAGTCGGCCTGGAAGGCCGGGGATTCGATCCACGCCAGCGCGCCGGCCTCGTCGGTTTCCTGCGACCACTGGCGATACTCGATCAGCGCGGCGAGGATGAAATCCATCGCGCCTTCTTCGCCTTCCTGCTCGTAGACCAGTTCCAGCAGCGGGTCTTCGAGGAACGCGGTGCACAGCGCTTGCTGGCTGATCTTCTCGGCGTCGATCATTTTCTTGAACAGCTCGGTCAGGTCCACCGATTCGAAGTCGATGCGATCATCGTTCGGGTCCAGCTCGACCGGCGCTTCGGCGCGTTTGGTACGGTTCTGTTTGGCCTTGGCTTTGGCCCGGGTGGCGCGTTTTTGCTGCTTGTTGGCGGAGGCCATGATGTGTTCCGTCGTGCGTTGAGAGGGGCTCAGCTGCGCGGCACTTGCCGCCCGGGGGTATCGGGGGCCAGTTCTCCGGTTTGCAGCCAGGTCAGAGCGATGGGCCATAGTGTGGCTTGGTATGCGCTGCGAAAAAAGGCGAAATGTCCGACTTGTTGTTCGTTGATGTCCTGCGGTTCGATGCGCAAGTGGGTTTTTGCAGCGTTACTGAAGTAGTCGAGCAGGCGTTCGATGGCGGGAAGGGTGCCGTAGGGATCGTCGCTGATGCTGATCGCCAGTGTCTGTGCGCGGATGTTGGCGAAGGGCAGGGCGCCGCTCTTTTTCATCAACGCGCGACCACTGGGGCGCTGTTCGTAACGCGCTGCAGGCGTGCTCCAGTCGCGCACTACACCGGCCGGCGTATCCTCCAGCCAGCCAAGACGTTTGCCCGGGAAGTAACCGCAGACCAGCGTCAGCAGTGGCATCAACACATGCCATTTGCCGAACATGCGCCAGCGCTGTTCGGGGGCGTAATCGCGCCAGTAGGCGAACTGCGCACCGACGGTGACCAACCGTCGGATAAACTTTCCCGACTCACCGAGGCCAGCGGCGCAGCCACCAAAACTGTGGCCGACCACATCGATCGGCTGACTGGAAAACTCCCGTTGTGCGCGTTTGAGCATCGCTTCGAAATCCAGCGCGCCCCAGTCTGTCCACGAGGCCTCAAGGCCTTTCATTGAGTCGGGTCGAGATTCGCCGATGCCACGGTAGTCGAAGATGATCACGTCGAAACCATTGGCGAACAGATAGGCCGCGAAACGCGAGTAATGGCGACAGCGCACGGACGTGGCGGCGTTGATGATCACCACCGGGCGCTGAAGGTCGGGCAGGGCATGGCGCCAGGTGAAACCGCCAAGGACAAAACCGTCGGCGGCTGTTTCCTTGAAGGCTTCATTTTGCAGCTCGGCGGCCAATAGCGGCTTGCGCTGCACAGCTGGCAATGGAGGCGTGTCCTGAAAACTCATGGCGCTCGACCTTCGCGGGTAGCTGGCAACAATAGTCTCAGTGCATCCAGCGGACAATCCGCAGCGCTTATTCAGTGGACTCGGTGAGCAAGCGTTCCTCGATCAATGCTTGCTCTCTTTGCAGCTCCGCTCGCAGTTCTTCCACACTTGGCAGCACCGTTTTATAGCTGCTGGCAAACAGTTGCTCACTGCCTTTGAGTATTGAGTAGCGCGCGACGGCCTCGTTGTCCTGTGAACACAGAATGATCCCGACAGTGGGTTTGTCGCCTTCACTGCGCTTGAGTTCGTCGTACATGCGCACGTACATGTCCATCTGTCCGACATCACGCGCACTGAGCTGGCCGCGTTTGAGATCAATGATCACGAAGCATTTGAGCAAGTAGTTGTAAAACACCAGATCGATGTACAGATCCGAGCCACCGGCGCTGATGCGTTGTTGTCGAGCGACAAAGGAAAACCCTTTGCCCAGTTCAAGCAGGAAGCTCTGCAGGTGATCAATGAGCGCTTGTTCAAGTCCGGTTTCGTTAACCTTGCCCGGCGATGGCAGGCCGAGAAACTCGAGAATGACGGGGTCGCGAATGAACTCGCGTGGATTGCAGTTCAGGGCGGCAATGTTGGTTGTGGCTTCGTCGATCACACCGGCCTTGTCCCGGCTCATCAGCAGGCGTTCGTAGTAGAGCGTATTGATCTGGCGATCCAGAGCGCGGCTGGACCAGTTGAGGGTGGCGCACTCATCCATGTAGCACTGGCGAGCCTTGTCACTTTCAACCCGCAGGAGCCTGCGATAGTGCGTCCAGCTCAATTCGGGACGCAGTGCGTCTCGAATTGGGAAGGTCTGATAGAAAAGGCGCATCTTGCGCAGGTTGGTCTCATCAAATCCCTTCCCGAATTGAACCGTCAGATCCTTCGCCAGTATGGCCAGCAACTGCTTGCCATACCCCGCTCGCCGGGCGCCGTCCTGTTCAAACTCAACAATATGCCGGCCAATCTGCCAACAGGTCTGAACCTGAATCGCATCGACCACATGCAGCACTTGTTGCCGTGCCTGACGGATCAGTTCGCCAAGATCGCCCTGTAATGAATCGATTTTCGGGTCTTGCAGGTCAGCAGGTTTCAGCTGGCTCATCGAATTTTCCGCATCATTGAACAGAAGCGTCAGCATGCCGAGAACCGCTTGCGAAGGATGTCGGCCGAGCCTGCGAAGCCAGCAGGAAGACGGGATGGGTGTTGCAGGAAGTTGCTGGCGAAGAGCGCTTTTGGTGGTTTCGGTCTGTAGTCCATTTCGTACAGGTCCCGAGCGATTAATCACGGGTGCCAGGCGCGGAGGGCGCGGTTGATTGTGCGTACAATCGCGGCCCTCACGCTTTATGGTTAGAAGGATGTTGGCATTGAAAGGGATTTTGCTTTTTGGCTCCGTGGCGAGCCTTGTTGCGCTGTTGGCCGGTTGTGGAACGATGACGGGGCGCTTGAGTGGCGCCTCGCCAGAGCCTTACTACAAGGGTGTCGACGGTAATTTACGCCTGCTCGGCGTGAGGGATGACGACGGCAAGCCAACAGCGGTGATCTGTTATGTCACGATCGTTTGCCCTTTGATTACTGTCGTATCGCTACCGGTAGATGCCGCCGTGGATACCGTTCTGTTGCCCATCGACTACGTCAACACGCTCTGAAACCGCTCACCCGATTATCGTCGTATGCGCTTGCCTTTGGGCTTCTCCACCGGCTCGTGCACTTTGCGATAAATCCATAGGCCGAACACCCCGGCAGCCAGCAGAAACACGGTTCCTAGGCTTTGCGAGACAAACTCGATCCAGAACCGTCGTGGTTGCACAGCCAGGTAATAGGTGTGCTTGGGGCCACGGTTGGTGGTGGTGATGGCGCCGCTGATCCAGCTGTCGATCAGTATGTAGATCGATGCACAGAGGGCGAAGGCAATCAGTACGCCGACGAGCACGGTCAGCCAGAAGGTTGTCCGGCTCTGGCGATACGGCGGCGGATGGGGCAGGGGAATGCGGGTTCTTTTCTGATTCATGAAGTGTTACTGCAAACGTCCTTTTGCGCTCAGGAAACGGCTGGTTCTTGATGTTGCTCAGTCAGGTTTTGCCGTCCGTCAGAGGGTCGCCCGGCGAGGTGTGCGCTTTCGGCAATCACCTTGAGGATCTCGATCACTCCCGGAGTCAGCGCAGTGCCAAGGCAGATGCGCACACCCGTGGTTGCATGTCCGTCGGCGAAGAAGATGCCGTTGCCGGCCACGTGGCAGCCGCGTTCGCTGGCTAAATCCTGCAATGCCGACATGTCGGTGTGTAGCGGCAGTTCAATCCAGTGGATGAACCCTCCACGTGGCGGTACGTACACGGTGCCCGCAGGGAAATCCGTGCGCACCAGCGCTTCGACAAAACTGGCCAGCGACGACAGTTGCGAGCGGAGTCTGGCGCAGTGCTCTTCCATGTAGCCGCGCCCGATAAATTCGTTGAGGACATTTTGCGCAAGGCTGGAAACCGCCAGATTGCGCGAAAACATCTGCGCCAGAATGGCATTGCGGTACTTGCCAGCCAGACACCAGCCGACGCGATAACCCGGCGCGATGGTCTTGGAGAACGACGAGCAGTAAATCGTCTGCCCGCTGGTGTCGTAGCTCTTGATGGCGCGGGGGCGATCGCCTTCCGGCACCAGGTCGAAGAAGATGTCGTCCTCGATAATCGGCACGTCCGCTTCGCGTGCGATCTGTGACAGCCGTGCGCGAGTCTCGTCGGGCATGATGAAACCTCGCGGGTTCTGCAGGGTTGGGTTGAGAAAGATCACCGCGACCTTTTTCAGCTTCAACGCTTCTTCGAGGTGATCGACATCGAGACCGAGTTTGCCGTGCGTGCGGATGGGCAAGGCGCGCATGCCCAGACGTTCGATGGTCTGCAGGATGCCGTAATACGTCGGCGTTTCGATAGCGACCGTAGCGCCTTTCGAGGCGACGGCTTCGAGGGCCAGTTCCAGGGCAATGGTGTCGCCCGACGTCACCAGAATATCGTCCGGCCCGCAGACCACGCCACGGGTCAGCATCAGCCCGGCGATGCGTCGTCGCAGTGCCGGCAGACCGGGCGGTGCGACCAGTCCGGTGAGCGAGTTGTCAGCTTTGCCAGCCAATACCGACAGGCACTTGTTGAGCAGCACGTTGGGTGTGAGGTCGCTGTGCAACACCGCTGAATTCAACGACGCGGTGGTGCGCGAGGCCGCTTGGGAGAGCATCGCGACCACCGCATGATTGACGTTGACGGTGACACTGGAGAAGTCAAAACCCCTGGCGGGTTTTGCTTGTCCGGAGGCTGAGACGAAGTAGCCGATACGCGGTTTGGTCGAAACGTAAGCATCGGCTTCCAGATCCGCCAACGCGCGCTGAACGGTGGTGATGCTGGTTTCAAACATTCGCGCCAGCGTACGGATCGAGGGCAGTTTCGCTTCGGCTGCCCATTCACCGCTGTCGATCTGACGAATAATCCAGTCCTTGACTATCCGCCAGCGCTTGTCCGGTAGATCAAACCTGTCCATAAGTTCTCTGTGATGTTTCGAAACAATTCAGAGAAAGTAGAGCAAAACGATCCCCGTTGCAGCAACTATGACGATGTTGAGCGCAACCAGGCCGAAGGCGAATCGGATCAGGTTGTTTTCTTCATGCCGATTGGCGCCCGCCAGCCCGGTGATCAGCGACAGGATCGACAGCGACCCCAGTGCGCCATGCCCGGCGGCACTGTTGACCATCGCGGCCAGCCAGGCACCGTGTTCGCTGCTCAGCGCGGCGATGGAGGGCATGACGAGGGTGTTGCCGCCGACGTTGGAACCGGTGACGTAACCGGCAAGCCCCGCCAGCACTGCGATGGTTGGCGCCAGGGAAATCCCCGACAACGATTGCAGTGTGCGCTGTGCTTCGACCAGGAAACCGGCGTTGACCATCACCTGCGACAGCAGCAGGAACAGGAAAATCGTCGTGACCGGAAATTTCGCCCGGTTGAACAGCGCTCGCCACGGGAAACCTGCGGCGGCGCTTTGCTTGATTGCCATCAACAGCGTGACGATCAGCAACGCCAGCCCCGGGGAGGCCAATGGCTTCCACGAAACATGCTCGCCTTTGATGATCCACAGCGCATCCCAGCCCGACAGGACGAACAACCCGCGCGACGCAACGATTACCCCCAGCAAGGCCAGATAGGGCCAGGCTGCGTTCGGCCAGCGCACCAGTTTCTTCCGTTGTGCATAAGAGATCCCCAGGCCGACGCAAGCCACCGCCAGACCGGCCAGCACACCGGAGACTTCCGGGCCGATCCACAGGTTGATGGAAAACAGCACCGCGACGAACAGCGCCGTCACCACGATCAGTCCAAGCCACGGCGAAACCTTACGGATGCCACCCTGCCACAGAGCAATCGCCGCCAGGCAGAGGAACACTGGCGCACTGATCAGCGCCGAATGACTACCAAGGGTTTGCGCCGGCAAGTGCGCCAATAGCGCGCCGATCACGGTGGCCAGACCCAGTGTGCCCCACGGCATGATGACCATCCCGGCGAGGGCGATTTTCATCCCCGACTGGCGGGTGAACAGCCCCATCAGCAACGGCACGGTTGCGATCAGCGAAACACCGAAACCGGTCATCGCTTCAAGCAGCGGTGCGAGGCCCAGCACGATGAAGATGACTTGCGCCGGCGGCGTCCAGCCGAGTTCCTTGACCCAGGCGCCGATGGCCTGCGGCGCACCACCGCGCTCGACCAGGATGACGAAGGCCAGCCCCGGGATGATCACGCACGCCGTGCTGAGAAACAGGATGGTGGTGTCCTGAAAGATGGCCGTGCTGATTGCCGCCGACACAGGCCCGGCTGCGCCCAAGGCCCACAGCACGAGCACCAGCACTACGCCGGCCAGTGCCGCTTGCACTGGCGGTCGGCGGACGATCAGGATCAACGCGATCACCAGCGCGATCGGTGACATTTGCAACAAGAGAGAACTCATACCCGGTTTTCCTTAACTTAATCGTGAGTCTGCCCGCTGTACTCGGTCGCCCGCATGGACGCCCGCTCACAAAAAGTCTGATACCACTCGGTCAGGCGTGCTTGAGCGGAAAAGTCCGAGAGTTGGCGAAAGGCGATCCAGTCGAGCGCGGTCGCCAGGGCGATATGGCCGAGGGTGATCGGGCCATTGAGGTCGACGTGTTCTTCGATGAAACGGTAAGCCTCCTTGAGTTTGAACGCCTGACCGTCGGCATAGGCCGGATAGCGCAAGGCCTCGGGGCGGCGCTCGACTTCCCAGCGCAGCTTGATGCCGACATCGCACATGCCCTGCGCCAATGCTTGCAGGCGCAGCGCCTTGTAGCGCTCAGGGCCGTTTGCCGGGATGAGTTTCGGCCCGTCGCTCAGGTCGTCGAGGTATTCACAGATCACGATGGAATCGAACAGCGCCGTGTCGTCAGGCAGGATCAGCACCGGCACTTTGCCCAACGGATTGGCCTTGTAGATGGTCTCGTTTGGCGACGTCGGGCTGGTCTCGTGGTGGATCACTTCCAGGCTCGACGCGATGCCGAGTTCGTGAGCCAGCACCAGCACCTTGCGGGCGTAGGGTGAATGCGTCTGGTAGAAAAGCTTCATGCTGAAGTCCCTGTCTCAAGGATGGCAGTGGCTGCTCGATGGGCGTCCATGAACAGACGCGAAGGCGCGCCCGCCGAGGTGACGTAGTGGTTGTAGTAGCAAGAACCTTCGGCGAGCGGGCCGAGTACCCAAATGTTGCGCACCGGTTCGCCAGCGCTCGATTTCGGGTGGCACGCGGCGTCGACATCGATGCCGTCGATGCCTGGTTCGTCGGTTCTCGGGCGGATCAGGCCCAGCCGCGCCAGATCACGCACCGGCGCGCAGTCGCTGTTGCTTACGCCGCTGCTCTGGACATAACCGGCGACGCGTTTGAAGTCGTTGATCGCAGGGCGCGAGCCGGGCTTGAGAAATGTCAGCAGACCGGCGTCACACAGAGCGAGCAGGTCGGCGTGGCGCTCTTTTTGCGGGCCCGCAACGAGGCGGTTGATTGCCTTGTGCCAACGGCCATAGAACTGCCGATGCGACGCGTCGGTCAGCCCGTCGAAATCGACGGCCTCACGCAGGCGGTCACGCAGATCGCGCCAGACTTCGATGGCGGCTTTGATCGCCGATCCTCCGCGCCCTAGGCGCGACTCGTGCAAATCGGCTTCGAGGGTGTCGTAGATCCAGGCGTGATAGTTGTAGGGCTGCACGTCGTCCGGCAGTGCATGCCAGATCAGCGCTTGCGGATCGATCGAGCCGCTGGTCGCTTCGTACTCACGCAGTAACGCCTCACAGGCGCCAACACCGGGTTCGCCAACAACGCTAACGGCCCTGAGTCGCTCCAGCACCTGCTCTGGCGCTGATGGGCTGTGCACGACGGCGACGGCCGCAGCACGCATCTCCAGCAGCATCAGCGGCAGGATGTCCTGTTCGAAGTCCAACTGTCGGTTATTGCTGCTTGCCCGCAGGGATTCGATGCGCGCACTCGTCAGCAGTACGGCGCGATGGCGCGGGCATTCAATCAGGCCGTTGGGTCGGGTGCGAAACGGCAGCCCGTCCCGCGACTGGATAAAAATCACCGGCTCCTGGCCCGAGGGCTGATAGGCGTGACTGCCGTCGGCCATGCGCTTGTAGCTTCCGCCTCTGCCGGAGGTCAGCGCCGCCAGGGTGTCCATCGCACCCAGCCCGAGCCCTTCAACCAGCACGGTTTCGCCGGGCTCGATGGTGGCGAGGCTGCCGGGCAGCGGATAGACATCATCAACGCGGTTGCGATCCGCCGAGCGCAGGCGACCGGTATGGCCGACCGTCAGAATCAGCCGATCCACGGTGACCGCAGCCCCCGAAGCGGTCTGCAGCAGGTATTGCTGACCCGCGTTGCTCTCGACCGCGGTGACGGCCTGCTGATGCAGGTTCACGCTCACCCAGTGCGGTGCCGTCGCGAGGATTTGCGCGAAGGCGTCCGCCAGATAGGCGCCGAGCAAATGGCGCGGCAGAAAGTCCTGCGGCTCGACGTCACGGCCGTCGGCGGCGAGCAGTCCGCTGTCCGCGTCGACCTTGATGCGCTGCCCGTGGCACCACGTCAGGAAATCTGCGCCCGGTCGTTCCCGCGCATCCGCCAGGTTTCCGAAGGCTGCTGCGTCGGGGAAAACCCCGAGTTGACCGGCAACGGTGTTGAGCAGCAGATAGTCCGGTTGATCCGGCCAATGCGCGCCGCTTCCGAGCACATTCGGATCGAAAATATCGATGACGACTGGCTGCTCCGGGCGGGTTTCAGCAAGGCTCAGCAGGCGTTCGAAAATCGATAGCCCGCGCGAGCCGCAGCCCACCAGGCCGATGTGCAGAGGCGCCGTCACCATCTGCGCTCCTCCCCGAAGAAGGAGGGGATGGCGACCGCCGAACCGTCCTTGACCGCGATGTCGTGGATCATCCGGCCAATCGCCAGGTCGAGGATGCCCATGCCGAACGGCGAATAAATCAGCGGCTTGTCCGTGGCAACCTGCAGGTCGCCGCGAATCAATTGCCCGACGGTGCCGGTAACGAAATCACGATGCCCGTACTTTTGCTCGGCCAGATGCGGCGAGGTATTGGCTTTCAGGCAATGGGTCACGTCATCGAAGTAGTTGTAACTTTCTTCGATGATCTCTGCGCCGATATCCCGCAGCGAGATGTTCAGCACGATCTGCCCCGGGCGGAAGGTGCCGCTGCCGTTGACGTAGGGTTCGCCGGCACTGGTGGCGAACACCACGATGTCGGCGCTCAGTGCCTCGTCCAGCGACAACAGCTGTACATCCGGCACCCCGAGTTGCTTGCCGAACGCCGCCAGCGCATGTGCTGATTCTGCATTGAGGTCGTGAATGCCCACGCTATCGAACGACCAGTCATCGGCGATGAACGTCTCAAGGATGTTCCGAGAAATCACCCCGCCGCCAATGATCGAGAGTTTCTGTGCGCTCTTGCTCTGGTCATTCAGCCACCAGGCACCGAGCACCGCCGACGCTGCGGTGCGCACGGCACTGATCAGCGCGCCTTCAAGCAGCGCGTAGGGATAGCCGGTGTCCGGATCGTTGAGGATCAGCACCGCCGAAGCGCGCGGGATGCCCGACTTGATGTTGTCGGGATAGCTGGCAATCCACTTGATCCCGGAGACGGACTGATCGCCCTCGCTGTCGACGATCGCTGCCGGCAAAGCAATGATCCGGTTCGCCGGTTGCGCCGGAAAACGCAGGAAGTAGCTATCCGGGTTAACGGTTTCGCCGCGCTCGTGGGTCAGGTAGGTCTGGGCAACCATGTCGATGGTTGCGTGACGCAGGCCGTTGAGGATTTCCTTGACGACAGCGCCGGGGATTACATGGAACGGTTGAATCGGGTTGTGTGTGGTCATGGGGATTACGCCGAGAGTGCCAGTGCGATTTCTGGGAAGAGGGGTTGCAAAGCGTTTGCGCCGATCCGCTGGGTGACCCAGTCGTCGGAGTAGATGGTTTCGAGGTAGCGCTCACCCATGTCGGGGGAGATCGCCACAACGACATCGTCAGGACGGATGTGCGGCGCCCATTGCTGGATGCCCGCCAGGACCGTGCCGGTGGAACCACCGAAAAGCAGACCGTAGCGTTGCGCCAGCCAGCGGCAGACTTTGATCGTCTGTTCCTCGGCGATCGATACGAAGTCGTGAATCCCCGACGGCTCGAAGATCTCCGGCAGACGGCTGGTACCCAGCCCCGGGATATGCCGCGTACCGCCCGGCAGACCGAAGGTCACCGAGCCGACCGTATCGACGGCAATCACTTTGGTGTGCGGATGGTGTTCGGCGAAGTAGTTCTTGCAGCCCATCAAAGTACCGGTGGTACCGGCGCCGACGAACAAGTAGTCCACGTGTGGAAACTTATGGGCGATGGACTTCGCGGTCGCTTGATAGTGAGCGAGGGGGTTGGTCGGGTTTTTGTATTGATTGAGCCAGATGTAGTCGGAGTTCTCTGCGACCAGTTGCTCGATCAAACGGATACGCGAATTCAGGTAGCCGCCGTTTTCGTCACGCTGATCGACCATGATCATTTCGGCACCCAGTGCCTGCATGAGTTTTCTGTTCGGCGCAGAAATGTTCGGGTCGATCACACAGACAAACTTGTAACCCTTTGCGGCGCAAACCATGGCCAGCGCGACCCCCAGATTCCCCGAGGAAGACTCGACCAGGCGGGTCTTATGGTGAATCCGGCCCTGGTTTTCCAGATCCGTGATCAGGGCATGTGCGGTTTTGAGCTTGATCGATCCGGCAGGATTCAGTCCTTCGATTTTCAGCTGGATCGTTGCGCTGCACAGATCGCCAATCTGCACATAACTGTCTTCATTGATAAGTTGCTTGATCATACGTCGTCCGTTTCGCTCTTTTGCCGGGCGCACAGGGGCGCCAGCATTCATCCTGGAATGTTTGAAAAGCAGTAAATGCAGTTCGCCTGTTGGGTTTGTTTTTAGATTTTTTAGCTGGACAGGAAGTGACCTTGCGGTGGACGCCGATCTATTCAAAAAATCAGGTTTTGCGCTCTGAGGGCTTCAGGGGCCCAGAGTGTTGCGGGGCGCAAAGTAGAGCCAGTCGTTGGCTCGCCAAGGCTTGGAGGAATACTGGCGAATTTTCCTACATGGGGAGAGATACAGATTTTGGGTATTTTTCAGTACAGGCGGGTTTGAGGTGTATCGAGAGGAGGGCGTTGCGGGGCGGAGAGCGAAGCGTGATCAAATCGCAGGTATAAAAAAACCCTGAATCTTGCGATTCAGGGTTTTCGGTATTTGGTGCCCAGAGACGGAATCGAACCGCCGACACGGGGATTTTCAATCCCCTGCTCTACCGACTGAGCTATCTGGGCAACGGGGCGCATTAAAAGGGTTTTTCGGATTTACGTCAACGACTTTTTTAAAATTTCTTAAATTAATTCCGTCGCTTACGATCCGGCCCCCGATTTTGCAGGGTTTACTCAGCAGGCGGAACGTAGCCTTCGGCCTTGGCGTATTCCTCGCCGGAGAAGTACTTGTCCATTTCGCCCTGAAGATATTTGCGGTCTTCGGCGTTCATCATGTTCAGACGCTTTTCGTTGATCAGCAAGGTTTGGTGTTTCTGCCAGTCAGCCCAGGCCTTGGCCGAGACGTGGTCAAAAATATCCTGACCTTTGGCGCCCGGGAAAGGGGCGCGGTCCAGCGCGGGCAATTCTTCTTTGTACTTGCGGCACATTACGGTGCGGGTCATGGCGACTCTCCTGCATTCAAGACGGCGGCCGCGCGTTCGAGCAAGGTTTTGACCGGGGCGGCGAGGCCCAGGCGCGGCGGGGTGGCGAGGTTATACCAGAGCCAGTCGGCCTCGGCCACGTGATGGGCGGCCTCCTGCACCTGAACCAGCCAGGGTTCGATGGACAGCTGGAAATGGCTGAACGTGTGAACGAGGTTCGGCAGCGCCTGCTGCTCGCCCATGGTCAGCGAGTGCTGATCGGCGAGATGTTGCAGGTCATCGAGGTCGTCGAGTTCCGGCAGGCTCCACAGACCGCCCCACAAACCGCTCGAGGGGCGACGGTAAAGCAGAATTGCACCATCGCCGTTGGCGAGCATCGGCATCAGCGTGCGCTTCTGCGGAATGGCTTTGCGCGGCTTGGGAATCGGGTAGCGGGTTTCGAGGCCGAGCATGTGCGCTTCGCAGCCACGCTCCAGCGGACACAGCGGGCAGCTCGGTTTGCTACGCGTGCACAGTGTGGCGCCGAGATCCATCATCGCCTGGGTGTAGGCGTTGACCCGATCGTGCGGCGTAAAGCGTTCAGCGGTGGCCCACAGTTGTTTGGCGACCTTCGGTTCGCCGGGGTAGCCCTCTTGCGCGGTAAAGCGCGCCAGCACGCGTTTGACGTTGCCGTCGAGAATCGGCGCGCGCAGACCCATGCTGATGCTCGCGATGGCGCCGGCAGTGGACAGACCAATGCCTGGTAGATCCGTAAGCTTTTCAACGTCACGCGGAAACTCGCCAGCGTATTGGCTGACTACGATCTTCGCAGTCTTCTGCAAATTGCGCGCGCGGGTGTAGTAACCCAGCCCGGTCCACAGGTGCAGCACTTCGTCTTCCGGTGCTTCGGCCAGCGCCTCGACTGTCGGTAGCGCGGCCATGAAACGGTCGAAGTAATTGAGCACGGTGCTGACCTGGGTCTGCTGCAACATGATCTCCGACACCCACACCCGATACGGGTTGATGTTCTGCTGCCAAGGCAGATCGTGGCGGCCGTGGCGGTCGAACCAATCCAGCACCGCCGTGGAAAATTGCTCCGCTCTCATCGCTTGAACAGCCCCTTCAATGCGTTTTTCAATTCCGGGCTGACCTTGTCACCGAGTTTTTCGTCGATTTTTTCACTGAGCTTGTCGCCGGCCAGTTTGGTCGCGACCTGACCGAGGCGATCGTTGTCGACGCGGCAGGCCTTGGCGCCCAGCTCCAGCGGACCACGGCAGCGCAGTGGCCATTCGATGCCGACGAATTTTTCGCCGACCTGACACGCCGGATCCGGCATGGCGCTGGTGTCGCCTTCGACAATGATGCCGACGCGATAGTCCATGCCGAGCACGCGCAAGTCGATGTCGCCGTCACCGTTGACGGTCATGCCGGGGATGCGCACTTTCAGGTCCGGGTTGCTGGCAATGCCATTGCGGAAAGTCAGGTTGCCCTTGAGTTCCTGGAATGGCGTGTCTTTACCGCGTGGTTCGCCGCTGAGGGTTTTGCGGTTAAGCGTGGCGATGCCTTTGCACAGTTGCTGTTCAAGATTGGCGTTGAGCAGCACGCCGTTGTTGATCACGAAACTGGCGTTGCCGTTAAGCGTATCGATCAGCGCCTGCTGGCTGTTGCCGCTGCCGGTGATATTGCTGGTGAGGGTCACCAGACCTTTGACGGGCGGGTTCTTGCCTTGGCTTTCGAGGATTTTTTCTACAGGCACGCGATTGAGCTTGGTCTGCAGGTTCAGTACAGGCGCGCTCGGGCGTACATCAAGGGTGCCATTGGCGGCGAAACCGCCGTTGTACAGTTCGCCGCTCAGGTTGGTCAGGGTCAGCAAGCCGCTTTGGCCGGTGGCTTTCAGTGCGGCGTTCTGGATCGGCAACTTGTCGATGGTCAGTTGGCCAAAAGTCAGGTCGGCGTCGACGTCGAGTTTGGCCAGGCGCTCAACCGGTAGCAGGCGCTCGGTGCTCCAGGCGGTTTTGCTCGGTTTGTCCGGCAGCGGCGTGGAGCCGGCACCGGCCATGGCATCGGCTTCGGTGCTGGCGACTTCGCCCTGACGCACTTGCGTGGCGCTGTTGGCTTGTGCCGATTTCGGCGGCAGGTAGCGGTCAGCGTTGAACGTATCGGCCTTGAGAATTGCCCGCAGCGATTGTTTGGCGAAGTCTTCGACGGCGATGCGGCCGCTGAAGCTGCTGTCGTCGAGTTTCAGATTGATATTGTCGAAGGCAATGCTGGTTGGCGTGGCGGCCACGCGGCTGACCAGTTCGACTTTGCTCAGGCTTCCTTCGGCCATGGCCGGGAGTTTCTGGCCGATGCTGTCGACGAATTTCGCCAGATCGAACTGGGCGATGGAGAGCCCGCCAGTGATCTGCGGAGTCTTGTCGAGGTCATTGGCTTTCAGCTCACCCAAGGCGCGCAACTGGTTGGCAGAGATCTTGATACCGGTCCATTCGGCGACGTTCGCCGCTTTGTCCAGCGATAACTGGCCCTGAGCTGCGAAGGTCATGGTCTTGCCTTGCAACGGATCGCCGGCCAATTCACCGGAAAGCTTCATATCTTCGAACCTGTAGCGCTGCAGCGCGCGCTCGATGCGCAGCTCGCCAGTGAGCTCGGTACGCACGCGCAGGACCGGCTGGTTGGTGCCGAGGAATGCCGTGGCTTTCACCGGAATATTCGTCGAATCGTGTACCGGGCCGGTGCTCAGCTGGATGCTCTCGGCGCTGAATTGCTTGCCGGTCAGCTCGTCGTTGTATTCAACGCGGGCGTTGTTGACGGTCAGGCTGTCGATGTCGAGGCGGATCGGCTGTGGCGGTTTTTCCGGTTGGGCAGGCGCTTCTGCAGTGGCTGCGCTGGCAGGTGCCGGGCTGCCGGCAGGTGCGGCGGCTGTCGGCACCTTACCGATGTCTTCCCAGTTGCCGTGGCCGTTTTTGTCGCGTTTCAGGCGCAGGTTCAGTCCTTCAACGCGGACATCGCTCATTTGCACTTCGCGGCGCAACAGCGGTAGCACCCGCACGGACAGGCCGAGCATCTGCAGATCGGCATACGGTTCAGTCGGATTGATCAGGGTGGCAACGCTGGCCTCGTGCAGTTCCAGGCCGAGCCACGGGAACAGGCTCCAGCCGATGTCGCCATTGAGCGTCAGCTCGATGTGGGCCTTGTCGCGGGCTATCTGGCGAATCTCGTCTTTGTAATCGTTGGGATCGAAGAGGTGGGTCAGGGCAAAACCTGCCGCCACAATGATCAGCAACAATCCGAGAAGTACCAGACCCAGGATTTTGCCGAACGCTTTCATGGGCGAGTCCTTGTAGTTAGTCGAATTCGTAATTTAGCCGGGGAGTATAGCGCTGCAATTGCCCGGTTCGGTGTGGCGTCATGTTGCCAGTACCTCCAGCGGGAGGTGTAACTTCGCTGCAATTGCCAAGGCTTCAGGATGCCCGGCAGGCGCCAGCAGACGCAGTTCAGCCCCCGCTTGCGACGCCATTTTCTGCGCTTGGTTCACCAGCCGTTCAGCAACTCCACGGCGACGGGTAACTTTTCGTACGCATAAATGGGACAAGTACCAAACGTAGTGGTGCCTCTGCAGGCGCGCGGCACCGAGCAAGCGGTCGTTGAAACGCCCGGCAATAAAACTTCCCTCGGCGAGAGTGCGGTCGATCAGATTGTTTTCACCGGAAAACGGCGCAAACAGCCAGTCCGGCGCGTCGCGATAAATCTTCCGCAAATCCTCCTGGTCCTGATAATTGGCGGCGTTCAGCGCTTGTACGACGATTGGCATGACATTTTCCTGAGTGATACGAGATCAGACGACAGAAAAAAGGTGATATCAGTTTGGTTTTTCTGTCACGTGCAAATGGTAACCTTCGCCCGTTCGTCCGTCCTTCTGCGACTTAACGTCGCGCCTTCAAGGAGCTTCACCCAAAAAAACGGTCATGCCTGCGTGCATAAAGGCCGGGGGTGAACAGTGGCTGGCGAACCATACTAATAATTGGGGGATACACAATGAGCACGAGCATCACGGCGGACGGCCTCAAAGCCGATCAGCCCGCGTTCCTGTCCAAGGAACGCATCATCGCCAAGCCCGGTTTCAACCGTTGGCTGGTTCCACCGGCCGCTCTGGCCATCCACCTGTGCATCGGCATGGCCTACGGCTTCTCGGTGTTCTGGTTGCCGCTGTCCAAGGCGCTGGGCGTGACTGCTCCGGTGGCTTGCGCACCGGACATGAGCTTCATCGCACAAGTGTTCTCGTCGCAATGTGATTGGCCGATCTCGATGCTCGGCTGGATCTACACGCTGTTCTTCATCTTCCTCGGCTGCTCGGCAGCGATCTGGGGTGGCTGGCTGGAACACGCGGGGCCACGCAAGGCCGGTGTCGTATCTGCACTGTGCTGGTGCGGCGGTCTGCTGATCTCCGCGTTGGGTATTTATACCCACCAGATCTGGCTAATGTGGCTCGGCTCTGGCGTGATCGGCGGTATCGGTCTGGGCCTGGGCTATATCTCGCCGGTCTCGACCCTGATCAAGTGGTTCCCGGATAAGCGCGGCATGGCTACCGGCATGGCAATCATGGGCTTCGGTGGCGGCGCGATGGTCGGTGCACCGCTGGCAACCGCGCTGATGAGCCACTTCGCTTCGCCAACCGGTGTCGGCGTCTGGCAGAGCTTCGTCGCCATGGCCGCGATCTACTTCGTGTTCATGATCGGTGGTGCTCTGGCTTACCGCGTTCCGCCAACCGGCTGGAAACCTGAAGGCTGGACCGCTCCGGCGAAGAAAGCCTCGAACTCGATGATCACCCACCGTCACGTGCACGTGAATGTGGCGTGGAAAACCCCGCAATTCCGTCTGGTCTGGCTGGTGCTGTGCCTGAACGTGTCTGCCGGCATCGGCATCCTCGGCATGGCTTCGCCACTGCTGCAGGAAGTGTTCGGCGGCAAACTGCTGGGTGTCGATGTGCCGTTTGGTCAGCTCGACGCCGGGCAACTGGCTTCGATCGCTGCGATTGCTGCCGGTTTCACCGGTCTGCTCAGCCTGTTCAATATCGGTGGCCGCTTCTTCTGGGCTTCGTTCTCGGACTACCTGGGCCGCAAAAACACCTACTTCGTGTTCTTCGCCCTGGGTTTTGCCCTGTACGCGCTGATCCCGAACATGGGCCATTTGGGCAACGTTGCGCTGTTCGTGGCGGCGTTCTGCATCATTCTGTCGATGTACGGCGGCGGTTTTGCCACGGTGCCGGCGTATCTGGCCGACCTGTTCGGTACGCAGATGGTCGGTGCGATCCACGGTCGTCTGCTGACCGCTTGGGCTGCGGCCGGGGTGCTCGGTCCGGTGCTGGTGAACTACCTGCGTGAGTATCAGTTGAGCATCGGCGTTGAACGCGCTGCCGCTTACGACATCACCCTGTACATCCTCGCAGGCCTGCTGGTGTTGGGCTTCCTGTGCAACCTACTGGTGCGTCCGGTAGCTGACAAGTACTTCATGACCGACGCTGAACTGGCTGCCGAACAGGCGCTGGGTCACGACAAAGGTGCTGATGCCAGCACGGTCCTGGAGTGGAAAGCCGCCCCGGGCAGCAAGCCGCTGGCGATCGCTGCGTGGCTGGTGGTGGGTATTCCGTTGGCGTGGGGTGTGTGGGTGACCCTGCAGAAAACGGCGGTACTGTTTCACTAAGGTCGCCTGTACCTGATCGTTCCCACGCTCTGCGTGGGAATGCCTCCCGTGACGCTCTGCGTCACATTCGAAGCGGACGCAGAGCGTCCGGGGCTGCACTCCCACGCAGAGCGTGGGAGCGATCATTGCCCTTTATGGCTTGTATGGACATGTCTACCCGCGACAGCCGGGCGTTCTATCCGTCAGCCATCTCACCTCTCGTGTTTCTGTTTGCGCCTCGCGTGCCTATAATGGCTGCCTTTTTCGCCCAATGATTTTGCGGAGCTGGTGATGGCCGAACGTAAGGCGTCTGTCGAGCGCGACACTCTGGAAACCCAGATCAAAGCCTCGATCAACCTTGATGGCACCGGAAAGGCCCGATTCGATATCGGTGTTCCTTTTCTTGAGCACATGCTGGATCAGATCGCCCGTCACGGGTTGATCGACCTGGATATTGAATGCAAGGGCGATTTGCATATCGACGACCACCATACGGTGGAAGACGTCGGTATCACCCTCGGCCAGGCGTTTGCCAAAGCCATCGGCGATAAAAAAGGCATCCGTCGCTACGGTCATGCCTATGTACCGCTCGACGAAGCGCTATCGCGTGTGGTCATCGACTTCTCCGGTCGCCCGGGCCTGCAGATGCACGTGCCGTACACTCGCGCCACCGTGGGCGGCTTCGACGTTGACCTGTTCCAGGAATTCTTCCAGGGCTTCGTCAACCATGCGTTGGTCAGCCTGCACATCGACAATCTGCGTGGCACCAACACCCACCACCAGATCGAAACCGTGTTCAAGGCTTTCGGCCGCGCGCTGCGCATGGCTGTCGAGCTGGATGAGCGCATGGCCGGGCAAATGCCATCGACCAAAGGCGTTCTGTAATGCAGACGGTTGCAGTTATCGATTACGGCATGGGCAACCTGCACTCGGTGGCCAAGGCCCTCGAGCACGTCGGCGCCGGTAAAGTGCTGATCACCAGCGATGCCGCCGTGATTCGCGAAGCTGACCGCGTGGTGTTCCCCGGTGTTGGCGCAATTCGCGATTGCATGGCGGAGATCCGTCGCCTCGGCTTCGATTCACTGGTGCGTGAAGTCAGTCAGGATCGTCCATTTCTTGGCATCTGTGTCGGCATGCAGGCCTTGCTCGACACCAGTGAAGAGAACGACGGCGTCGACTGCATCGGCCTGTTCCCGGGCGCGGTGAAGTTCTTCGGCAAAGACCTGCATGAAGACGGCGAGCACCTGAAAGTCCCGCACATGGGCTGGAACGAGGTGAAGCAGAAGGGCAGCCACCCGTTGTGGCACGACATTCCGGACATGGCGCGTTTTTACTTCGTGCACAGCTACTACATCGCCGCCGCCAACGCGCGGCAGGTGGTCGGTGGCGGTCATTACGGTGTCGATTTCGCTGCGGCGCTGGCCGATGGCTCGCGTTTCGCCGTGCAGTTCCACCCGGAGAAGAGCCATACCCATGGCCTGCAATTGCTGCAGAACTTCGCTGCGTGGGACGGTCGCTGGTAAATGGCTGCCAAGAAGTCCAAGCCGCCGATTCTGACCCTCACTCCCGAACAGGAGAACGAGGCCAATCGCAAGATTCAGCGGTTCATGGAAGACCGTTTCGAACTGGATCTCGGTTCGTTCGAAGCGGCGGAAATTCTTGAGCTGTTTACCCGCGAAATTGCTCCGCACTATTACAACAGGGCGATTTTCGATGTGCAGACCCACCTCAAAGAGCGGTTTGAAAGCATCGAAAGCGACCTGTGGGCGCTCGAGAAAAACTGATTTCCGAGCCAAGCTGAACATTCAAATTTGAAGGTTTGCCAGATGCTGATTATTCCCGCTATCGATCTTAAAGACGGTGCCTGCGTACGTTTGCGTCAGGGCCGCATGGAAGATTCCACGGTGTTCTCCGATGACCCGGTGAGCATGGCTGCCAAGTGGGTGGAGGGCGGTTGCCGCCGTCTGCATCTGGTCGATCTGAACGGCGCTTTTGAAGGCCAGCCAGTCAACGGCGAAGTGGTGACTGCGATCGCCAAGCGCTATCCGACTTTGCCGATCCAGATCGGTGGCGGCATCCGTTCGCTGGAAACCATCGAGCACTACGTCAAGGCTGGCGTGAGCTACGTGATCATCGGCACCAAAGCCGTGAAAGATCCGGCGTTCGTCGCTGAAGCCTGCCGCGCGTTCCCGGGCAAGATCATCGTCGGTCTGGATGCCAAAGACGGTTTCGTCGCCACCGATGGCTGGGCTGAAATCAGCACCGTGCAGGTCATCGATCTGGCCAAGCAGTTTGAAGCCGACGGCGTCTCCTCGATCGTTTATACCGACATCGCCAAAGACGGCATGATGCAGGGTTGCAACGTGCCGTTCACCGCTGCGCTGGCCGCTGCCACCAAGATCCCGGTGATCGCTTCCGGCGGCATCCACAATCTGGGTGACATCAAGTCGCTGCTCGACGCCAAAGCGCCAGGCATCATCGGCGCCATCACCGGCCGGGCGATTTACGAAGGCACCCTCGACGTCGCCGAAGCGCAAGCTTTCTGCGATTCGTACCAAGGCTGAGGACTGACCATGGCGCTGGCCAAACGCATCATCCCTTGCCTGGACGTGGACAACGGCCGGGTCGTCAAAGGTGTGAAGTTCGAAAACATCCGCGACGCCGGTGACCCGGTGGAAATCGCCCGTCGTTACGACGAGCAGGGTGCCGACGAGATTACTTTTCTCGATATCACCGCCAGCGTCGATGGCCGTGACACTACGCTGCATACCGTCGAGCGCATGGCCAGCCAGGTGTTCATTCCGCTGACCGTTGGCGGCGGCGTGCGCACCGTGCAGGACATTCGCAATCTGCTGAATGCCGGCGCGGACAAGGTATCGATCAACACCGCTGCCGTATTCAACCCGGAGTTCGTCGGTGAAGCGGCGCAGCATTTCGGCTCGCAGTGCATCGTTGTCGCCATTGACGCGAAGAAAGTCTCCGGCCCGGGCGAAACCCCGCGCTGGGAAATCTTCACCCACGGCGGGCGCAAGCCAACCGGCCTCGACGCGGTCGAGTGGGCGAAGAAAATGGAAGGCCTCGGTGCCGGTGAAATCCTGCTGACCAGCATGGATCAGGACGGCATGAAAAACGGTTTCGATCTCGGCGTGACCCGCGCGATCAGCGATGCGCTGGGCATCCCGGTGATCGCTTCCGGCGGCGTCGGCAATCTGCAGCACTTGGCTGACGGCATTCTCGAGGGCCATGCCAGTGCGGTGCTGGCGGCGAGTATTTTCCACTTCGGCGAATACACCGTGCAGGAAGCCAAGGCCTATATGGCCCATCGCGGGATCGTGATGCGTTAGATGGCCATCGGTGCTGTGGCGGACTTCGCGTCGAGCGAGACCCGCCACATGATTCATTCTGCTATCCGGGATTGCGTAGGGTGCAAGTGATCAGTCCGAACCTCTGAAACACTCAGGTTTCGATCCATCGTGTAACTGCATAGCGTCAATGGCAGCGCCTGAACGGGGGTGTAAAACCCGTCGTCGACTTTGCTGTAGTGCTCAGGATTGATCTCGGAGCAATTGGTTTCTTCTGCCGGCCCCGTGTATATCCGGGTCCAGAGATTGCGATCCGCCTCTTCGCGGTACTTTATAAAAAGATAATCGCCGTCTGGCTCAATGGTGAGTGTCGGCGCGGGTAATTGCATCGGAACGGGAGTTACGACTCTTGCTGCCAGGATTTGGGCGTTTCCAAGAAGTCGGCTATCGGCTTGTTGATCGATTGAGTTCACGCCAATCAAACATAAATAATGCAGTCCGGGTTCTCGGCCAATCTCTGATTGCACTTTTGCGTTGGTTGTACTGATTCGGTCGCTGTAGTGGTCAGGTGAATAACAAGCCTGTGCATCACGAACAGTCTTGAAGCGATAGAACTCGGTACTCATGGAAAAATTGATATCCCATTTTGGCGCTGGTTGTTTAGTGTCGTTGGGTGTTTTGTGCAGTCCGATATCTGTAATGGCTCTTGAGTTTAATCTGAACTGAAAGTTTGAGTTGGGAGTGAGTGCGCAGTTTTCTGTGTCGAGACGGAATGTTCCATTGGCGAAACAAGCAGTCAGATAGTCGACAGGAAAACTTTGGCTAGCCTGATGCGGCAATAGAGATTGTGTATTTTTATCTCCACACAGACCATGCCAGAAACACAAGTCATCCGAAGGAATACCGTAAGTAGTGCCGGATAATATGCCGGTCACTTGTCCCGTTTCAGCATCGATCACCGGAGCGCCGGAGGAGCCTGGTTCAATACCCTTGCAGTCTTGTTTCTGGTAGTCGATGTGAACATTCAAATACTTGATCAGGGTTGTGTGCGTCGGCTCTTGTGTGCAAATCGAAAGCCTCAGGCCGGCTGCAGTGGCGGGCGCGCTTACCAGGTTCACCTGACTGACGTTGCGTGGCCTCGCCGCCGCGAGCTTGAGTGGGGTTACTCCGTCTTTCAACAGGCTGTCCAGTGAGGTGCCTAACTGCAATATAGCGATATCAGTACTGGCGAAACTGGCCCAATTGACCTTGTCGATGTCATAACGCTTGGCGTCCGCGAGTGTGTCATGGAAAAAATTGAACTGTATCTGACCTTGATAAGCAATGTCGGCGATTGTGCCGACTCTGATGGAAGTGCAGTGCGCATTGGTCATTACGTAAGCTGGCCCGTTTGCTTCTTTGCCTGTTTCGCGAGTGTCTAGGAGGAATGCGCTGCAATAAGGTCTATCGTCTTTGAAAATTTTGCCAATGCCGTTCCAGTGATTAAAGTCGCCACCCGCGTTACTTAGCAGAATTGCTTCCGGCGCTTCGGCTGTAGTGCCTGCGCAGGAGATTAATGGAAGTGTGAGTGCCATTGCTGAGCACGCAAAAAATATTCGGACTTTATTAGTCATGATCAATCCTTGACCGTATTTCAGGAATTAATGGAGTAACTGTGTTTCGCTGGTGAGTGTAATTCGTTGTGCTGTTCGGTATGTGCTGGCTAATGTGACTAGTTGTGAGTGCTGTTGTCTGCAAGTCAAACATGTGAGGTCGGTGAAGGCCGCAGGAATCTCTGATTCGGCTGAGAACTGTTCTTTCGCATGCTGTTTTTTTGATACGTCAGCACGTGCTGATGCTTTTTAAATGGGGTCAGGATCGAAAACCATACAGGCCAGTGGACAGCATGGCGCACCCAAGGCACTCTTGGGCACGCCATGGATTCCGGTAGCCCGACATGATCAAACGCCTGCTTCTTGTTCTCGCCAGTGCATCGATGTTGCTCATCAACACCGCCCGCGCCGAAAACAGTCCCGACACCGATCTGGTGCTCCTCACCGAAAATTTCCCGCCGTATAACATGGCGAAAAACGGCAAGAACTTCGCCCAAGGCGAGAACATCAATGGCATCGCCACCGACATCGTGCGCGAAGTGTTCCAGCGTGCCGGCATCACTTACAGCCTGACCCTGCGCTTTCCTTGGGAGCGCGTCTACAAACTGGCTCTGGAAAATCCCGGTTATGGCGCCTTCGTGATGGCGCGTCTGCCGGACCGCGAAAAGCTCTTCAAATGGGTCGGCCCGATCGGTCCGGATGACTGGATCATGCTGGCCAAGGCTGACAGCAAGATCACTCTCGAAACCCTCAATGATGCGCGCCAGTACAAGATCGGTGCCTACAAGGGCGATGCGATTGCCGAGACACTGACCAAACAAGGTCTGAAGCCGATAGTAGTGCTGCGCGATCAGGACAACGCGAAGAAACTGGTCAATGGTCAGATCGACCTGTGGGCCACCGGTGATCCTGCCGGGCGTTATCTGGCGCGGCAGGACGGTGTCACCGGTCTCAAGACCGTGCTGCGCTTCAACAGTGCAGAACTGTATCTGGCGCTGAACAAGGACGTGTCCGACGAAGTGGTCGCCAAGCTTCAGGCTGCGCTGGATCAGTTGCGCAAAGAAGGCGTGGTGGACGAAATCATGGGGCGGTATCTATAACGACATCCAGGCCCGATGATGGCTGCTCTTTAGCGTTAGCGCCATCGGTGCCAGATATTGCCGGGGTGTCTGTCGTCAGCGGCGGACACGCGCTGGCGAGCTCAACGGACTCCGGCGGATATTGCGTCAGCAGAACGCTTGAATCATCGGTATAACCAAAGTCGACCGCCACTTGAGTACCGTCTTCCCGTACCAACTCGTAATGGCTTTGCATCTGATAAACCGCGACGGCTGTTTGCTTCGGCGCCATGGCAATCACCACTTGAGGTCGTAGCTCGTTCCAACCGTTGGAAGACGTTTCGGTGCGGGTCAAACTTTTTGGCAGGCAGGCCGAGAATTTTGTCATGCGGATATCGCTGAGAGGCACGGTCGGCCAGGCTTTGACGATTTCCATGGCGGTAAAACTATGGAACATACGCATTGTCACCGCGTTCTGCAGGCGTGGTGCTGTCCATTTAACGGCCCGATGCTTGTCCGATTCATTGCGCTCGTGACCAATGAGCACATATTCGTCAGTTCTCTTCAGTTCGTAGTAAGGCGAATTGCGAAACTGTTCGCCGGGATGAGCATGATCTCGTACTGCGAACCAAGGCAGGCGGGCAATCTGGGTGACGGTGGCGGGTTCGTTCACTACGGGCTTCGTGTATCCGGTGAGGGTCGGAGTTTGCGGCGATGCGCTGACTTGCAGCGGGATTTGCATGCGCAAGCCATACGCCGTCGAAGGTGCTGCAGGCTTGCTGTAGCCCTGGATGCCAACGAAGGTGCCGGGCGCAAAATGGATGTCGCCTGCGGCGGCAGTCGAAGGTTCGATGCCAAAGGCGCTGAAACTGAGCTTGGCACCGCTGCCCTTGTCATTCCAGATCAGATCGCCGACGTTCGCTGCTATGACCAGGTCGAGCCTGACGCAGCGCACCGAGTTCAACGAAGGTTTGCAGTGATCGTTGGAGCACACGAGTCCCAGAGCGACGTAACCGACGGGTGCCAGAGGTCGCCAGATCGACATGCGAGTAACACCGGGCGCTCCGGTTTCTTTCCAGACCAGTTCAAAATCGGCAGGGCGGGCCAGTGCCTTTCCTTTAGTGCTTAAGGACCCTGCCATATCTTTCTCGCAGACTACGGCTGCGACCATTTCGCCATTGATATTGGCGTCGCCGGGAAAGAGCACGTCGCCCAGCGGAAAGTAGCCCGGCAATGCATCCGGAGCAGGGGTGGGGCGCCAGAATGTGGCGGGTTTGGCTTTTGAGCCGTTAGTGCTCCAGACCCGGTGAAACTCCGTGGTGAAGTTGATCAGCAGATTGTCCTGCATGATCGGTTCCATTGGCATGGGATGCTCTGCGGTGTTGTCTTCAATAGTCATGATGATTCCTGATAGTTGAAAGCGACGCGAGGGCGTCGCGACCTGTTGCAGGTCGCACTATCGGGAATGGGGACGGTTTCCGGGTGGTAACTATGTATGTGCTAGCGTCACAGGATATTACCGATAAACCCCGTCTTTACCATGACTGGCCATGGCGCGATTGCTGCGCACGCTGATCATCTGTTTGATATCGATCCAGTCGATTCCCTGGCTCTTCAACTTCGGCAGTTCGCGCTCCAGCACTGCCAGTGTCTGCGGATAGGGATGGCCGATCATCACCGCCGAACCCTGCTTGCGCGCCAGGCTGATCGCGGTCTGCAACTGCGTGTAGATCGCTGCCTCAGTGCGCTCGTCATCGAGAAAAACATCCCGCGAGACACTGGCCAGATCGATCTTCTGCGCCTGCTGCGCCGCCACGGTCTGGGCGCTGGTGCGGCTGTCGACGAAGAACTTGTGCCGGCGCTGCAGTTCGCCCATCAACCAGGCCATCGCCACCGGTTGCGCAGTCATGCGGCTGCCCATGTGGTTATTGATGCCGGCAGTGTAGGGGACCATTTTGAACGCGGCGTTGAGGCGTTTTTCCAGCTCTTCGATGGGCAGTTCAGGGTGCCATGCATAGGGACCGGTGGCTGGGTCCATGGGCATGTGCAGGATAACGATCTTGCCGGCGCGATGGGCTTCGCGGGCAAACTCGGTGGCGTGCGGGGTGTCCGGCATGATCGCCGTGGTCACCGGGCCGGGCAGGGCCAGCACGCGGCGATCCCGGGGCAGGTTCTGCCCCAGGTCGTCGATGATCAGTGTCAGATAGGCTTTGTGTGGCTTTGGGCTGGCGGGCTCTGCATGAGCAGCACCCGCCAGACAGCACAACAGAACGAAGAGGAGACGCAAAGACATCCTCAACGGCCGGACGTGATGCTCAGCCCTTTGAGCAGGCTCAGGGCCTGGGCCAATTGGTAATCGTCATCCTGCGGCATCGCCTTGGCCTTGCCGCCGGAACCTGTCGGCTTGTCTGCGCCGCCGTTGCCGTTGCCCAGGTGACCTTGCAGGTCGGCTTCTTTGAAGTAATCGCCATCGGCCTCGTTGGTGATCTTGGCTTTGCGCACTTCGATGTCCGGCACGATGCCCTGTGCCTGAATCGAGCGGCCATTCGGCGTGAAGTACAGCGCGGTGGTAATTTTCAGCGCGCGGTCATTGTTCAGCGGCAGCACGGTTTGCACCGAGCCCTTGCCAAAACTGGTGGTGCCCATGACCACCGCACGTTTCTGATCCTGCAGGGCGCCGGCGACGATTTCCGAAGCCGAGGCACTGCCACCGTTGATCAACACGACCATCGGCACGGCTTCGCTTTCGTCTTTGCCGGTGGCCGAGAAACGCAGTTCGGAATTGGCGATTCGGCCTTTGGTGTAGACGATCAGGCCTTTGGTGATGAAGTGGTCGACCACTTCCACTGCTGCCTGCAACACGCCGCCCGGGTTGTTACGCAGGTCGAGAATGATGCCGTTGAGCTTCTTGCCGTTGTCCTTGCGCAGCTTGGCCAGGGCCTTGGAAACCTCTTCGCCGGTCTTGACTTGGAACTGGGTGATGCGGATGTACGCATAGCCGGTTTCCAGCAACTGCGCCTTGACGCTCTTCACCTGAATCACCGCACGGGCCAGGGTCACGTCGAACGGCGTGCCGCCGTCGCGTACCAGGGTCAGGGTGATTTTCTGGCCGATCTTGCCGCGCATTTTGTCGACGGCTTCGGTCATGGTCTGGCCGCGCGTCGGCTGGCCGTTGATCTTGACGATGAAGTCGCCGGCCTGAATGCCGGCCTTCGACGCCGGGGTGTCATCGATTGGCGAGACGACTTTGATGAAACCGTCTTCGGCGCCGACTTCGATGCCCAGACCACCGAACTCACCGCTGGTGCTTTCCTGCAGTTCGGTGAAATCTTCAGGGCCGAGGTACGCGGAGTGCGGATCAAGGTTGCTGAGCATGCCCTTGATCGCGTTTTCCAGCAGGGTCTTGTCGTCCACCGGCTCGACGTAAGCGGCTTTGATCCGGTCCATGACCTCGGCAAAGGTGCGCAATTCTTCCAGCGGCAATGGTGCCTTGGAAGTCGCGGCAGTGCCTGCCGGAGCGACGGCCGGGGCCGGTTGAGCGGCGAACGCCAGAGGCGCGCCGATCACCAGGGCGATCGTCAGGGCCAGCGAGGTAAGGCGGGACAAATGCAGCATGTCGAACGAACTCCTGAATTAGGCGGCACGCTTATCCTTGCGCGCGGCACCATTGTGCTGGATCACTCGGGTGACCCTGCTGACGAATTGCGAAATACAGCGCTGATGTGTCCTGGCCGCCACTGTTACCGACAGTGGAGATGGACTCACCGGCTTTAACCACGTCACCGGCCGACTTGAGCAGTGTCTGGTTGTGACCGTAAAGACTCAGAAAACCGTTGCCGTGGTCGAGGATCACCAGCAGCCCGGCGCCGCGCAGCCAGTCGGCGAACACCACGCGACCACCGTGTACGGCATGCACCTGGCTGCCGGCGGAGGCGCTGATCATTACGCCGTCCCACTTGGTGCGGGCGTCGTCGCCACGGGATTCGCCGAAGCGTGCCAACAATCGACCATCAACCGGCCACGGAAGTTTTCCCCGGGTTGCAGCAAAAGGGCCACCGAAGGTTTCGCCGCTGCTGGAGACCAGCGCGCCGGGAGTGGATCTGGCGGGTTTTCGTGGGGCGTCGCTGTTTTCAGCCTGCGCCTCACGCAAACGCTTTTTTTCCGCTTCCTGCTGGGCGATCAGCGCTTTCTGCCGCGCTTCTTCTGCCTCACGGGCCTGGCGGGCCAGGGTTTCTTCAATGGTTTTAAGGACTTTAGACAGGTCTGCCTGATCTTGCTCGCGAGCGGCGAGTTTCTGGTCGCGGGCCTTCACGTCATCGTTAAGCTTGGCGAGCACTTGCTGGCGTTCCTTGCGGACATTTTCCAGTTCGTCGCGCTGGGTATCGAGGCTGCTTTTCTGTACCAGCAATTGCGCCTGTTGGGCGGCAATGTCTTTTTCGACATTGGCCAGTTGGCGCAGTGTTTCGTTGAAGTTCTTCAGCTGTTCCAGGCGGGCCTGGCTCAGGTAATCGTAATAGGTGAGGGTGCGGGCGAATTTCTCGGGATTCTGCTGGTTGAGCAGCAGCTTGAGGTATTCCTGCCGACCGTTCTGATAGGCCGCGCGGGCCTGAATGGCGATCAGTCGCTGCTGTTCAGTGCGCGCGCTCTGGAGTTTTTTTTTCTCTGCATCGAGTCGCTGCAGCTCGGATTCGCTTTTCTGCAGTTCTTTCTGCAGCGCGTCGACCTGCTTCTGCAGCTTGCCCAGCTCGGTTTCAGTGCCCTTGAGCTCTTTCTGCACGCCGGACTTTTCTTCCTGGACTTTGCTCAGCAGCTTTTTCAGCTCGGCAATGTCCTGACGCGTGGCGTCCAACTGTTGTTGGGTTTGCGCGCGCTCGTCAGCGAAGGCCGGTTGGAGCAGGCAGGTCAGAGCGAGGGCGATCAGGACGCGGAGCATAGAGGCGGGCGGCACCAGGGTAATGGACGGCCTAGTATGCCCGCCCGAGGCTGCAAAAAAAACGCCCAATTGGGGCTGTGTGATAACTGGCCTGAAAAACATCGCAAACCAATGTAGGAGTGAGCCTGCTCGCGATGGCTTACTGACATTCAACAGAGTAGTCGACTGTCAGATGGCTATCGCGAGCAGGCTCACTCCTGCAGAGTTTTGCGGTGTTTCGGCGATTCGGGTCAGACCAGAATCGAAGTGCCGGTCATTTCCGCCGGTTTTTCCAGGCCCAGCAGCTTCAGCATGGTTGGTGCCACGTCCGCCAGCACGCCGCCTTCACGGACCTTGAGGTCGCGCTTGCCGACGTAAATGAACGGTACCGGCTCGGTGGTGTGTGCGGTGTGCGCCTGGCCGGTGGATTCATCGGCCATTTGCTCGACGTTGCCGTGGTCAGCGGTGATCAGCGCTTCGCCGCCAACCTTCTCCAGCGCTTCGACAATGCGCCCGACGCAGGTATCAAGGCATTCCACAGCCTTCACCGCCGCGTCGAACACGCCGCTGTGGCCGACCATGTCGCCGTTGGCGTAGTTGACCACGATCACGTCGTAACGCTGGTTTTCGATGGCGTCGACGATGCGGTCTGTGACTTCCGGCGCGCTCATTTCCGGCTGCAAGTCGTAAGTGGCGACTTTCGGCGATGGAATCAGGATGCGCTCTTCGCCCGGGAACGGTTCTTCACGACCGCCGGAGAAGAAGAAGGTCACGTGGGCGTATTTTTCGGTTTCAGCGATGCGCAGCTGGGTTTTGCCGTTTTTCGCCAGATAGTCGCCGAGGACGTTTTCCAGGCTGCCCGGGGCGAACGCCGAGGGTGCAGGGATGCTCGCTGCGTATTGGGTCAACATCACAAAACCGGCCAGTTTCGGCTGGCGCGCGCGTTCGAAATCCTTGAAGTCGTCTTCGACGAACACGCGAGTCAGCTCGCGGGCGCGGTCGGCGCGGAAGTTCATGAACACCACGGCGTCGCCGTCTTCGACTTTCACCGGCTCACCGATGGTCGTGGCTTTGACGAATTCGTCGCTCTCGCCGCGCGCATAAGCGGCGTCCAGACCTTCCTGCGCAGTGGCGGCGTGGAATTCGCTGTTGCCGTCGACGATCAGGTTGTAGGCCTGAGCCACACGGTCCCAGCGGTTGTCACGGTCCATGGCGAAGTAGCGGCCGATGATGCTGGCGATGCGGCCCTTGCCCAGTGCCTGGAAGGTCGCATCGAGTAGTTCGATGGACGACGCAGCGCTTTTCGGTGGGGTGTCGCGACCGTCAAGGAAAGCGTGCAGGTAGATTTTTTCGGCGCCGCGCTTGAAGGCCAGTTCGGCCATGGCGATCAGGTGATCCTGGTGGCTGTGTACGCCGCCATCGGAGAGCAGACCCATGAAGTGCACGGCTTTGCCGGCGGCCACGGCTTTGTCCACAGCGGCGCAGATGGTCGGGTTCTCGAAGAACTCGCCGTCGCGGATCGCTTTGGTCACGCGGGTAAAGTCCTGATACACCACGCGGCCGGCGCCAAGGTTCATGTGGCCGACTTCGGAGTTGCCCATCTGGCCGTCCGGCAGGCCGACGTCCATGCCGCTGCCCGAAATAAAGCCGTTGGGCACGGTGGCCCACAGGCGATCCAGAACAGGCTTCTTCGCCGCAAAAACGGCGTTGGATTCGGGGCTGTCGCTGTGACCGAAGCCGTCGAGAATCATCAGGACCAAAGGTTTAGGCGTGGTAGTCATGGAATCCACTCGTGGCTAATAAAGAAGAGGGCGATGGAAAAGGGAGTTGGAGTTTAAAGCTAAGTTCCGACCGCGTCACCGCCGGACGGGGTTTGGCCGACCATAGTGGCTGTGTATACTGGCCGACATTTTAACGCCCTGGAACCTCCTTCGATGGTTGCTCACCTGATTGAATTTGCCACTAACCACTACATTCTTGTCGGTATCTTCGTCGTACTGCTGGCTCTGCTGCTGGCGCACACGATGCAGGGCGGCGGTAAAAGCCTGAGCACCGGCGAACTGACTGCGCTGGTCAATAAAGACGCAGGCGTGGTGGTGGACATCCGTCCGGCTAAGGATTTTGCTGCTGGCCACATCGTTGGCGCGGTGAACATTCCCCAGGACAAACTGGCTGCGCGTATCGGCGAGCTGGAAAAACACAAGGCCAAGACCATCATTCTGGTCGACGCGTTGGGCCAGACCGCTGGCACCCACGCCCGCGAGCTGATGAAATCCGGCTTCACCGCCGCCAAGCTGTCCGGCGGGATCTCCAGCTGGAAAGGCGACAACCTGCCGTTGGTGAAGTGATATGAGCGAAGTCATCGTCTACTCCAGCGATTACTGCCCTTATTGCTCGCGAGCCAAGTACCTGCTCGAGAACAAAGGCGTGGCCTTCAAAGAGATCAAGGTCGATGGCAAGCCGCAGGTGCGCGCTGAAATGACCCAGAAAGCCGGACGTACGTCCGTGCCGCAGATCTGGATCGGCAGCAAGCACATCGGCGGTTGTGACGATTTGTATGCCCTGGAACGCGCCGGCAAGCTCGACGCGCTGCTCAAGGCCTGAACGGCTGCACCCACGTACAGCACTCCCTAAAAGACCCAAGATCGATAAGGATCTGAGATGACTGACCAACAGAACACTGCAGCCAGCGAAGAAGAAACCGCACCGCAATTCTCCTTGCAGCGCATCTACGTACGCGACCTGTCCTTCGAAGCCCCGAAAAGCCCGGCGATCTTCCGCCAGCAGTGGGATCCGGCGGTCGCTCTGGATCTGAACACTCGTCAGAAAGCACTGGAAGGTGATTTTTACGAAGTCGTGCTGACCCTGTCCGTCACCGTGAAAAACGGTGAAGAAGTCGCCTTCATCGCTGAAGTGCAACAGGCCGGTATCTTCCTGATCAAGAACCTGGACGCGGCTTCGATGAGCCACACCCTGGGTGCGTTCTGCCCGAACATCCTGTTCCCGTACGCGCGCGAAACCCTGGACAGCCTGGTGACCCGTGGTTCGTTCCCGGCCCTGATGCTGGCCCCGGTGAACTTCGACGCCCTGTACGCGCAAGAGCTGCAGCGCATGCAGGAAAGCGGCGAGACGCCAACCGTTCAGTAAGACGGTTCAGCAACACCCCATGTGGGAGCGAGCCTGCTCGCGATAGCGGTCTGTCAGACACATCAATGTTGCCTGACACTCCGTAATCGTGAGCAGGCCCGCTCCCACATTTGTTTTGTGGTGTTACTTGAAGTCGTTCTGGCGCCAGGCTTCGTACACGGCCACCGCTACGGTGTTGGACAGGTTCAGGCTGCGGCAGCCTTCGCGCATCGGCAGGCGCAGGCGCTGTTCCGGCGGCAGCGCGTCGAGCACTTCCGGCGGCAGGCCACGGCTTTCCGGGCCGAAGATGAACGCATCGCCAGGAACGAACGCGGCATCATGAAACGGTCGCGAACCCTTGGTGGTGAACGCAAACAGTCTTGGGTTGCCCAGGCTTTCCAGGCAACTGGCGAGGTCCGCGTGACGTTGCAGCGTGGCATATTCGTGGTAATCGAGACCGGCACGGCGCAGGCGCTTGTCGTCCATCTCGAAGCCCAGCGGTTCGATCAAATGCAGGTGGCAGCCGCTGTTGGCGCATAGCCTGATAACGTTGCCGGTATTCGGCGGAATTTCTGGTTGAAAAAGGATGACGTGAAACATGCACGGCTCCGAAGGTAAAGATGAGCGGCATTCTACGCCGCCTGTGGACAACCGTTCGAAACTATTCCCGCGCGTCATCGGTTCGCTGGCGATTGTCGGCTTGATGATCGGCTTGATGATCGGCCGCCTGACCACGCCGGACCCGAGCATATTGCAGCAGGTTGAAATGACCGATGGCGGTTTGGTGGTGTGGTTCAACAACGAACCCAAACTGCATGGCGAGATCATCGATGGCACCGTGGCGCTGCTGTTCCAAGCTGAGGGCCGGGCGCAGAAGGGCCAGTTCAAACTCAACGGCAGGGATGTGAACTGGCGTACACGCATGAGCGATGGCGGGTTGTTGTTGACCATACTGGCAGCGCGGCCGTTGCAGGGTAATTGGGTCGGCAGTGAGGTCGATGACCGCTGGCGGCTGGAGATCCGTTTGCAAACGAACTGATCGTAATCCCGCCGTCCTTCTCAAGTACTCCTACGCTTCTTGACGTCGTTTCCCACTACGACTGTCTGCCTTTCCACTCTCCTTGAATACTGGCGCACGCTATCGTGCGCTCCTCTTTTAGACCGGCAGGATGCCGAAAGCCTTCGTCCCTGGCACGACAGTCAGGGCGACTTTTTCAAGGATGAAAAACATGCCAGTAAAACCACCTACCGGTGGCAGCACCCACGTCAAAGTAGATGCTTCTACCAGCCCGACTCGACCGGCCGACGTGGACATTCCGCTCCCCGGCTTATTGAGTCGCAGCGGTTTTGATTCAGGCACCTCTCGCGATGATTCGCAGCCGCGAGCCGGGTCGTCCAGGGCCGTTGAGGCAGATGCCACTCGTGCAACGCCGTCGATCATTGTTCACGCGGCCCCTGTTGAAGCTCGTTTGCTTGCGCCTCAACCGACGCTGGACGATTACGTAATCAATGCTCGGTCGTTACTTCCTGAAACCAACGGCGAAGGCTTAAGGGTTTTTAACAATCGTACCTACGCTGAGGTGGCCGATGGCGCTTTCGTTCTTGTCGCCGTAGATCCGGCGACTGGATTGCATCGTGCCCGACGGCCAAGTGAGCTGCTCCCGGGTCCGGTGATGCTGCGTAATGTCGATAGCGGTCTTTGGTACCAGCGTACGCTCGTAAAGCCAACCACCCGAGCGCAGGTCCAAAGATACCTCCCGGAAACGACGGACCTGGACGCTGATGCCTTTATCGCTCGGTTTGGCGACAAGGATGTGGCAGAGGTGGAGCTGAAGCGCATCGAGCGTGGGCTCTCTGAGCTGGAGAGGACGAGCTTTAGTGTCAGTGAGGAAATGGCTAGCAAGCTACGCAGACTTTACATGTGGCAGGGCGAACCCAGTGAGCGCGTCTATCACGAAGGCCGACTAGTGGGTTTCAAGATGGATATCGAGCTTGGGGCTCGGCAATACGGTGTTCCTGTCTCAACAAAATTCAACGCTGTTGTCGCCCTTACTCTGAGAGTGGGTGGAGATCTAAACTCGTATCGTTTATCTGCGCAGTTTCCCAACATTGAAAGTCTGACGGTGGTTGGCTGGCCACCCATTCTCCCTGGCGGTAATCCTTTTCGGACTGCCTCGAGGCACAACATTGAGCGAGGTTTCGTTGAAGAATTGGCAAAGCTTCCCCATTTACGCGAGCTGCACCTGCAAAACTGCAATTTGCCAGCCGAGTTCTCGCTGACAGGCATGACCGACCTGCGAGCTCTGACACTTGGCAGCATTCAGGGGGTGGCGGATCTGAATGCCGTAGTGAATGGCCTGCCAGGGCGGTTGAGCTTGCAGGTCCTCGACCTGCACCAGAATCCGTCCTTGAAAGTGGCACCTGACGTGACGGGGATGACTCAGTTGCGCGTATTGGATCTGACGCAGACCGGTATAGAACAGCTCCCGCTCGGGCTTGATGCTGATAACGGGCCGTTACGATTGGAAGTATTGAAGCTCGGCAACAATCCGCTTTCTGTCATGCCTTCACTAAAAGTCAGGACTGCGCTGCAGGAGCTGCACCTTCCCAATACCGGTTTAGACCGGTTTCCGGAGGGCGTCACGTCCGAAATTCCCGGAAAAATGCTGAATCTTTCGAACAACCGTATTGCATCGATCCCTGAGTCCGTTGAAATCAGAGCGGGCTTTGATCTCTTTGGCAATCCCATAACAGATCTGGCGACTCTCCGGCGGCTGAGGGACGCGCGGATAAAAACAGGCATTGACGTTTGGCTGGGAGAGCGAAGTATTGATCGCTCGCCAAATGCCTGGTTACGACATTCGCCGCTAGAGGAACTCGCTGAAAATTTGAAGCTCTGGGACAGTGTTGACGTTGACGCATATTGGTTCGTGGCGAGGAGAATCGTCTGGGATCTGGCGCGTGCACCCGAGTTTCACATTGAGCGGCCGCTTTTGCAGCAACGAGTCTGGCGGTTTTTCGAGCACTACCGTAAGGCTGAGCCTGGCGTTCAGGTCAGGCTGAGGGGCATTCAGGATGATGTAATCAGTCCCTTGAACAAGCTGGAAAGGCTGGAGGCAGAAGCAGGGCTGTCAAGCGAATCACTGCCGGCGGGCTTGGTGCTGCGCAGTGATACCGGCAGCGACGTTGGGTCCTTGCTCGATGCCGCTGCGCTAACCACCCGAGCGCAGGTCCGAAAATACTTGCCGCAAGTGACCGATCAACAAGCAGATCACTTTCGCCTGCACTTCGGTGACAAGGATGCGGCAGAGGTGGAGCTCAAACGACTCCAGCTTGGACTTGCTCAACTGGACCAGGACCTCAGCTCTGGGGTCTACGGAAGTGAGTTGGGTTCCACGTTGCGCCGTCTGTACACGTGGCAAGGGGAGCCTGACGAGCTGGTCTTTCACGATAAGCGGCCGGTGGGTTTCAAGCTGTCTTCGAGTCTTTCGATTTGGCCAAGCCATCGGCCACTCTCAACACCATTCAACGCCATCGTTTCCCTTGAGCTAAGGGGGGCAAGCGTGCCTTTTCCGGAAGGTTTTTTTTCAGCTTTCCCCAATCTTGAAAGTCTGAGGGTGGTTAATGGACGTGCATTGCTGTCTGATAATCGCGGGCTGCGGCTCACCGAGGGGCCAGCCAGTGTTGATGAATTGGCAAGGCGTGCGCGATTACGAGAGTTGACGCTGCAAAGGACCAACCTGTCGCCTGATTTTTCGGTGGCCGGCATGACCGGGTTGCGTGTATTGGAGCTGGAGCAGAACGGAATACTCCATCTTCCAGGGCTTGATGCCGATAACGGGCCGTTGCAATTGGAAGTATTGAAACTCAGTAATAACCCACTCACGGTTGCGCCTTCTGTCAAAGGGAGGACCGAGCTGCAGGTGCTGGAGCTTTCCTATGCAGGGTTAGACAGATTTCCGGAGGGCATCACCAACGAGATTCCCGGGAAAGTGCTGGATCTGACGAACAATCGAATTACATCGATTCCCGAATCCATTGAAATCAGAGCCGGATTCAAGCTCAGTGGTAATCCAATTACCGATCCGGCTTCCCTCCGGCGGTTGATACATGCGCGTATAAAAACAGGCACCGACATCTGGCTGGGAGAGGAAAGCACTGATCGGTCGGCAAACCTGTGGCTACGAAATGTGCCGCCCTCGGAAATACCTGAAAAACTTAAGCTCTGGGACAGCTTTGGCGGGGCTGGAAGTGACGTTATCAATGGGATTCGCAAACTGAGTCGCACGCCTGAATTTCACGTCGAGCATCCGCTTTTGCAGCGGCGGGTGTGGTGGTTCCTGGATATCTATGCGAAGGCTGACCCAGGCGATCAGGCAAGGATGAAGGGCATTCTGATCAATGAATCCAGCCCCGGAAAAATGCTGGACAGGCTGGAAGCCGTGATTCGGGAATATGACTCAGGGCGGCAAAATCAGCCCCTGCATCATTTACCCAAACGGCCCAGGCTCAATTGACGTCGGACTCGATGTCTCGGCGAACGGTGTAAAAGCGGGAATCCCTGACCTGCCTGTATCAGGGTTCCCAAAACGGGTGGACTGCGCTGTTGGCGTCAGCCCGGTATAAAGAGGGAACCCCCGGCCTGCCTGTACCAAGGATCCCAAAAGGGTGGGCTCGTCGCGTTGCGGTATGAGCCCGGTGTAAAGAGGGGAATCCCCGGCCTGCCTGTACCAAGGTCCCCGAAACGGGTGGTGAATCGAATCACCTGTAAGAGGTGTTGCAGGGGGCGTGCCAGGTTTTCATTTGCTGAAACAAAAAAGCTGATCAGAGACATCAAAGCCCCGAATTTCGGGGCTTTGATGTTTATGAAAACGGGTTTATCAGCGTTTTCAGGGTTGAGTTGTGGCGATGCGGCTGTGCGCGATCGCGGGTCATTGTGCATTGATGCGGTGCACGATGGCCCCTCACCCTAACCCTCTCCCAGAGGGAGAGGGGACTGACCGAGTTGCTGGTTCAAGTTGCGCCGACCTGAAATATTGAGCCGAATTCAGGTTTCGAAAACATCCGGGATCTGCGCCCTCTCCCTCTGGGAGAGGGCTGGGATGGATCCTGAGCACGCAGCAATCCTCAAGCGAACAAACCGTTAACCCTCATCCCCCTCATCATCATCCCCGCCATCGACCTTCATCCCCAATTCCTTGATCTTGCGCGTCAGGGTATTGCGCCCCCAGCCCAGCAACACGGCGGCATCGCGACGACGCCCGGCGGTGTGCTTCAAAGCCGTCTCGATCATGATCCGCTCGAACGCCGGTACCGCGCTGTCGAGCAGGCTCGATTGGCCACGCGCCAACGCCTGATCGGCCCACTGACGCAGTGCTTGCTCCCAATTGGTCACTGGCGCCGAGTCCTGCGGCAGGTTCAGCAGTTCTGGCGGCAGGTCGCTGATGTGCACTTCGCGCCCGGACGCCATCACCGTGATCCAGCGGCAGGTGTTCTCCAACTGACGCACGTTGCCGCCCCACGGCAGGTTCTTCAGGTATTCCTCGGTCTCGCTCTTCAGCAGCTTCGGTTCCACCGCCAGTTCTTGCGCAGCGCGGCTGAGGAAGTGCTTGGCCAGGGTCGGGATGTCTTCACGACGATCTGACAGGCGCGGGATGTGGATACGAATTACGTTGAGGCGGTGGAACAAGTCCTCGCGGAACTTGCCGGCGTGCACCAGGGTTTCCAGATTCTGGTGCGTCGCGGCAATGATTCGCACATCGACTTTGACCGGCACGTGGCCGCCCACACGATAGAATTCGCCATCGGCCAGAACCCGGAGCAAACGGGTTTGGGTGTCGGCCGGCATATCACCGATTTCATCGAGGAATAGTGTGCCGCCGTCGGCCTGTTCGAAACGCCCGCGACGCAAATTTGCTGCGCCGGTGAACGCACCTTTCTCATGGCCGAACAGCTCGGATTCCATCAGATCCTTGGGGATCGCCGCCATGTTCAGCGCGATGAATGGCGAGGCCGCGCGCGGACTGTGGCGGTGCAGGGCGTGGGCGACCAGTTCTTTACCGGTACCGGATTCGCCGTTGATCAACACGGTAATGTTGGAGTGGCTCAAGCGGCCGATGGCGCGAAACACTTCCTGCATCGCCGGCGCTTCGCCGATGATTTCCGGGGTGCGCGTCAGTGCCGGCACCACTTCCAGGCCTTGCTGTTCTTGTGCGTGCTGGTTCGCACGTTTGACCAGCGAGACCGCCTCATCGACGTCGAACGGCTTCGGCAGGTACTCGAACGCGCCGCCCTGATACGAGGCGACAGCGCTGTCCAGATCGGAGTGAGCGGTCATGATGATGACCGGCAACCGTGGGTGCTGCTCGCGAATCCGCGCCAACAAATCCAGACCGCTGGCACCGGGCATGCGAATGTCGGAAATGATCACGTCTGGCTGCTGACGGGCCAGGCGACTCATCACGCCATCGGCGCTGTCGAAACTCTGGGTGGTCATGCCTTCCTGCTGCAAGGCCTTTTCCAGAACCCAACGGATAGAACGGTCGTCATCGACGATCCACACGGTTTCACTACGGCTCATGTCGATGTGGCTCCTTGTTCCAGTGGCAGAAAGATCGAGAAGGTGGTGTGGCCTGGATGGCTGTCACACTCGATCAGGCCCTGGTGCTGGCTGATGATGTTCTGGGTAATGGCCAGGCCGAGTCCGGTACCGTCCGGGCGTCCGCTGACCATGGGAAAGAAAATGGTTTCCTGAAGTTCCGCCGGGATCCCCGGGCCGTTGTCGATGATTTCGATCTTGGTCACCAGACGATGGCGGACGTGGCCGATGGTGAACTGGCGCATGGTCCGGGTGCGCAGGCTGATGCGGCCCAGGCGCAGTTCGTTCTGGCTGCTGATCGCTTGCATCGCGTTGCGTACGATGTTCAACACCGCCTGAATCATTTGTTCGCGGTCGATCAGTACGTCGGGGATGCTTGGGTCGTAATCACGCACCAAGGTGATGCAGCCCTGGCTTTCCGCTTCGACCAGTTGGCAGACGCGCTCCAGCACTTCATGAACGTTGCACATCGCCAGCGACGGCAACTTGTTCGAGCCGAGCATGCGGTCGACCAGATTGCGCAGGCGGTCGGCTTCTTCAATGATCACGTTGGTGTAGTCGCGCAGGCTTTCTTCCGGCAGTTCGCGGGCCAGCAATTGCGCAGCGCCACGGATGCCGCCGAGCGGATTTTTGATCTCGTGGGCGAGACCACGCACCAGCATTTTGCTGGTTTCCTGTTTCGACAGTTGCGCCTCTTCCTTGGTGATCCGCAGCAGGCGGTCACGCGGGTGGACTTCCAGCAGCAACATCGTGGCGCCGTTGCTGAGGATCGGCGTCACCGCGTAATCCACGGTCAGCGTCTGGCCGGTCAGTGCGGTGAGCATCGCTTCGCGCTTGGTGAACGGGTGCGCCTGCTCTACCGCTTGGCGCAACGAATTCAGCGCTTCGGTCGATTCTGTGAACAGCTCGCTGATGAATTGCCCATGGCTACGCTGCCCGCTGATGGCGAGCAGCATCTCCGCCGCCGGGTTCATGTACTCAAGGCGCAATTCGGCGTCGAGCAGGATGGTGGCGGTGGTCAGGTTGTCGAGCAGCAAACGGTGGATTGCGTCGCTAATAGTCATCGGAGCCTCTTTTGGGGGCGGAGCGTGCGCAACAAGCAAGCGTCGGTGAACGGAAAATGCAAAAACCAAACCAAGGCTCCGAAAAGAAGCGTTCGTCGCCTGAAACAGGCGTTTGACGCTCGTTTGAGTGGCAGGGTGCCAGCTCGAACGGGAAGTTTCGAACCAAAATGGGTTGGAATGTGAGTACGGTGCAGTCTGTTGCACCAATATAGTGCGCAAAGCTGGGCGGAGTTAGAAGAAACGCAGGAAGGGGTTTTTCGGCTCGGGCGGTTTGTCTTTCAGCGGGCATTCCGGGCGCACGCCGTAGTCGTCGGCGATGCAGGGTTTGACTTGGCGTTTCTGCGCTAGGGAAATGCGTAGCATGTGGAAGGGCTGGTTGGCGGTGCGTTCGACGGTGCGTCCTTCCATGTCGAGGATTTCAACCGAGAGATTGTGGCTGCCACGATCGATGTTGCTGAGCGGGAAGACCGGGCTCAGCCCCGGTTCGCCGGTGGCCTGGCCATCCAGCAGCAGTCGATAACGATGACCTTTTTGCAGGCCCGGTTCGCTGGTGACGCTGACGATGATTTCGCCGGCGCTGCTGCGAATCGTTGCATCGGGTTCAGGTACCAGAATGCGCAGCATGTCGTAGTGGAAGGGCGGTTGCTCTGGGGGTTTTTTTGCAGTTGTGATTGGCACGGCGACGGTGGGGTTTGCGGACATGCGATTGCTGTTCGCGATCGGTACGCGCTTGGCATTGCCACGCGGCTGGTCGGTGTAGACGCGATTGCCTTGGGCATCGATATAAGTGAACACCTCAGCCGATGCTTGCAGCGTGAGCAGCGCCAGCACCGCGATCAGCCACGCACGAATCATGGCTTGTGCACCCGCTGTACGCTGAGAGGGACTGGCGCGCTCTGCTGGATGACCGTCTGCCCGTCAATCACCTGCACCGCTAGACGATGTTCGCCGCGATCAACGTTCACCAATTGCAGGATCGGCACGTTGCTCGGCTGGCCGTAAGGCTCATCGTCCAATACCAGCCTTAATTGATGAGGCGGTCGAAGGCGCGGCTTGATCAGCACATTGACGGTGAAGGTGCCGTTGTTCGCGCGCAATGCTTCTTCGGTGGGCAGTCCGGCGAGTTCAAGAATGTCGTAGGCGTTGCGCGCAGGTTCACGGTTGTCGGTTTCGGGCGCGGGTGGTGCGCTGGGCGCCTGCGGCTCGACCCGATTGAGCGGCGGCAATTCCACCGGTTGTGCCTGCACGCCGTCCGGCGAGTGATCGCTGTACACCGTGTGGCCGTTGGCATCGGTGTATTTGTAGATCTGCGCGGCGGCGGGCAGGGCGATCATCAGCAATAGAATGTAGAGAAAGGTGCGACCCATGAAATCGACCGGGATTGAAAGCGATGGGGTGCAGCATAGGACAGGTGTGGCGGTTGGCCCAACCCTGCACACATCCAGAGATCATTCATACACCACAATTGATCGTTCCCACGCTCTGCGTGGGTACGCCTCAAGGGACGCTCCGCGTCCAGTGACGCGGAGCGTCACGGGCTGCATTCCCACGCGGAGCGTGGGAACGATCAGCATCACGTCATAAATCGCGGGCAATAAAAAAGGCCTCCCGAAGGAGGCCTCTTTCACTCACGCCGCGTAGCGCAGCGCTACCGGATCAGCAGCTGTAGTACAGCTCATATTCCAGTGGGTGTACGAAAGTGCGAACCTTGATTTCTTCTTCCGATTTCAGCGCGATGTAAGCGTCGATGAAGTCGTCGGAGAACACGCCGCCCTTGGTCAGGAACGCGCGGCCCTTGTCCAGCTCTTCCAGGGCTTCTTTCAGGCTGCCGCAAACTTGCGGGATCTCTTTCGCCTCTTCAGGCGGCAGGTCGTACAGGTTTTTGTCAGCTGCGTCGCCTGGGTGGATCTTGTTCTGGATACCGTCCAGACCGGCCATCAGCAGCGCTGCGAAGGCCAGGTACGGGTTGGCAGCCGGATCCGGGAAGCGTGCTTCGATACGGCGGGCTTTCGGGCTCGACACGTAAGGAATACGGATCGAAGCGGAACGGTTGCGAGCCGAGTAGGCCAGCATTACCGGAGCTTCGAAGCCTGGCACCAGACGCTTGTAGGAGTTGGTCGCCGGGTTGGTGAAGCCGTTCAGGGCCTTACCGTGTTTGATGATGCCGCCGATGAAGTACAGAGCGGTATCGGACAGGCCGGCATAGCCTTCACCGGCGAAGGTGTTCTTGCCGTCTTTCCAGATCGACATGTGTACGTGCATGCCCGAACCGTTGTCGCCGTACAGTGGCTTCGGCATGAAGGTCGCAGTGCGGCCGTAAGCGTCAGCAACGTTGTGGACAACATACTTCAGGGTTTGGGTTTCGTCGGCTTTCTTCACCAGGGTGTTGAACTTGACGCCGATTTCGTTCTGGCCGGCAGTCGCCACTTCGTGGTGGTGAACTTCGACGGTCAGGCCCATTTCTTCCAGTGCGTTGCACATGGAGGTACGGATTTCGTGGTCGTGGTCGAACGGTGGAACCGGGAAGTAGCCGCCTTTGACGCCTGGACGGTGACCTTTGTTGCCACCTTCGATGTCCTGGTCGGACATCCACGAACCTTGCTCGGAGTAGATCTTGAACATCGAGCCGGAGATGTCCGACTTGAATTTCACCGAGTCAAAGATGAAGAACTCAGGCTCCGGACCGGCGAACACGGTGTCACCGATACCGGTGGCTTTCAGGTGTTCTTCGGCGCGCTTGGCGATCGCACGTGGGTCGCGGTCGTAGCCTTGCATGCTCGAAGGTTCGATGATGTCGCACACCAGGATCAGGGTGGCGTCTTCGGTGAACGGGTCGAGAACGGCAGTTTCGTCAACCGGCATCAGGATCATGTCGGAGGCTTCGATGCCTTTCCAGCCAGCAATGGAGGAACCGTCGAACATCTTGCCGACTTCGAAGAAGTCTTCATCCAGCGCATCGCGAGCCGGCATGGTCACGTGGTGCTGAGTGCCTTTGGTGTCCGTGAAGCGCAGATCAATCCACTTGACGTCATGATCTTTGATGAGTTGAACCGTCTTCGACATATGTCCTCCGGGTGGCTTCGGGCTTGGTAGTGGATGCCCTTGAATTTGGGTGATGCCGGCGCGAATACTCTGCCAAGGCAACCTGCCTCACAAGGGAGCAAATTGCATGCCAGTGCCCCAGCATGGGTTTTTTGCCCCAAATTCACGCTTATAAAGGTGCAAAGCACCTGATTGTGGAAAATCTCGCCCTGTAATGTAGCGTCTTGAGTCAGAAATGACCTGTTTTGGTGCGTGCAAAACCTTCTGCACATTAACTGGTTAAACCTTGAGCAATTTCCGCTATAATCCGCGCCCCCCTTTTTCGGCTGGCCGTTCGCGCGCTGTTTTCATGAAACTAATCGTAAAAGTCTTCCCCGAGATCACCATCAAAAGCCGACCTGTCCGGACGAAGTTCATCCGCCAGTTGGCCAAGAACATCCGCACCGTGCTCCGTGACCTGGACCCGGCCGTGGTGGTGAACGGTGTGTGGGACAATCTCGAGCTGGAAACCCGCGTTACCGACCCCAAAGCCTTGAAAGAGATGGGTGAGCGCCTGACCTGCATGCCGGGCATTGCGCACTTTCTGCAGATCGACGAGTACCCGCTGGGCGACTTCGACGACATCACCGAGAAGTGCAAACAGCACTACGGCGATGCACTGGCCGGGAAGATTTTCTCGGTGCGCTGCAAGCGCGCGGGCAAGCACACCTTCAGCTCGATGGACGTCGAAAAATACGTCGGCAGCAAGCTGCGCCGTGAGTGCGGTGCTGCTGGTATCGACCTGAAAGCACCGGAAATCGAAGTCCGCATCGAAGTTCGCGACAAACGGTTGTTTGTCATTCACAGCCAGCACAACGGCATCGGCGGTTACCCGCTCGGTGCGTTGGAGCAGACGCTGGTATTGATGTCCGGCGGCTTTGACTCAACCGTTGCGGCGTACCAGATCATTCGTCGCGGCCTGATGACGCACTTCTGCTTCTTCAATCTGGGCGGTCGTGCCCATGAATTGGGCGTGATGGAAGTCGCGCATTTCATCTGGAAGAAGTACGGCAGCTCGCAACGCGTGCTATTTGTCAGTGTTCCGTTCGAAGAAGTGTTGGGCGAAATTCTCGGCAAAGTCGATAACAGTCATATGGGCGTCGTATTGAAGCGTATGATGTTGCGCGCGGCTTCCAACATCGCCGATCGCCTGCACATCGACGCGCTGGTCACCGGCGAGGCGATCTCCCAGGTGTCGAGCCAGACCCTGCCGAATCTGTCGGTGATCGACTGCGTGACCGACAAACTGGTCCTGCGTCCGCTGATCGTGGCGCACAAGCAGGACATCATCGACACGGCCAACGAGATCGGCACCGCCGATTTCGCCCGGCACATGCCGGAGTACTGCGGGGTCATTTCGGTCAATCCGAAGACGGCCGCCAAACGCGGTCGCGTTGAGCACGAAGAGAAAGAATTCGACATGGCGGTCCTCGAGCGTGCGCTCGAAAACGCCAAACTGGTGCCGATCGATCGGGTGATCGACGAATTGGGCCAGGACGTACAGATTGAAGAAGTCAGCGAAGCACTGGCCGGTCAGATCGTGATCGACATCCGTCACCCGGATGCCGCCGAGGATGAGCCGCTGGAACTCGCTGGCGTAGAAGTACAGACGATGCCGTTCTACGCAGTGAACGCTCGTTTCAAGGAGCTGGATCCGACTCGCCAGTACCTGCTGTATTGCGACAAAGGCGTGATGAGTCGCCTGCATGCTCACCATTTGCTCAGTGAGGGGCATGCCAATGTGCGCGTTTATCGACCGAGCTAAGTGCCCGGGGCTGTTTGCCTGTGGCCTGCGTCACCGGCCCCCCGACACCGCCGTCAAGCTGTAACGGCCATGCCGGACACTACTGCTAATCGCTGCCAAGACTTGTCAGCAAACCGAATCCTCTGATCGAGATACACAAGTGATCGAAAATCTACGCAACATCGCCATCATTGCCCACGTTGACCATGGTAAGACCACCCTGGTAGACAAACTCCTGCGTCAATCCGGCACCCTGGAGCGCAACGAGCTCAACGACGAGCGCGTGATGGACTCCAACGACCAGGAAAAAGAGCGCGGTATTACCATTCTGGCGAAAAACACCGCCATCAACTGGAACGGCTACCACATCAACATCGTGGACACCCCGGGCCACGCCGACTTCGGCGGCGAAGTTGAACGTGTAATGTCGATGGTTGACTCCGTTCTGCTGCTGGTTGACGCTCAAGACGGCCCTATGCCGCAAACCCGTTTCGTGACCAAGAAGGCTTTCGAAGCCGGCCTGCGTCCAATCGTGGTAATCAACAAGGTTGACCGTCCAGGCGCGCGTCCGGACTGGGTTCTGGACCAGATCTTCGACCTGTTCGACAACCTCGGTGCGACCGAAGAACAACTGGACTTCCAGGTTGTTTACGCTTCGGCCCTGAACGGCATTGCCGGTCTGGATCACACCGCCATGGCTGAAGACATGACCCCGCTGTACCAAGCGGTAGTCGACCACGTTCCGCCTCCGGCTGTTGACCGTGATGGCGCGTTCCAGATGCAGATCTCCGCTCTGGACTACAACAGCTTCCTGGGTGTTATCGGCGTTGGCCGTATCGCTCGTGGCCGCGTCAAGCCGAACACCCCGGTTGTGGCGATCGGTGCCGACGGCAAGCGCCGTAACGGCCGTATCCTGAAACTGATGGGTCACCACGGTCTGCACCGCGTTGACGTTGAAGAAGCTGCAGCAGGCGATATCGTTTGCATCAGCGGTATGGACTCGCTGTTCATCTCCGACACCCTGTGCCACCCGGACACTGTCGAGGCGATGAAGCCTCTGACCGTTGACGAGCCAACCGTTTCGATGACCTTCCAGGTAAACGACTCGCCATTCTGCGGTAAAGAAGGCAAGTTCGTGACGTCCCGCAACATCAAGGACCGTCTGGACAAAGAGCTGCTGTACAACGTTGCGCTGCGCGTTGAAGAAGGCGACACCGCTGACAAGTTCAAGGTTTCCGGCCGTGGTGAACTGCACCTCTCGGTACTGATCGAAACCATGCGTCGCGAAGGCTTCGAGCTGGCCCTGGGCCGTCCTGAAGTAATCATTCGTGAAGTGAACGGCGTTAAACAAGAACCGTTCGAAAACGTGACCATCGACATCCCTGAAGAAGCTCAGGGCAAGGTCATGGAAGAGATGGGTCTGCGTAAAGGCGACCTGAGCAACATGGTGCCGGATGGCAAGGGCCGTGTTCGTCTGGAATACAACATCCCTGCTCGCGGTCTGATCGGTTTCCGTAACCAGTTCCTGACCCTGACCAACGGTGCTGGCATCCTGACCTCGATCTTCGATCGCTACGACACCGTCAAGTCGGGCCACATGTCCGGCCGTCAGAACGGCGTTCTGGTTTCGGTTGAAACCGGCAAGGCACTGACCTACTCGCTGGAAACCCTGCAGGCTCGTGGCAAGCTGTTCGTAGAACACGGCCAGGAGATCTACAACGGTCAAATCGTTGGTCAGAACAGCCGCGACAACGACCTGGGTGTAAACCCGACCAAAGGCAAGAAGCTCGACAACATGCGTGCTTCGGGTAAAGACGAAACCATCGCTCTGGTACCACCTGTTCGCTTCACTCTGGAACAGGCTCTGGAATACATCCAGGAAGACGAGCTGTGCGAAGTTACTCCTAAGTCCATCCGTCTTCGCAAGAAGATCCTGGACGAAAGCGAGCGTACCCGCGCTGCCAAGAAAGCCAAGGCGTAATTTAGCCCGCGCTTGAAAAAACGCCCCCGGTCGCGAGACCGGGGGCGTTTTTGTTTGTCTGGGGGAAAGCAGGTTGAGTCTTGAGGATCAAGAGCCCCTCACCCTAGCCCTCCCGAAACGTCGGACCGCCCAGAGGGAGAGGGGACTGACCGAGTTGTTCTTTGGCTTTGCATCGACCTGAGTAATCGAGTCGACCTCAGGTTTGGAAGCGACAGAGATCGGCTCCCTCTCCCTCGGGAGAGGGCTGGGGTGAGGGGCTGGGGTTTAACGGCTACCGAAGAACTCAGCGTCGTTCAGAAGCGCTCTATCGCGCGGAAATTCTGCACGCGCTCAACTTCCTTCGGCTTGTACGCGCAATACCCCGGACGCGGTCCGATCTTCGGGTGATTGCGGCAGGTATCCGGGCGCTTGTCATAAATGGTGCACAAGCGGCTCTTACGATCCAGGTAGTAGCAATCGTTGTTGCTCATGCGCTGCAGGGTAAAGATGCCGGACTTCTGGTTGAAGCGCTCGACCAGGCCTTCCTTTTGCAGACGCTTGGCGATGTTCTTCGGCGGGTCGCCCAGTTCGAACTCGTCGACTACGCCGATGCGCACCAGATCCTTGATCTTTACTTCGACCGGCAGCGTGCAGCAGCTGGACATGCAGGATCCGCACATCGGGGCCGAATATTTCGCCCACGTATCGAGACGATCGATCTCGGCGGCGGCAATCAGGTTGGGCTTCATCATCGGGAGTTACCAGGCGTGTGTGCATCAGGGCGCGCGATCATACCGGGACTGGTGGATTTTTGAACAACCTTTCGCCAGATTTTTTCTCCATGCAGGCACATTGCCGGAAAATTCGGCACGGCCCCTGCATTCATTAGCCCATCCGCCAGGGTAATGCCGGGCCATCGCACCGTCTCAGGAAAAACTGCCGAACCAGCGCCGCGACCGTCGGTCAGACCGTCTAGGCTCAGACAATTCCCGCTCGCTCGAGGTCCTATTGATGACTCAAGAACCACTAGTTCGCGAAGCAGAGGTGGCCGCATTCCGCGACGCCGTCCTGACCAAGCTCACCTACGCGGTGGGCAAAGACCCCGACCACGCCTTCGACCATGACTGGTTCGAAGCCATCGCTTTGGCGGCGCGTGATCATATGGTCGAGCACTGGATGGACCACACCCGGCAGATCTACCGCAAAGGTCAGAAACGGGTGTATTACCTCTCGCTGGAATTCCTCATCGGCCGCTTGCTCTACGACAGCCTGAGCAACCTCGGCCTGCTCGACGTCGCCCGTGAAGCGTTGACCGAACTCGGTGTCGATCTGGAACGCATCCGCTTGCTGGAACCCGATGCGGCGCTCGGTAACGGTGGCCTCGGTCGTCTGGCCGCGTGCTTCATGGAAAGCATGTCGACCCTCGGCATCGCCGGCCACGGTTATGGCATTCGGTATGAACACGGCTTGTTCCGCCAGGCCATCGTCGACGGCTGGCAGCAGGAACAGACCGAGCACTGGCTGGATTTCGGCAACCCGTGGGAGTTCGAGCGGCCAGAGGTCGTCTACTCCATCGGCTTCGGCGGCAGCGTCGAAACCGTCACCGACATCTCCGGCAAGTCCAAACAAGTCTGGTCGCCGGCAGAAACTGTCCGCGCGATCGCTTATGACACGCCGGTCGTTGGCTGGCGCGGGGCGAGCGTCAATACACTGCGCCTCTGGCGTGCGCGCGCCATGGAAGATTTGCACCTGGAGCGTTTTAACGCCGGTGACCACTTGGGCGCTGTCGCCGAAGTGGCCCGGGCCGAAAGTATCTCCCGCGTGCTCTACCCGGCGGACAGCACCGAAGCGGGGCAGGAGCTGCGCCTGCGTCAGGAATACTTCTTTGTCGCCGCTTCGCTTCAGGATCTGCTGCGCCGTCATCGCAACATGCACACCTCGGTGCTGACCCTGGGTGATCACGCGGCGATTCAGCTCAATGACACGCACCCCTCGATTGCTGTCGCCGAATTGATGCGCCAACTGGTCGACGTCTACGACGTGGCTTGGGATGCGGCGTGGCAAGTCACCGTCGACACGCTGTCGTATACCAACCACACGTTGCTGCCGGAAGCGCTGGAAACCTGGCCGGTGGGCTTGATGGAACGCATGCTGCCGCGACATATGCAGATCATTTATCTGATCAATGCTCAGCACATCGACTCGCTGCGCGCCAAAGGCATTCACGATTTCGACGTGCTGCGCGCGGTGTCGCTGATCGAAGAAGACAACGGTCGCCGTGTGCGCATGGGTAACCTCGCGTTCCTCGGTTCGCACAGCGTCAACGGCGTGTCCGGACTGCATACGCAACTGATGCGCAAAACCGTGTTTGCCGAACTGCACAAGCTCTATCCGGAGCGGATCAACAACAAAACCAACGGCATTACCTTCCGCCGTTGGCTGTTCCAGGCCAACTCTGAACTGACCTCGATGCTGGTCGACTCGCTGGGTCCCGAGGTGCTGGATAACCCCGAAGAGCGCCTGCTCGATCTCGAACCGTTCGCCGAGAAAACCGCATTCCGCAAAGCCTTTGCCGAACAACGGCTGCACAGCAAGAAAGCCCTGGCGTATCTGATTCATGAACGGCTAGGCATCGCGGTCAATCCGGCGGCGATGTTCGATGTGCAGGTCAAACGCATCCACGAATACAAACGTCAGTTGCTCAACCTGTTGCACACCGTGGCGCTGTATCAGGCGATTCGCGCCGAGCCGGAAGTCGACTGGGTGCCACGAGTGAAGATCTTCGCCGGTAAAGCGGCGGCGAGTTATCACCAGGCCAAACTGATCATCAAACTGACCAACGACATCGCTCGGGTGGTGAACAACGACCCGACCGTGCGCGGCCTGCTGAAAGTGGTGTTCCTGCCCAACTACAACGTCAGCCTGGCGGAAAGTATTATTCCGGCGGCGGACTTGTCCGAGCAGATTTCCACTGCCGGCTTCGAAGCATCAGGCACCAGTAACATGAAGTTCGGCCTCAACGGCGCGCTGACCATTGGCACACTGGACGGCGCCAACGTGGAAATGTGCGAACGCATCGGGGCCGAGCACATGTTTATCTTCGGTCTCAGCGCGCAGCAGGTGGAAGCGCGTAAACAGAATCATGAGTTCAGCGCAGTGCCAGACATCGCTGCATCCCATCGCTTGAACGATGTGCTGCAAGCGATTCGCGGCGGGGTGTTCTCGCCGGACGACACTTCGCGCTACACCGGGCTGATCGATTCGCTGGTGGATTACGACCGCTTCCTGGTCTGCGCCGACTTCGACTCCTACTGGGAAGCGCAGAAACGCGTTGAGGCGCACTGGCACGACTCCAACAACTGGTGGCGTTCAGCAGTACTCAACACGGCGCGGATGGGCTGGTTCTCGTCTGACCGGACGATTCGCGAGTACGCCACGGATATCTGGAAAGCGTTGGAGTAACTTTCCGCAACAAATCTGCGCAAGGCCCAACGTTTGTTGGGCCGGATCGATATACTGAGCGCCGGTTACCGGTAGCTCCAGTCACCACCAATCCAATGTGGGAGCGAGCCTGCTCGCGAAGCGGTTGTCTTGTTAAACAGAAATGTTGGCTGACAAACCGCTTTCGCGAGCAGGCTCGCTCCCACAGGGTTTGTGCCTAGACTGAAGCAATCGCCGGACTCGCCCCGTCTTGGGGCTGCTTAGGGATATCGACCATGCAATGGATGTTCATGTTGATCGGGCTGGTGCTCGGCTGGCTGCTCGACGAGTCGTTCAGTGATGCGCTATTGGGCGCGTTGCTGGGACTGGCAATCGGGCAGACAATCCGCATCGCTCGGCTTGGCTCGCTGGCGCTGGAGCAGCAACGTCAACTTGAGCAGGCGAAGGTCGCTTTGCAGGGCGTCGAACAGCGCCTGTTTCTGCTCGAAGGTGCCCCGGTTCGTGCCACGCCGCCACCGGGTCCCGAACCTGTTGCTGAACCAGTCACAGTCGTAGAAGCAGCTCCAGCACCTGAACTGGTCTGGGAACTGCCGCCCGAACTCGAGCCGATTTCCGCCGTCGCCAGCGAAACCAGCCAACCGCTGCCCGCCGATGTCTGGCGCCTCGACGCCGTTACGTCCGAACCGCAAGAGCCTGCTGAACCCCGTGGCCCGAACCTCATCGAACGCGGCATCAGCGCCGCGCGTAACTGGCTGTTTGGTGGCAACACCGTACTGCGGGTCGGCGTGGTGTTGCTGTTCTTCGGTCTCGCATTCCTGCTGCGCTACGCCACCGAAGGCATGGTCGTGCCGATCGAGTTGCGTTACGCCGGTGTCGCGGCGGCCGCATTGGGCCTGCTCGCGCTGGGTTGGTGGCTGCGGCGGCGCAACAGCAATTACGCGCTAATGCTGCAAGGCACCGGGATCGCGGTGCTGTATTTGACGGTGTTTGCGGCGATGCGTCTGCACCCGTTGCTCGATCCGTCTGCTGCGTTGGGATTGCTGGTCGCGGTGACGGTGTTCTCGGCGATTCTGGCGATCACTCAAGATGCTTTAGGGCTTGCCGCAGCGGCGGCATTGGGCGGTTTCGCCGCGCCGATCCTGACCTCGACCGGCGCCGGCAACCACGTCGCGCTGTTCAGCTATTTCGCGCTACTCAATGCTGGCATTCTTGCCATCGCCTGGTTCAAGGCCTGGCGTCTACTCAACCTGATCGGCTTCGTCGGCACCTTTGGCATCGGCTTCGCCTGGGGCCTTCGTTCGTATGCGCCAGAACTGTTGTGGAGTACCGAGCCGTTCCTGATCCTGTTCTTCCTGATGTATCTCGCCATCGGCCTGCTATTCGCCCGCCGCAAGTTGCTCGACATGCCCGACGCACCTGCGGATGGCGATCGCGAAGCGTTGCTGCACTGGTCGGCGCGCAAGGGCGATTACGTCGACGGCACGATGCTCTTCGGACCGCCGATCATTGGCTTCGGATTGCAGTTTGCGTTGGTGCAGCATATGGAATTTGCCGCAGCGTTCAGTGCGCTGGCGCTAGGCATGATCTACATGGCACTGGCCAAGGTGTTGATGGGTGGCCGGGCGGTTCTGCTGGGCGAAACCTGTCTGGCGCTCGGAGTGATTTTTGCCAGTCTGGCGATCCCGCTGGGACTCGATGCGCGTTGGACCTCGGCGGCATGGGCAGTGGAAGGCGCGGGGATTTTCTGGCTCGGTCTGCGTCAGCATCGACCGTTCGCGCGGGCCTTTGCCTTGCTCCTGCAACTGGGTTCCGCGTTGGCGTTCCTCAGTCAGTTGCGTGCCGGCGAGAGCAGTCTGCTTGACGGTGCTCCGCTGGGTGCGCTGATGCTCGGCATTGCGTTGCTGTTCAGCTTCTATCAATTGCGCAAGGCCACGCCGGAACAGGCATCACCTTGGGAGCGTCAAGGCTTGCCGGTGTTGGCGTGTCTGGGCCTGACCTTCCTCTATCTGCTGGCGCCGCTGTTCTTCTTCGTTCAGGCCACGGCGATTAGTTGGGCGCTGGCCGGGTTGGCAACCCTGTTTGTCGGTCTGCGCATTCAATCGCGCACGTTCCTGTTCAGCGCGTTTGCCGTGCAGTTGCTCGGCGGTGCGTTATTCCTGTTGCGTCTGCAAGGCGCGGGCGAGGATTCGGCGGCGGTGTTCAGCGCCGGCTGGAGCGGATTGCTCAGCGCGTCGTTGATCGGGCTGGCGCTGATCGCCGGCATGCTGTTGGCGGCTCGCGATGAAATGGTGCGTGGCGATGTGCGTCTGCTGCGGGGTCTGTCGGTGGTGCTGCTGGCCGGTCTGGTGCTGATCAATCTGGCAGTGCTGTTTGTGCTGCCGTGGCAAACGGCGAGTGCGGTGTGGGCCGCGAGTGGTTTGCTGATCATCTGGCTGAGCCTGTACCTCAAGCAGCGCGTAAGTTTTGTCTTTGGTCTGCTGTTGCAGTTGATTGGTGGTGCGGCGTTTTTGCTGGCCGGCCCCGAGTTGCTTGGGCCACTGTCCAGCGAAGGCCTGAAACCGTTGGCCCATGGCGGATTCTGGACACCGCTGGTACTGGGCTTGGCTGCGATGATCGGTGCCTGGCGCCTGCAACTGGGCAATCACGCCTCGGCATTCGATGCGTTGAGTTTGCAGCGCTTGTCAGAAGTGTTGCTGCTGTGGGGTGCCGGTTGGTGGGCGTTGGCGTGGGTCAGCGAGGTGCTGCGTTTTGCTGCGCCGAATCTGCAAGGCCCGTTGTTGCTGCTGGTCGCCGCTTTGAGCGTGGCGCTGTGGACGCTGTTGTCGCTGCGCTTGAAATGGCCGGCGCTGGGTGTGCTTTGCACTTTGTTGATTCCGGCTGCGGCGCTGGTGCTGCTCTGGACCTGGCATTCGCGTTATCACCCGGCGGCCGACTTCGGTTGGCTGGCGTGGGCAGCAGTGTTCGCCGTGCATTTCTTCAGCTTGCGACGTTTGGCGCCGATGTTGCCGGCGCGCGCCTTGAGCGCGGCGCATGTGCTCGGCTGCTGGCTGCTGATTGGTGTTCTGGCGCTGGAGTTGCGCTACGGTCTGCTGCTGTTGTCCGAGCAATACAACGCCTGGCGTTGGCTGGGCTGGGCGATTCTGCCGAGCCTGTATCTGCTGCTGGCGGCGGCACCGCGCAGTTGGCCGTGGCCGGTGGCGGCATTCCCTCGCGAGTACCGTTTGTACGCCGCTGCGCCGTTGGCGGTGTTGATGCTCGCATGGTTCTGGCTGGCGAATGGTGTCAGCGATGGCAACGCCGAGCCGCTGCCATACGTGCCGCTGCTCAATCCATTGGAGCTGGGTTTGTTGTTCGCATTGTTCGGTGTTTACGTCTGGTCGCGCAGCGCGGTTTCGCAGCTGTCGATTCGCCAGGACTACGCCGATTACGCGACGCAACTGGTCGCCGGGGTTTCGCTGTTCGCCTTTTGCACCGCGTTGGTCACCCGCGCGGCGCACCATTGGGCCGGCATCCCGTTCGAGCTGGATACGTTGCTCGCCTCAATGCTGGTGCAGGCCGGGTTGTCGATCGTCTGGACGCTGATGGCGCTGGGGTTGATGATCGGCGGCCATCTGCGCCATCGCCGGGAAGTGTGGCTGATCGGCGCGGCGCTGATTGCGTTGGTGGTGGCCAAACTGATTTTTGTCGAATTGAGCAACCGTGGCGGTCTCGCCCGGATCGTCTCGTTTATCGGTGTCGGCGTGTTGCTGCTGGTGGTCGGCTATTTCGCGCCACTGCCGCCCAAACGCGTCGACGCTGAACCGGCGGCGGACAAACCGGCCCCGGACACCGAAGGAGTTTCATCTTGAGTCGCATGCGAAATCTGGGTTGGTTGGCGTTGGGCGTGGTGATGGCGGCCGGCGCTCAGGAAAAACCGGCGGACTTCGCCACGCAGGTGCCGCTGTCAGTCACTGGCAACGGTCCGTGGTACCGCCTCGAATTGCCGTTGAGCGTGCAATTGCAGGCACGCCAGACTGATCTCAGTGACTTGCGGGTGTTCAACGCCGCTGGCGAAGCGCAGGCCTACGCCTTGGCGCGCGAGTCCGCGCAGACCCGCGACGACGGCCGCTTGCATGAGGTGAAATGGTTCCCGCTGTACAACGCCGCCGACGCCAGCGAACGCGCGCCGAATGTGCGTGTGCAATCGACCACCAACGGCACGCTGGTCGAGGTGCAGCCGTCCAGTCAGTTGGAAGCGGGTGAAGAGGTGCTGCGTGGCTGGCTGCTGGATGCCAGCGCGATCAAGGCGCCGTTGCAACAGTTGATCCTCGACTGGACCAGTGAGCGCGACGGCTTCCAGCGCTTCAGCATTGAAGCCAGCGACGATCTGCAACACTGGCAAGCGTGGGGCGAGGGGCAGGTCGCGCGGCTGACCTTTTCCGATGAGCGCATCGAGCAGCACGAAGTGACGCTGCCGGGGCAGTCGGCGCGTTATGTGCGGTTGTTATGGGAGTCGCCGAACTCGGCGCCGATCCTGACGTCGGCGCAGCTGAAAAGCAGTGATCCGCGCAATGTGCCGCTGCCTTTGGTCTGGTCGCCGGCATTGGCCGGCAGCAGCTCCAAGGCCGGGGAGTACGCCTGGCAGTTGCCGATGGGGTTGAACATTGAGCGCGTGCAGGTTGAATTGAAACAGCCGAACAGCCTGGCGCCGGTGACGCTGGCCGGCCGTCGTGAAAGCAGCTTGCCGTGGCAAACGCTGAGCAGTGGCTTGCTGTACCGCCTGACCCAGAATGGCCAGGATGTGGTGCAGAACGAATTGCCGCTCTACGGGCAGACCGTGCAGCAGTTGAAACTGAGCGTGGATGAGCGCGGCGGTGGTTTGGGCGAGCAGGCGCCGAGTCTGAAATATGCGGTGCGGGCGACGCAGGTGGTTTTCCTCGCGCGGGGCGAGGGGCCGTTTAGTTTGGCGGTGGGCAATGCGACGGTGAAGACGGCGAACTTGCCGCTGGCGACGCTGATTCCGGATTTCAAACCGGAGAAGTTGGCGGGGTTGGGTAAGGCTGTGGTTCAGGGTGAGGTGGTTGTGACGCAGACTTCAACGGCGACTACGGCGGCGGTGGCTGAGACCAATTGGAAGAAGATCGGCTTGTGGGCGGTGTTGTTGTTGAGTGTGGTGTTTTTGGGGGCAATGGCGTTTAGTTTGTTGCGCAAGCCTCCAACCAATTCCTGAGAATGGCTGGCGCTGCGCGCCATTCGCTAGCAGGCTAGCTCCCACAGTGGATCTGCAGTGGACGCCAATTGTGTGTTCACTCAAATCCCCCTGTGGGAGCGAGCCTGCTCGCGAAAGCGGTATCTCAATCAATACATATCCCAAACCGATCGGCCTTCGTCGGATTTCGGACTACGCTAAATCCGCTACCTGAACTCTCCACCGACAATCACGTCTCATACAGGCAAATACACCCCAACGCACGTTACCGGGCGTCTTCGCTCGCTACGTTTTCAGACTCCCTGTAAACTGCGCGGGTTTTTAGCCCCCCATTCCACCGGAGCCGTCCATGTCCCGCGTTACCCTGAGTCGCTATTTGATTGAGCAGACCCGCAGCAATAACACTCCTGCCGATCTGCGTTTCCTGATCGAAGTGGTCGCGCGTGCTTGCAAAGAAATCAGCCACGCCGTGTCCAAAGGCGCCCTGGGTGGTGTTCTGGGCAGCATGGGCACTGAAAACGTCCAAGGCGAAGTGCAGAAGAAACTCGATGTGATCTCCAACGAGATCCTGCTCGAAGCCAACGAATGGGGCGGTCACCTGGCCGGCATGGCGTCCGAAGAAATGGACAACGCCTACCAGATCCCAGGCAAATACCCGAAAGGCGCGTACCTGCTGGTATTCGACCCACTGGACGGCTCGTCGAACATCGACATCAACGCCCCGGTCGGCACCATCTTCTCGGTACTGCGTTGCCCGAACGAATACCTGAGCCAGAACGAGCCGCTGAACGAAAAAGCCTTCCTGCAGCCAGGCACTCAGCAGGTTGCCGCCGGTTACGCGATCTACGGCCCGCAAACCATGCTGGTACTGACCCTGGGCGACGGCGTCAAAGGCTTCACCCTCGACCGCGAAATGGGCAGCTTCGTGCTGACCCACGAAGACATCACCATTCCTGAGTCGACCCAGGAATTTGCGATCAACATGTCCAACCAGCGTCACTGGGAAGCCCCGGTACAACGTTACGTTGGCGAGTTGCTGGCCGGTGAAGAAGGTCCGCTGAAAAAGAACTACAACATGCGTTGGGTCGCGGCGATGGTTGCCGACGTACACCGCATCCTGACCCGTGGCGGTCTGTTCATGTACCCGCGCGACAGCCGCGAGCCATCCAAACCAGGCAAACTGCGTCTGATGTACGAAGCCAACCCGATGTCGTTCCTGGTGGAACAAGCGGGCGGCGCGTCCACTGACGGTCACCAGCGCATCCTCGACATTCAGCCGGACGGTCTGCACCAGCGTGTAGCGGTGTTCCTCGGTTCGAAAGAAGAAGTCGCCCGCGCTACGGCCTACCACAAGGAATAAACCATGACCGCGCCCTGGCAGCCGTTGCTCGATTGGTGGTTCGGACAAGCCGAATCCCCGGACGAGATTGCGGCTGACAAGGGCAAGTTGTGGTTCGGTAAGCGAGACCGCCAAGACCTCGAAGCGCGTGAGCGTTTCGGGGTCTTTGTCGATCAGGCCCTGGCTGGCGAATTGACCGAGTGGACGCAACGTCCCGAAGGTTGGCTGGCGGCGGTGTTACTGCTCGACCAACTGCCGCGAATGATCTTTCGCGACTCTCCCAAAGCTTTCTCCGGCGATCTGCGTGCGCAGAAGCTCGTTGCGCAAGGCATTGCTGCGGATTTCGATCGGCAGTTGAAACCGATTCAGCGCGTATTCATTTATCTGGTGTTTGAGCACTGCGAGAATCTTGCGGTGCAGAACGAAGCGGTTTCCAGATTTATTGAGTTGGTGGCTGAACAGCCGGAAGGGGAGCGGTCGGTGTTTGCCGACAATCTGGATTATGCCGAGCGGCATCAAAAGGTGATTGCACGGTTTGGCCGGTTTCCGCATCGCAATGCGGTGTTGGGGCGGGAGTCTACGGCTGAGGAGTTGGTGTTTCTTTCTGAGCCTGGCTCTAGATTTTAAGAGCTTACCCTCACCCTAGCCCTCTCCCTGAGGGAGAGGGGACTGACCGAGGTGTCTGAGCTTGATACATCGACCTGAGATATCGAGTCGAACTCAAGTTTGAACAACATGAAGATTGGCTCCCTTTCCCCCTCGCCCCCTTGGGGGAGAGGGCTGGGGTGAGGGGGTAAAGCCCTTGATCTTCAGATCCTGAAACTACCCACCAATTGCTTCAACCGCGCCGCCTGCTGCTCAAGATCCGAGCACGCCCGCAACGTCGCCTGCAAGTTCTCCACACCTTCCTGATTCAGCGTGTTGATCTCGTTGATATCGACATTGATCGACTCAACCACCGCCGTCTGCTCTTCAGTCGCGGTAGCCACCGACTGGTTCATCCCGTCGATCTCTCCAATACGCTGAGTCACGCTACCCAATCGCTCACCGGCCTGGTTGGCGATGCCGACACTGCTTTCACTCTCACGCTGGCTCTCGGTCATGATGCTGACCGCCTGACGCGCGCCGACTTGCAGCTCTTCGATCATCTTTTGCACTTGCTGCGCCGAATCCTGGGTACGGTGCGCGAGGTTGCGCACTTCATCCGCCACCACGGCAAAACCACGACCCGCTTCACCGGCACGCGCCGCTTCAATCGCGGCGTTGAGCGCGAGCAGGTTGGTCTGCTGGGAAATGCTGGTGATCACTTCGAGAATCTGACCGATGTTCACCGTGTTGCTGTTCAGGGTTTCGATGTTGCCGCACGAATCGCTGATCTTCGCCGACAGCTGTTGCATGGCCTGGATGGTTTTATCCACAACCTGCTGACCGTCGACCGCGAGGCTGCGGGCATCGCTGGAGTGCTGCGAGGCGAGGGCGGCGTTCTGGGCGATTTCCTGCGCGGCGGCGCCGAGTTGGTTGATCGCGGCGGCGACGCTGTTGGTACGGCTGGACTGCTGATCGGAGTTGTACATCGACGAGTTCGACGCCGCGACTACGCGCAGGGCGACTTCGTTGACCTGGCCGGTGGCCGAAGACACTTCACGGATCGAGGTGTGAATGCGCTCGACGAAACGGTTGAACGAGGTGCCTAGCGCGCCGAACTCGTCGTTGCCGTGGATCACCAGACGTTTAGTCAGGTCGCCTTCACCTTCGGCGATGTCGTGCATCGCTCGGCCCATGGTCAGCAACGGTTGCATCAGCACGCGAATGAGCATGCCGAGCAGGGCGATGATGATCACCACGGCAATAACCATGGCGATCAGCGCCGAGGTGCGGAATTCGCTGAGCATTGCGAACGCGGTGTCTTTATCGAGTACCAGCGCCACGTACCAGTCGGCCGACGGCACGCCGTTGATGTTGGTGAAGGAGATCAGTTGGGTTTTGCCGTCGAGCTCGACTTCTTTCAGACCCGGGCTGACTTTCGGCGCACCATTGGGATAGGCCTCGGCAAGGGTCTTGAGTACCAGTTTGCTGTCCGGGTGGATCAGGATCTTGCCGTCGGCACTGACGATGAATGCGTGACCGTGGCCACCGAAGTTCAGCGAGTTGATGATCGCGCTGACGCTGGTCAGGTCGATGTCGGCACCGGCGACGCCGAGCATCTGGCCCTGGCGCTGAACAGGTGTTGCGACAGTGATCACCAGTTTGCCCGAGGACGCGGCGATGTACGGTTCGGTGACGATGGTTTGTTGTGCGCTGTTTGCCGCTTTGTACCAGCCACGTGCACGCGGATCGTAATCCGGCGCCCGATTGCCGGCCGGCACCGAGAACATCACGCCGTCAGCGCCGCCGAAATAGCTGAGCTGGAAATTGCCGGTGTAGGCGGGCAGGTCGATGATGCGTTTCAGGCTGGCGGGAGCGTTACCGTCGACGGCGACTTGCTGCGACAGCGATTGCAGCAATTGAATGCGGCTTTCCAGCCAGGTCTGGATGTTGCTGGTGGTCAGGCTGCCCAGCTCCTGCATCGAGGCTTCGGTGCTGCTGTTCAAGGCTTCGCGCTGTCGATAGTCGTTGAAGAAAATGAAACAGGCAAACGCAATGGCCACCACGAGGGCGGCAGCCAACAAGATCTTGTGGCTGAATTTCATGTTTCTGGTCATCGAATGAACTACCGCGAAGGGGCTGGTCAAGAAAGGGCGGCAATTTGCCACACTCTGGGGCTTTGCGCTGCTTTTATGTCGACCGCGTTGCGCCAAAGATTAGGCGTCTTTGGCGAAATGCGACGAAATGCTCAATAGCCCTACAAAGTGTCTGATTTATCGGCAAATGCCAGACGGGCGGCCTGATAAATAGCCGTTCGGCCACGGAACCAGATGAGGGTTTTCTCTTCTAAGCTTCTGGTTGGCACCATGCCATCCCCCCTCGTTCCAGGAGTTACACCATGTCGCTGCGATCTATCGCCCTTCTGACGTTTTGCGTGCTGTTGGCCGCATGCAGCAAGGTCAATCAGGAAAACTATTCGAAGCTCTCGGCCGGTATGGCCAAGGCCGAAGTCGAGACTCTGCTCGGCAAGCCCACCGATTGCTCGGGCGCGCTCGGCATGTCCAGTTGCACTTGGGGCGACAAGAACAGCTTTATCAGCGTGCAGTACGCCGGTGACAAAGTGCTGATGTTTTCCGGCCAAGGCCTGAAGTAAACCGGGGCTTCGCGCCCACGGAGAAGAAAAATGAAGCGGTTATTGCTGATCCTTTTTGCCGGCCTGGTACTGGCCGGCTGCGCCACTTCCGGCGTCGACCCGTTGGCGCCGAAAACCGTCAACAGCGTCAATCTCAAGCGTTATCAGGGCACCTGGTATGAACTGGCGCGCTTGCCGATGTATTTCCAGCGCAATTGCGCGCAGTCCGAAGCCCATTACACCCTCAAGCCGGACGGCAATGTCGCGGTGCTCAATCGCTGCCTGACTCCGGACTGGCAGTGGGAAGAGGCCAAGGGCACGGCTTATCCACAGGTGCCGGGCAAGACCGACAAGCTCTGGGTCGAATTCGATACCTGGTTCTCACGTCTGATTCCGGGTGTGGCGAAAGGTGAATACTGGGTGTTGTACGTCAGCGATGACTACAAGACCGCCATCGTCGGCGACCCGAGTCGCAAGTACATGTGGTTGCTGTCGCGCACACCGACCGTCAACGGGGTGGTCCGTGAAGAGCTGCTGAGCAAGGCGCGTCAGCAGGGTTATGACACCACGCGATTGATCTGGCGAGCGTCGGATCGGCAGATGGCCAAGACCTCGAATTAATCACCCATCCTGATCGCTCCCACGCTCCGCGTGGGAGTGTCTCAATGGACGCTCTGCGTCCGCTTGTGGGACGCAGAGCGTCCCGGGCTGCATTCCCACGCAGAGCGTGGGAACGATCAGCTGTCAGCCGAGGAGGTCGCGCAAAACCTGGGTGAAGGCGCGTGCACTGTCTTCTTCGCCAGCATGCCGGCCATCACGCACAACCCATTGGCCATTGACCAGCACATCGCGCACCTGATGATCGCCGCCGGCAAACAACCAGCGATTCAAAATCCCGTCGCCCGTGGCCGTCGCCAGATACGGATCGCTGCCGTCGAGCACAATCCAGTCCGCACGCTTGCCAACCTCCAGCGCGCCAATCGGCTGCCCCAACGCTTGCGCACCGCCATCCAGCGCCGCGTCATACAGCGTGCGCCCGACCATCGGTTGATCCGCGCCATACAAGCGATTGCGCCGCTGATCACGCAGGCGCTGGCCGTATTCCAGCCAACGCAATTCTTCGACCACGCTCAGTGACACATGGCTGTCGGAACCGATGCCCATGCGTCCGCCCTGCGCGAGGAAGTCCACCGCCGGGAAAATCCCATCGCCCAGATTAGCCTCCGTGGTCAGGCATAGCCCGGCGATGGCGCGACTCTTGGCCATCAGGGTGACTTCTTCCGGATTGGCGTGAGTCGCGTGGACCAGGCACCAGCGTTGATCGACTTGGGTATTTTCGTACAGCCATTGCAAAGGGCGACGACCGCTCCAGCTCAGGCAATCTTCGACTTCTTTTTGCTGCTCGGCGATGTGGATGTGCACCGGGCATTGCTTGTCGCTGGCCGCCAAAACTTCACTGATCTGTTGCGGCGTCACTGCGCGCAACGAGTGAAAGCAAAGGCCCAGCGATTGCGCCTTTTGCTGCGCCAGTAACGGCTGCAAACGCGATTGCAGATTCAGGTAATTTTCGGTGCTGTTGATGAAGCGGCGCTGGCCGTCATTCGGCGTCTGGCCGCCAAAACCAGAGTGGCTGTAGAGCACCGGCAACAGCGTCAGACCGATGCCGCTTTCACTCGCAGCCTGGCTGATGCGCAAGGCCAGTTCAGCCGGGTCGGCGTAAGGCTGACCATTGTTGTCGTGGTGCACGTAGTGAAATTCAGCGACGGAGGTATAACCGGCCTTGAGCATTTCGATGTACAACTGACGGGCAATCACGCCGAGTTGATCCGGGCTGATTTTTCCGACGAGCCGGTACATCAGATCGCGCCAGGTCCAGAAACTGTCATTCGGATTGCCGGCCACTTCGGCCAGTCCAGCCATCGCTCGCTGGAAGGCATGGGAGTGCAGATTCGGCATGCCCGGCAGTAACGGGCCGCTCAGCCGTTCGGCGCCATCTGCGGTGGAATCGGCCTGGATTTGGGTCAGCAGGCCATCGTCGCTGACCTCAAGACGTACATTGTTGGCCCATCCGTTAGGCAGCAGCGCGCGTTCGGCAAAGAAGGCGGACATGGTTCAGCACCCCATCGTGTGTTATTTGTATATACATATACAGACGTTTGCCTGCCCGGTAAACTCCGGCAAGCTAGCCACTTTCACCAATGAACAGGGATCAACCGTGCCGACTCCGCCTCCAGTCTCCCCGTTGGCCGCGAACATGGGCGACAGTCCGGCGCCCTTGTACGCCCGCGTCAAACAGATGATCACCCAGCAGATCGACAGCGGAAACTGGCCGCCGCACTACCGCGTGCCGTCCGAGAGCGAACTGGTCAATCAACTCGGTTTCAGCCGCATGACCATCAACCGCGCCCTGCGCGAGATGACTGCCGATGGCCTGTTGGTGCGCATGCAAGGCGTCGGCACCTTTGTCGCCGAACCGAAGAGCCAGTCTGCGCTGTTCGAAGTGCACAACATCGCCGACGAAATCGCCTCCCGTGGCCATCGCCATACCTGCCAGGTCATCACTCTTGAAGAAGAGGCTGCCGGTTCCGAGCGCGCGCTGGCGCTGGACATGCGTGAAGGGCAGAAGGTGTTCCACTCGCTGATCGTGCATTACGAAAATGATATTCCGGTGCAAATCGAAGACCGTTTCGTCAACGCACTGGTCGCGCCGGAATACCTCAAGCAGGATTTCACTCTGCAGACGCCTTACGCGTATCTCAATCAGGTAGCGCCGCTGACTGAGGGCGAGCACGTGGTTGAAGCGATTCTGGCCGAGCCCTCCGAGTGCAAGTTGCTGCAGATTGAAAAAGGCGAGCCGTGTTTGCTGATTCGTCGCCGCACGTGGTCGGGGCGCCAGCCGGTTACCGCGGCTCGACTGATTCATCCAGGTTCCCGTCATCGTCTGGAAGGACGCTTTCATAAATGACTCAAGTGAAGGTTTTACGCGCCGAAGGCTACCCGCGCATGCCGTGGAAAAACGGTGGCGGCAGCACTGAAGAAATCACCCGTGACGCGGGGGCCGGCCTGGACGGTTTTGGCTGGCGCCTGTCGATTGCCGACATCGCTGAGTCGGGTGGTTTTTCGACGTTCGCCGGTTACCAGCGGGTGATCACCGTGTTGCAGGGTGACGGCATGACCTTGTGCGTTGACGGCGACGATACGCGGCCGCTGTTACCGCTCGACCCGTTTGCTTTCAGTGGTGAGAGCCAGGTGTCGTGCACGCTGTTAGGCGGTGCGATTCGCGATTTCAACCTGATCTATGCGCCGCAGCGTTACAGCGCGCGGTTGCAGTGGCTGGACGGTGAGCAACGGCTCTTCAGTTCGGCGGGAACGGTGCTGGTGTTCAGTGTCAGTGAGCTGCTGCAAGTGCAGGTTGGTGACAGTGTTTCGCAGTTGGGGCGACATGACTGTCTGCAACTGGACGGCAACAGCGGGCTGGTCGAAGTTGCCGTTGATGCGGGTTGCTGTGTCATTGAGCTGACTGCCCGCTGATTGAAAAATCTTAAAAGATCGCAGCCTTCGGCAGCTCCTACAATGGGATTGATGTACGCCCTGTAGGAGCTGCCGAAGGCTGCGATCTTTTGCTTTTGGGGTGTTCCCAACCCACGCACCAACTTGTTACCGAACGCCCCAGCGTGGCGCAAAACCACGCTCACGTAACAAAGTCCCGTCGCCCTGAATCATCCCCACGAAAAATTTCATCCACGCCCGAACCCTTGATTCAGGCGCCCTCCAGCCGTGTCCAGGATTTTTCTTGAACACTCCTCCAACAAGTTGGCCGCTTGATTGCATATGCTTGTATGTACAAGTAAAGACGTATGCGTATGAGTTGTTCGAGACTCTCCGCAGCGTCCACTGATTCGCTTGTCGCGCATTGATGCACGCAGGCTGCTTGCCCACTGCCAGGGTTGGTTTGAATTGATCGCTGAGGAGTCTTTTTCGTGACTGACAATAAGCCTACAAAGTTTCGCAACGTTGAGATCCGCGCTGCCCGCGGCAACAAGCTGACCGCCAAGAGCTGGCTGACCGAAGCGCCGCTGCGCATGCTGATGAACAACCTCGACCCGGAAGTCGCCGAGAACCCCAAAGAGCTGGTGGTTTACGGTGGTATCGGTCGCGCTGCGCGTAACTGGGAGTGCTACGACAAGATCGTCGAAAGCCTGACCAATCTGAACGACGACGAGACTCTGCTGGTGCAATCCGGCAAGCCGGTCGGCGTATTCAAGACTCATAGCAATGCCCCGCGCGTCCTGATCGCCAACTCCAACCTGGTGCCACACTGGGCGAGCTGGGAACACTTCAATGAGCTCGACGCCAAAGGCCTGGCCATGTACGGCCAGATGACCGCGGGCAGCTGGATCTACATCGGCAGCCAGGGCATCGTTCAAGGCACCTACGAAACCTTCGTCGAAGCGGGTCGCCAGCACTACAACGACAACCTCACCGGCAAGTGGGTGTTGACCGCTGGCCTCGGTGGCATGGGCGGCGCGCAACCGCTGGCGGCAACCCTGGCCGGCGCTTGCTCGCTGAACATCGAATGCCAACAAGTCAGCATCGATTTCCGCCTGAAAAGCCGTTACGTCGACGAGCAGGCCAAAGACCTCGACGACGCTCTGGCGCGCATCGACAAATACACCAAAGAAGGTAAAGCGATTTCCATCGCCCTGCTGGGTAACGCCGCAGAAATCCTTCCGGAACTGGTCAAGCGCGGCGTACGCCCGGACATGGTCACCGACCAGACCAGCGCCCATGACCCGCTCAACGGTTACCTGCCGGCGGGCTGGACCTGGGACGAATACCGCGCCCGCGCCAAGACCGAACCGGCCGCTGTAATCAAAGCCGCCAAGCAGTCGATGGCGATTCACGTCAAAGCCATGCTGGAATTCCAGAAACAAGGCATCCCGACCTTCGACTACGGCAACAACATTCGCCAGATGGCGCAGGAAGAGGGCGTCGAAAACGCCTTCGACTTTCCGGGTTTCGTACCGGCCTACATCCGTCCGCTGTTCTGCCGTGGCATCGGCCCGTTCCGTTGGGCGGCGCTGTCGGGCGATCCACAAGACATCTACAAAACCGACGCCAAGGTCAAAGAGCTGATCCCCGACGACGCCCATCTGCACAACTGGCTGGACATGGCCCGCGAGCGCATCAGCTTCCAGGGGCTGCCGGCACGTATCTGCTGGGTTGGTTTGGGCCTGCGCGCCAAGCTCGGTCTGGCCTTCAACGAAATGGTCCGCAGCGGTGAGCTGTCGGCGCCGATCGTGATCGGTCGCGACCACCTCGACTCCGGCTCGGTCGCCAGCCCGAACCGTGAAACCGAATCGATGCAGGATGGTTCCGACGCTGTGTCCGACTGGCCACTGCTCAACGCATTGCTCAACACTGCGAGCGGCGCGACCTGGGTTTCCCTGCACCACGGCGGCGGCGTCGGCATGGGCTTCTCGCAGCACTCGGGCATGGTGATTGTTTGCGACGGTACGGACGAAGCGGCCGAGCGTATTGCGCGCGTACTGCACAACGACCCGGCCACCGGTGTCATGCGTCACGCCGATGCCGGTTACCAGATCGCCATCGACTGCGCCAAGGAACAGGGGCTGAACCTGCCGATGATTACTGGCGGCAAGTAACACGTTTTGGCTTTATGTGGGAGCGAGCTTGCTCGCGAAAGCAATCTGTCAGCCAGCACAGATGTTGAATGTGCTGGCCAATTCGCGAGCAAGCTCGCTCCCACAGAAAAGCAGCCCTACCGAAGCTCAGTGAACTATTAAAACAATCCACAGAGGTTGAATCATGGCTGTTAACACCGATCGTGCAAGCAACAAACCGTTGATCGAGAGGCGTTCGATCGACTACATCCCGGAAGCGGAAAGACACGGTCGTCTGTTTAGCCAGTTCACCCTGTGGATGGGTGCGAATCTGCAAATCACCGCGATTGTCACCGGGGCCCTGGCCGTGGTGCTGGGCGGTGATGTGTTCTGGTCGTTGATTGGTTTGTTGATCGGTCAATTGCTCGGCGGCGGGGTGATGGCGCTACACGCTGCGCAAGGGCCGAAGCTGGGTCTGCCACAGATGATTTCCAGCCGCGTGCAGTTTGGCGTTTACGGCGCGGCAATCCCGATTGTGCTGGTGTGCCTGATGTACCTGGGGTTCACCGCGACGGGCACTGTGCTTTCCGGTCAAGCGTTGGGCCAGTTGTTTAACGTCAGTGACAGCGTCGGCATCCTGATTTTTGCCAGCGTCATCGTGCTGGTGACGGTGCTCGGTTATCGGGTGATCCACTGGATCGGCCGTGTTGCCAGCGTGATTGGCGTGATCGCTTTCGTCTTCCTGTTCTGGCGCCTGATGAGCCAGACCGACGTCGGCGCACTTCTGCAAATTCGTCATTTCAGCTGGAGCAGCTTCCTGCTCGCGGTGTCGCTCGCGGCCTCCTGGCAGATCGCTTTCGGCCCCTACGTGGCTGACTATTCCCGTTACTTGCCGAGCAACACCTCGGCGGTAAAAACCTTCTTCGCCGCCGGTGCCGGTTCAGTGGTCGGCGCGCAAGTGGCGATGATCCTCGGCGTGTTCGCTGCGGCTTCGGCCAACGGCCAGTTCGCCGGTCATGAAGTTGCTTACATCGTCGGTCTGGGCGGCACCGGTGCCACCGCCGCGCTGCTGTACTTCAGCATCGCGTTTGGCAAGGTGACCATCTCGACGCTGAACTCCTACGGCAGCTTCATGTGCATCGCGACCATCATCAGTGGTTTCAAAGGCCACCTGACCGTTACGCGCATGCAGCGTCTGGTGTTCGTGCTGGTGATTGTCGGCGCAGCGACCCTGATTGCGCTGCTCGGTCAGCACTCGTTCCTCGGTGCGTTCAAGTCTTTCATCCTGTTCCTGCTCGCGTTCTTCACACCGTGGAGTGCGATCAACCTGGTCGACTACTACTGCATCACCCGCGAGCGTTATGACGTGCCGGCACTGGCCAATCCGAACGGTCGCTACGGTCGCTGGAACCTGCTCGGCATCAGCGTCTACGTGTTCGGCGTGCTGGTGCAGCTGCCGTTCATCTCCACCAAGTTCTACACCGGCCCGCTGGTTGCGGCCCTCGGTGATGTGGACATTTCCTGGATCATCGGTCTGGTGCTGCCGGCTGCCGTCTACTACGTGTGTGCAAAAAAATGGCACAGCGCGGTACCTGATCAACTGATTCTGCCGGTCGAGCAGAACAGCGTTTTACCACCTGAAAAAAGTGGGGCCGGGCGCGCTGCGGCGCAGGCCTGATTGGACGTGGACAGGGCTGGATGCCTCTTGACTGCCGTAAGCCAATTCATGATTAGGAGCGTCGAAACAATGAAATCGAACAAGACCCTGCTCACCACACTGCTGTCCATGGGCCTGCTGGCCAGTGCCGGTGCGACCCAAGCCGCTGGCTGGTGCGAATCGGGCAAACCGGTGAAGTTCGCCGGCCTGAACTGGGAAAGCGGCATGCTGCTGACCGACGTGCTGCAAGTGGTGCTGGAAAAAGGTTACGACTGCAAGACCGACAGCCTGCCGGGCAACTCCATCACCATGGAGAACGCCCTGAGCAGCAACGATATTCAAGTGTTCGCCGAAGAGTGGGTCGGCCGCAGCGAGGTCTGGAACAAGGCCGAGAAGGCCGGCAAGGTCGTCGGTGTCGGTGCGCCGATCGTCGGCGCCGTGGAAGGTTGGTATGTGCCGCGCTACGTGATCGAAGGCGACGCCAAACGCAAGCTGGAAGCCAAAGCCCCAGACCTGAAAAACATCGCCGATCTGGGCAAATACGCCGCCGTGTTCAAGGACGCCGAAGAGCCATCCAAGGGCCGTTTCTATAACTGCCCTGCCGGCTGGACCTGCGAGCTGGACAACAGCGAAATGCTCAAAAGCTACGGCCTCGAAAGCAGCTACACCAACTTCCGTCCGGGCACCGGCCCGGCGCTCGATGCGGCGGTGCTGTCGAGCTACAAGCGTGGCGAGCCGATCCTGTTCTACTACTGGTCGCCAACCCCGCTGATGGGCCAGATCGACGCGGTGAAACTGGAAGAAAAACCCGGCGTCGACAAGACCGTAAGCATCAAGGTCGGTCTGTCGAAAACCTTCCACGACGAGGCCCCGGAACTGGTCGCCGTGCTGGAAAAGGTCAACCTGCCGATCGACCTGCTGAACCAGAACCTGGGCCGCATGGCCAAGGAACGTATCGAGTCGCCAAAACTGGCGAAAATCTTCCTCAAGGAACATCCTGAGGTCTGGCATGCGTGGGTCAGTGCAGACGCAGCCAAGAAAATCGACGCGGCGCTGTAGGTCGATACCTCCCGGTCAACCGTGAGGCTGGCCGGGAGATATGCCGTAATCGCTTGATTGAGATTTCTGATTGAGAGCCGCTTATGTTTCCCGAAAGCTTTACCTTTTCCATCGCCGACTGGGTCAACGGTTGGGTCGATTCGCTGGTCACCAACTACGGAGATGTGTTCCGCCACATCTCCGATACGCTGCTGTGGGCCATCGTCAACCTCGAAGGCCTGCTGCGCGCGGCGCCGTGGTGGTTGATGCTGGCGATCGTCGGTGTCGTCGCCTGGCACGCCACGCGCAAAGTGGTGACCACGGCGGTCATCGTCGGTCTGCTGTTCCTCGTCGGCGCCGTTGGCCTGTGGGACAAGCTGATGCAGACACTGGCGTTGATGATGGTCGCGACGATCATTTCGGTGCTGATCGGCATCCCGCTGGGGATTCTCTCGGCGCGCAGCAATCGCCTGCGTTCGGTGCTGATGCCGCTGCTCGACATCATGCAGACCATGCCCAGCTTCGTGTATCTGATCCCGGTGCTGATGCTGTTCGGTCTGGGCAAGGTCCCGGCGATTTTCGCCACGGTGATCTACGCCGCACCGCCGCTGATTCGCCTGACTGATCTGGGCATTCGCCAGGTTGACGGTGAAGTGATGGAAGCCATTAACGCATTCGGCGCCAACCGCTGGCAGCAACTGTTCGGCGTGCAACTGCCACTGGCCCTGCCGAGCATCATGGCCGGGATCAACCAGACCACCATGATGGCCCTGTCGATGGTGGTGATTGCCTCGATGATCGGTGCCCGTGGCCTCGGTGAAGATGTGTTGGTGGGGATTCAGACCCTCAACGTCGGGCGTGGCCTTGAGGCCGGTCTGGCGATCGTGATTCTCGCAGTGGTCATCGACCGCATTACTCAGGCGTACGGTCGGCCACGGCATGAGGTGAGCAAATGAGCAACGCAACCGTGAGCAAGATCGAAGTCAAAAACGTCTTCAAGATTTTCGGCAACCGCGCCAAGGATGCACTGGCCATGGTCGGCCAGGGCAAGACCAAGGATCAGGTGCTGAGCGAGACCGGTTGCGTGGTCGGCGTTAACGACCTGTCGTTGAGCATCGGTACCGGCGAGATCTTCGTGATCATGGGCCTGTCCGGCTCGGGCAAGTCGACGCTGGTGCGCCACTTCAACCGGCTGATCGACCCGACCAGCGGCGCGATCCTCGTCGACGGCGTGGACATCCTGCAATACGACATGGACGCCCTGCGCGAATTTCGCCGGCACAAGATCAGCATGGTGTTCCAGAGCTTCGGCCTGCTGCCGCACAAGAGCGTGCTCGACAACGTCGCCTACGGCCTGAAAGTGCGTGGCGAGAGCAAGCAAATGTGCTCGGAACGCGCGCTGCACTGGATCAACACCGTGGGCCTCAAAGGCTACGAAAACAAATATCCGCACCAGCTCTCTGGCGGCATGCGCCAGCGTGTCGGCCTGGCTCGAGCCTTGGCGGCGGACACCGACATCATCCTCATGGATGAGGCGTTCAGTGCGCTGGATCCACTGATCCGGGCGGAAATGCAGGACCAGTTGCTGGAACTGCAAAAGACCCTGCACAAGACCATCGTCTTCATCACTCACGACCTCGATGAGGCGGTGCGTATCGGCAACCGCATTGCGATTCTCAAGGATGGGAAGTTGATTCAGGTTGGTACGCCGAGAGAGATCCTGCATTCGCCGGCTGATGAGTACGTTGACCGGTTTGTGCAGCGGCGGGCGGCGGTGGTTTAACAGACTTGCGGTGAGGCTGCCGGCCCCTTCGCGAGCAGGCTCACTCCCACAGGAGACTGCATTCCAATGTGGGAGCGAGCCTGCTCGCGAAAGGGCCGGCAGAGCTGCATCAATATTACGGTTGAGGTTTTAGATGTCCCAGGCTGAAAAAATCGTTATCACAGGCAGCCCCTTGCGTTGGCAGGACGTGGTCGCCGTCGCTCGTCACGGCGCTCAACTTGAGCTGTCCAGCGACACCTGGGCGCGCATCGAAAACGCCCAAGGCATCGTCCAGCGCATCGTCGAAAGCGGCGAACGCGCCTATGGCGTCAACACCGGCCTGGGCGGTTTGTCCAACGTCTCGCTGCAAGACGAACAACTCAGCCAGTTGTCGCGCAATACCTTGCTCAGCCATGCCTGCGGCGTCGGCCCGGTACTCGCCGACGAGCAGACCCGCGCGATCATCTGCGCGGCGATTCACAACTACAGCCACGGCAAATCGGGCCTGCATCGCCGGGTCGTCGAAGCGCTGCTGGCACTGCTCAATCGCGGCATCACCCCGCAGGTGCCGTCGCAAGGTTCAGTGGGCTATCTGACGCACATGGCGCATATCGGCATCGCGCTGCTTGGCGTTGGCAATGTCAGCTATCGCGGTCAGGTTGTTTCCGCACAACAGGCGTTGGCCGAGGAAGGTCTTGAGCCAGTGCAACTCGGCGCGAAGGACGGTTTGTGCCTGGTCAACGGCACGCCGTGCATGACCGGCCTCAGCTGTCTGGCGATTGCCGACGCAACGCGGTTGGTGCAATGGGCCGACGTCATCGGCGCAATGAGTTTTGAAGCCCAGCGCGGCCAGATCGATGCGTTCGACGCTGAGATCATCGCGCTGAAACCGCACCCGGGCATGCAGCAAGTGGGTATCAATCTGCGCGCCTTGCTCGATGGCAGTGAGGTGATCGCGTCGAGCAAGGGCATCCGTACTCAGGATGCGCTGAGCATCCGTTCGATCCCGCAGGTACACGGTGCTGCGCGTGATCAACTCGACCATGCGATCAAACAGGTCGAGGCCGAACTCAACGGCTGCACTGATAACCCGCTCCTGCTGGGCACGCCGGACAATTTCCGGGTGATGTCGCAAGCCAACCCGCACGGTCAGTCGGTGGCAATGGCAGCCGATCTGCTGGCGATTGCCATGGCCGAAATCGGCTCGATTGCCGAGCGTCGCCTCGACCGTTTGGTGAACCCGCACGTCAGCGGTCTGCCGGCGTTTCTGGTGGCCAATCCGGGGGTGAACTCCGGGATGATGATCGTCCAATACGTGGCCGCATCGCTGTGTGCGGAAAACCGCCAATTGGCGCAACCGGCGGTGCTCGACAACTACATCACCTCGGGCCTGCAGGAAGACCACTTGAGCATGGGCACCAACGCCGCGCTCAAGCTGCATCGCGCGCTGGAAAACTGCACGCAGATTCTCGCCATCGAGTACCTGCTGGCGGCGCAGGCGTTTGAATTCCTCAAGGAACAGCGCTTTGGCGTGGGCACTGACCGCGCATGGCGACTGCTGCGCGAAACGGTCCCGGCCTACGACCAGGATCGCTGGCTGGCGCCGGATATCGCTGCCGCTGCGAGCGTTCTGAAAAACCCGAATTCGCTGCACAACGTATTACCGAATCTGCACTGACAATACCCACGCCAGCGTGCCAAGGCGCGACTCCCCAAAAGGCGAGACGCGACGGACAACGGACATCTCCGGAGCGTCTGGCGAGTTAATAACAAACTCTCAAAAGGAGCACAAAATGACTGCGCTGAACCTGATTCCCGGCCAACTGAGCCTGGCCCAACTGCGTGACGTCTACCAGAACCCGGTCAAGCTGACTCTCGACAACAGCGCCTCGGCACAGATCGAAGCCAGCGTCGCCTGCGTTGAGCAGATCCTCGCCGAGAATCGCACCGCCTACGGCATTAACACCGGTTTCGGCCTGCTGGCCTCGACCCGCATTGCCAGCGAAGACCTCGAGAACCTGCAGCGCTCGCTGGTGTTGTCCCACGCTGCGGGTGTCGGTCAGCCGATCAGCGATGAGCTGGTGCGGCTGATCATGGTGCTCAAGGTCAACAGTCTCAGCCGTGGTTTCTCCGGCATTCGCCGAGTGGTGATCGATGCGCTGATCGCGCTGATCAACGCCGAGGTTTATCCGCACATTCCGTTGAAAGGTTCGGTAGGTGCTTCGGGCGATCTGGCGCCGTTGGCGCACATGTCGCTGGTGCTGCTCGGTGAGGGCAAGGCGCGCTATAAGGGCGAGTGGATGGAAGCCACCGAAGCGCTGAAAGTTGCTGGCCTGACCCCGCTGACACTGGCCGCGAAAGAAGGCCTGGCGCTGCTCAACGGCACTCAGGTCTCCACCGCGTTTGCGTTGCGTGGTCTGTTTGAAGGTGAAGATTTGTTCGCTGGTGCACTGGCGCTGGGCGGTCTGACGGTTGAAGCGGTATTGGGTTCGCGTTCGCCGTTCGATGCACGCATTCACGCGGCTCGTGGCCAGAAAGGTCAGATCGACGCTGCTGCCGCTTACCGCGATCTGCTCGGTGAACGCAGTGAAGTCTCCGACTCGCACCAGAACTGCGAAAAGGTTCAGGATCCGTATTCGTTGCGCTGCCAGCCGCAAGTCATGGGCGCGTGTCTGACCCAGTTCCGTCAAGCCGCTGAAGTGCTGGCCGTTGAAGCCAACGCGGTTTCCGATAACCCATTGGTATTTGCTGCTGAAGGCGATGTGATTTCCGGCGGCAACTTCCACGCTGAACCAGTGGCCATGGCTGCTGACAACATGGCATTGGCCATCGCCGAAATCGGCTCGCTGAGCGAACGCCGCATCTCGCTGATGATGGACAAGCACATGTCGCAGCTGCCGCCGTTCCTCGTTGCCAATGGCGGCGTGAATTCCGGTTTCATGATCGCTCAGGTGACAGCAGCGGCGCTGGCCAGCGAGAACAAGGCCTTGTCGCATCCGCATTCGGTGGACAGTCTGCCGACCTCGGCTAACCAGGAAGACCACGTATCGATGGCTCCGGCGGCTGGCAAGCGGCTGTGGGAAATGGCTGAAAACACCCGCGGGATTCTCGCGGTGGAATGGCTGGCGGCGGTGCAGGGTCTGGATCTGCGTAACGGTCTGAAGACTTCGGCGAAGCTGGAGCAGGCGCGGGCGATTTTGCGTAAGGAAGTGCCGTTTTATGAGAAGGATCGGTTCTTTGCGCCGGATATCAATGCGGCGACTGAACTGCTGGCTTCGCGGTGTTTGACTGAGCTGGTTTCGGCGAAGCTTTTGCCTAGCCTTTAACCCTACACACTGATCGTTCCCACGCTCTGCGTGGGAATGCCTCAAGGGACGCTCCGCGTCCAGTGACGCGGAGCGTCACGGGCTGCATTCCCACGCAGAGCGTGGGAACGATCACCAACCCCAACGGAGGCCAACAGTGAAAACCCTCTGGCAACACTGCCACGTCGCAACCATGGCGCAGGGCGTCTACTCGATCATCGAAGATGCGGCCATCGTGACGTCCGGTGCGCACATCGAGTGGATCGGCCCGCGCAATCAATTGCCGTCCGGCGAATACCCGGCGGTCAACGACTTGCAAGGCGCCTGGGTCACCCCCGGTCTGATCGACTGCCACACCCACACGGTGTTCGGTGGCAACCGCAGCGGTGAATTCGAAAAACGTCTGCAAGGTGTCAGCTACGCGGAAATCGCGGCATCCGGCGGCGGCATTGCCAGCACCGTGCGTGCGACTCGCGAAGCCACTGAAGACGAACTGTTTGCCAGCGCCGCCAAACGCCTGAAAAGCCTGATGCGTGACGGCGTGACCACGGTTGAAATGAAGTCTGGTTACGGTCTCGATCTGGCCAGTGAACGCAAGATTCTTCGGGTCATCCGGCGTCTGGCCAAGGAGTTGCCGATCAGCGTGCGCAGCACCTGCCTGGCGGCCCACGCGTTGCCGCCGGAATACAAGGATCGCGCTGACGATTACATCGATCTGATCTGCACGGAGATGCTTCCGGCGCTGGCTGCCGAAGGGCTGGTCGACGCCGTGGACGCTTTCTGCGAATACCTGGCGTTCTCGCCAGAGCAGGTCGAGCGTGTGTTCATCGCCGCACAAGAACTCGGCCTGCCGGTGAAACTGCACGCCGAGCAACTGTCGTCGCTGCACGGCTCCAGCCTCGCCGCGCGCTATAAGGCGCTGTCCGCCGATCACCTGGAATTCATGGACGAAGCCGACGCCATCGCCATGGCCGAAGCCGACACCGTTGCGGTGCTGCTGCCGGGCGCATTCTACTTCCTGCGTGAAACCCAATTGCCGCCGATGGACGCCCTGCGCAAGCACAAGGTGAAGATCGCCATTGCCAGCGATCTCAACCCCGGTACTTCGCCGGCGCTGTCGTTGCGCCTGATGCTGAACATGGCCTGCACTTGTTTGCGCATGACCCCGGAAGAAGCCCTGGCCGGCGCGACCATTCACGCCGCACAAGCGCTGGGCATGGCCGACACCCACGGTTCGCTGGAAGTCGGCAAGGTCGCGGACTTTGTTGCCTGGCAAATCGATCGCCCGGCGGATCTGGCCTATTGGCTCGGTGGTGATCTGGATAAACGCGTCGTGCGTCACGGCGTCGAATCAAATCTGTAGGAGGGCGGTTGTGGATAAGGTTCTGAACTTCAAACAAGGTCGCGTGCCGCTGCTGATCAGCATGCCGCATGCCGGTGTGCGCCTGACCCCGGCGGTGGAGGCCGGACTCATCCCGGACGCGAAAAGCCTGCCGGACACTGACTGGCATATCCCCCAGCTTTACGACTTTGCTGAAGAACTGGGCGCCAGCACCTTGGCCGCCGAGTATTCGCGTTTTGTGATTGACCTGAATCGTCCGTCCGACGACAAACCGCTGTACACCGGTGCCACCACCGGTCTGTACCCTGCGACGCTGTTCGATGGCATCCCGTTGTTCCGTGAAGGCCATGAGCCGTCGAAAGAGGAACGCGCAATCTACCTGGAGCAGATCTGGACGCCTTACCACCGCACGCTTCAGGAAGAACTGGCGCGATTGAAAGCCGAATTCGGCTACGCGCTGCTGTTCGACGCGCACTCGATCCGCTCGATCATCCCGCACCTGTTCGACGGCAAACTACCGGACTTCAACCTCGGCACCTTCAATGGCGCCAGTTGTGATCCGCAATTGGCCGGCCAGTTGGAGGCGATATGCGCCGGTCACGCCAATTACAGCCACGTATTGAACGGGCGCTTCAAGGGTGGCCACATCACCCGTCATTACGGCAACCCGGCCGAGAACATCCACGCCGTGCAACTGGAGTTGTGCCAGAGCACCTACATGGAAGAGTTCGAGCCGTTTCGCTACCGCGCCGATCTGGCCGAGCCGACGCGGGTGGTGCTCAAGGAGTTGCTGCAGGGCTATCTGGCGTGGGCAAAATCTCACTACGCCGCGTAACCCCTGTGGGAGCGAGCCTGCTCGCGAAGGCGTCCGTTCAGCCAACATCTACGTTGAATGACACACCGCATTCGCGAGCAGGCTCGCTCCCACAGGATGGCCGACAGCCTGCGAAGTTTACGGCTGACAAACGGTGACTGCTCTGGAGCATGCTCATTGACGTAAATCGGGTTTATGATGCCCAACGGCAGAATAATAGAAGTCCCCCCAGGGATGACCTCGACCCCCTTACGGAGCGCGCAATGCAGACTTTGTTTCCGCAGATCAAACCTCACGCCCGGCACGATCTGGCTGTCGATGACACCCATACGCTGTACGTCGACGAAAGCGGTTCACCGGAGGGTTTGCCGGTTGTGTTCATCCACGGCGGCCCCGGCGCCGGTTGCGACGCGCAGAGCCGTCGCTATTTCGATCCGAACCTGTATCGCATTGTCACCTTCGATCAGCGCGGTTGCGGACGCTCCACGCCGCACGCCAGCCTGGAAAACAACACCACCTGGGATCTGGTCGCCGACCTTGAGCGCATCCGCAAACACTTGGGCATCGATAAATGGGTGCTGTTTGGCGGTTCGTGGGGTTCGACCCTGGCGCTGGCTTACGCACAAACCCACCCGGAGCGCGTTCACGGTCTGATCCTGCGTGGGATCTTTCTCTGCCGCCCGCAGGAAATCGAATGGTTCTATCAGGCGGGGGCCAGCCGTCTGTTCCCTGATTACTGGCAGGACTACATCGCGCCAATTCCGCTGGACGAGCGCGATGACCTGCTCAGTGCATTCCACAAGCGCCTGACCGGCAACGACCAGATCGCCCAGATGCACGCGGCTAAAGCCTGGTCGACCTGGGAAGGGCGCACCGCAACCCTGCGGCCGAACCCACTGGTGGTCGATCGCTTCTCCGAACCGCAGCGCGCGCTGTCGATTGCGCGGATCGAGTGCCATTACTTCACCAACAATGCCTTCCTTGAGCCGAACCAGCTGATTCGCGACATGGGCAAGATCGCCCATTTGCCGGGTGTGATCATTCACGGCCGTTACGACGTGATTTGCCCGCTCGACAACGCCTGGGAATTGCACCAGGCCTGGCCGAACAGCGAACTGCAGGTGATCCGTGATGCCGGTCACGCGGCCTCTGAACCGGGCATCACCGATGCACTGGTACGCGCCGCGGGCAACATGGCTCGACGCCTGCTCGACCTGCCGCCTGAAGAAGCATGAAGGGGCTGTTACAGCGCGTACGCGGTGCGCGGGTTGAAGTCGCCGGCGAGGTGGTTGGCGCGGTAGATCACGGTTTGCTGGTGCTGGTGGCGGTCGAACCCGACGACACGCGTACCAGTGCCGACAAACTTCTGCATAAACTGCTTAACTATCGGGTATTCAGTGACGCGGAGGGCAAGATGAACTTGTCCCTCGCCGATGTCGGCGGTGGGTTGCTGCTGGTCTCGCAGTTCACCCTCGCGGCCGATACCAAAAGCGGGTTGCGCCCGAGCTTTTCGACGGCCGCGCCTCCAGCCTTAGGCGAGGAATTGTTCGACTATCTATTGAGCAGTGCGAAACAGGTGCATGGCACTGTGGCATCAGGTAGATTCGGCGCCGATATGCAGGTGCATTTGGTCAACGATGGCCCGGTTACCTTTTTGTTACAGACCTGAAAGCGCTTGAAACACCTTTTTAGGAAATTTCGACTGTTTTTAGGGTGTTTTCGCGATAAATACTTTGTTACCCCTGATGCGTTGTCATGCGGGCTACTAGATAATCGCGCGCACTGGGATCAGCGTTCGCTGATTCATTTTTGACTTAGGTAGAGACTTGTCTGGATCCGATTGGGGAATCATTTTGCCCCAGCGGAGTCGGAACAATGCTCGCCAACTTGGCAAGGGTGCTCTGGAAGGTCGGCTTTTCACTGCCGAAAGCCTCACAGGCACTTCATCTGGCCGTTGGTTTTTTGATCTGTTTTCGGCGAGGGTTGCTCGTGATTGTTAGTCCCTGTAATGCAGCAAAAATGTCTGCCAAACGCATGCGAAGTGCCCTGGTAGCGGGTTCGGCGCTCCTGTGCCTGCTCAGCGCCGGTCAGCTTTGGGCGTTCAATCTTGACGATGTATCGGCCAAGGCCAAAGAGCTGGCCGGGCAGAAGTTCGAAGCCCCGCGCAGCAACCTGCCGAACGAATTCCGCGACATGAAGTTCGCGGACTATCAGAAGATCCGCTTCCTCACCGAAAAGGCTGAGTGGGCTGATCAGAAGACCCCGTTCAAACTGTCCTTTTATCACCAGGGTATGCACTTCGATACACCGGTGAAAATCAACGAAATCACAGCGAACACCGTCGAAGAGATCAAATACGATCCGACCCGCTTCGATTTCGGCGACCTCAAATTCGATCCGAAAGCCACCGAACAACTGGGTTATGCCGGTTTCCGTGTGCTGTACCCGATCAACAAGGCCGACAAGCAAGACGAAATCATGACCATGCTCGGCGCGAGTTACTTCCGCGTTGTCGGCAAGGGCCACACCTACGGCCTCTCGGCCCGTGGCCTGGCGATTGATACCGCGCTGCCGTCGGGTGAAGAGTTCCCGCGTTTTCGCGAGTTCTGGATTCAACAGCCGAAGCCGGGCGACAAGCACCTGGTGATCTTCGCCCTGCTGGATTCGCCGCGCGCTACCGGTGCCTACCGTCTGATCCTGCGTCCGGGCAGCGACACCATTGTCGACGTCAAAGCGCAGATGTTCCTGCGTGACAAGGTCGGCAAACTGGGTATCGCACCGCTGACCAGCATGTTCCTGTTCGGTGCCAACCAGCCGTCGAAAGTCCTCAACTACCGTCGTGAACTGCACGACTCCAGCGGTCTGTCGATCCATGCCGGTAACGGCGAGTGGATCTGGCGTCCACTGAACAACCCGAAACACCTGGCCGTAAGCAACTTCAGCGTCGAGAACCTGCGTGGCTTCGGTCTGCTGCAGCGTGGTCGCGACTTCAGTCACTACGAAGACCTCGATGACCGCTACGACAAGCGCCCAAGCGCCTGGATCGAGCCGAAGGGCGAGTGGGGCAAAGGCACCGTTGATCTGGTAGAAATTCCGACCGCCGACGAAACCAACGACAACATCGTTGCGTTCTGGAGCCCGGAAAAAATGCCGGAGCCGGGTCAGCCGCTGGACTTCGCCTACCGCATGCACTGGACCATGGACGAAGCGGCGATTCATGCGCCGGACAGCGCCTGGGTTTCGCAGACCCTGCGTTCGACCGGTGACGTCAAGCAATCGAACCTGATCCGCCAGCCGGACGGCAGCGTTGCCTACCTGGTCGACTTCGAAGGACCGTCGCTGGCCGCGCTGACCCCGGATGCCGATGTGCGCAGTCAGGTCAGTGTTGGTGACAACGCCGAGCTGGTTGAAAACAGCGTGCGCTACAACCCGGAAACCAAAGGCTGGCGCTTGACCCTGCGCATGAAGATCAAGGACGCGAGCAAGTCGACCGAGATGCGTGCCGCTCTGGTGCAGCCAATCGTCACGGCCGATCTGGCCAAGTCTTCGGTGCCGGCGTCCAACTCGTCCGTTGCCAAGGCCGACAAGGTTGCCGCCAAGCAACAAGAGAAAATCGACAAGGAAGCCAAGGCCGCCGAGGCCAAACAGGCCGACGCCAAGCCAGCTGCAGATGCCAAGGACAAGGCCAACAAAGACGCCAAGCAGCCTGTTGCTGCCGACGCGGCCCCAGCCACACCGGAATCGGCACCGACTGAAGAAGTCCTGACCGAGACCTGGAGCTATCAGTTGCCTGCCGATGAGTAACTCTCAAGTACAGCCAGAGACTCTGTCCGAGTATCTGGCGCATCTGCCGATGACCGACGAGCAGCGCGCGGAACTCGCGGGCTGCCAGTCGTTCAGCGAGCTGCATGAACGCCTGTCGTCCGCGACGTTCGACGCCCCTGCCGAAGCCGCCCAGGCTTCGGTGGGCAAGCGCCTGACCCTGAGCACCGCCGAAGAACTTGAAGACGCGGAGATGCTGGTGCTTGACGCCAGCGGTCGCGTCAGCCTGAAGGCAACGCCGCCGATCCGTCGGACCAAAGTCGTGCCGGAGCCATGGCGTACCAATATTCTGGTGCGTGGCTGGCGCCGCATGACCGGTCGCACCAACCCGCCGCAGCCGCCGAAAGACGAAAACGTCCTGCCGGCCGCGCGCTGGCGCACCGTTGGTTCGATTCGTCGCTACATTCTGTTGCTGCTGATGCTCGGCCAGACCATCGTCGCCGGCTGGTACATGAAAGGCATCATGCCGTACCAGGGCTGGTCGTTCGTCGACCTCGAAGAAGTCCTGCACCAGCCGCTGCTGCAAACCGCTACGCAAGTGCTGCCGTATGCGCTGCAAACCAGCATCCTGATTCTGTTCGGGATTCTGTTCTGCTGGGTATCGGCGGGTTTCTGGACGGCGTTGATGGGCTTCCTCGAGTTGCTCACCGGTCACGATAAATACCGTATCTCCGGCAAAAGCGCCGGCAACGAGCCGATTGCCAAAGACGCGCGTACCGCACTGGTGATGCCGATCTGCAACGAAGACGTACCGCGCGTATTCGCCGGTCTGCGCGCAACGTTCGAGTCGGTCGCTGCCACCGGTGATCTGGATCGTTTCGACTTCTTCGTTCTCAGCGACAGTAACGACACCGACATCTGTGTCGCCGAGCAACAGGCCTGGCTGGATGTCTGCCGCGAAGCCAAAGGCTTCGGCAAGATCTTCTATCGCCGTCGTCGCCGTCGTGTGAAACGCAAGAGCGGCAACCTTGACGACTTCTGCCGTCGCTGGGGCGGTGACTATAAGTACATGGTCGTGCTCGACGCTGACTCGGTGATGAGCGGCGAGTGCCTGACCAGTCTGGTGCGCTTGATGGAAGCCACGCCGGACGCCGGGATCATCCAGACCGCGCCGCGTGCGTCGGGCATGGACACCCTGTATGCGCGCATGCAGCAGTTCGCCACCCGCGTTTACGGCCCGCTGTTTACCGCCGGTCTGCACTTCTGGCAGTTGGGTGAATCCCATTACTGGGGTCACAACGCGATCATCCGCATGAAGCCGTTTATCGACCACTGCGCCCTGGCGCCGTTGCCGGGTAAAGGTGCGTTCTCCGGTGCGATCCTGTCTCACGACTTTGTTGAGGCCGCGCTGATGCGCCGTGCCGGTTGGGGCGTGTGGATTGCCTACGACCTGCCGGGCAGCTACGAAGAACTGCCGCCAAACCTGCTCGACGAACTCAAGCGTGACCGTCGCTGGTGCCACGGTAACCTGATGAACTTCCGCCTGTTCTTGGTTAAAGGCATGCACCCGGTGCACCGTGCGGTGTTCCTGACGGGCGTAATGTCGTACCTGTCGGCGCCGTTGTGGTTCTTCTTCCTGGTGCTGTCGACCGCGCTGCTGGCGGTGAACACGCTGATGGAGCCGCAGTACTTCCTCGAACCGCGTCAGCTCTATCCGCTGTGGCCACAATGGCACCCGGACAAGGCGATCGCGCTGTTCTCGACGACCATCGTGCTGCTGTTCCTGCCGAAACTGTTGAGCATCATTCTGATCTGGGCCAAGGGCGCGAAAGAGTTCGGCGGCAAGTTCAAAGTGACCCTGTCGATGCTGCTGGAGATGTTGTTCTCCATGCTGCTGGCGCCGGTGCGAATGATTTTCCACACCCGTTTCGTCCTCGCCGCATTCCTCGGCTGGGCCGCGACCTGGAACTCGCCGCAGCGTGACGACGACTCGACGCCTTGGAGCGAAGCGGTCAAACGCCACGGCCCGCAGACCCTGCTGGGTTTCTGCTGGGCGCTGCTGGTGATCTGGCTGAACCCGAGCTTTCTCTGGTGGCTGGTGCCGATCGTCGGTTCGCTGATGCTGTCGATCCCGGTGTCGGTGATTTCCAGCCGTGTCGGTCTGGGCCTGAAGTCCCGTGACGAGAGCCTGTTTCTCATCCCTGAGGAATACAATCCGCCGCAGGCGCTGCTGGCAACCGACCAGTACACCCACGAAAACCGTTACCACGCCCTCAACGACGGCTTCGTCCGCGCGGTGGTCGATCCTCAGCAGAACGCTTTGGCGTGCTCGCTGGCGACTTCCCGTCATGGTCAGGCCGAGCCGATCGAGTGGTTGCGTCAGGAGCGTGTGCGCCACGCGATCAAGGTTGGCCCAGCCGGGCTGAACAACCATGATCGTCTGCAACTGCTGAGCGATCCGGTTGCTTTGGCGCGTTTGCATGAGCAGGTCTGGGCCGAAGGTCACGCTGAGTGGCTGGATGCTTGGCGGGCGTCGGTGAAAGCCGATCCGCATGCGCCGTTGCTGCCGCTGCGACCGGTTAGCCTGCAGGCTCAGCCGGCCTGATGAAGAAACCCCGCTAGCCAGCGGGGTTTTTTTTGCCTGCTGAAAAGCCCCTCATCGGAACGCCGCCCGCCTACCCCTCTCCCAGAGGGAGAGGGGACCGACCGCGTTGAATATTCGAGATACGCCGACCTGAGATATCGAGTCGAACTCAAGTTTTGAATATTCCCCGATCTGCTCCCTTTCCCCCTCGCCCCCTTGGGGGAGAGGGCTGGGGTGAGGGGGAGCGATCTTGATTGTTAAACAAATCGTCCATTAAACCTTGTGCAAAAAAACGAGTGCGTTAGCATCCGTCCCCGAATTGGCGCACCCGGGCTTTTTTGCCCGTCACTGTTGGTTTTCGCGCCGCACACGCAATGGTTTTGGGGACTTGAAGATGAAGAAGTATCTGTCGATGCTGCTGGTCGGCGTCACGGCACTGGTTGCAGTCAATGCGGCGCAGGCTGGCGCAATCGATGACGCGGTCAAGCGCGGCACGTTGAAAGTCGGTATGGATCCGACCTACATGCCGTTTGAAATGACCAACAAGCGCGGCGAAATCATCGGTTTCGAAGTCGACATCCTCAAAGCCATGTCCAAGGCCATGGGCGTCAAGCTGGAACTGGTTTCCACCGGTTACGACGGCATCATCCCGGCGCTGATGACCGACAAGTTCGACATGATCGGCAGCGGCATGACCCTGACTCAGGAACGCAACCTGCGCCTGAACTTTAGCGAGCCGTTCATCGTTGTCGGCCAGACCCTGCTGATCCGCAAGGAGCTGGAAGGCACCATCAAGTCGTACAAAGACCTGAACACCGCCGACTACCGCATCACCTCCAAGCTCGGCACCACCGGCGAAATGGTCGCCAAGAAGCTGATCTCCAAAGCCAAGTACCACGGCTACGACAACGAGCAGGAAGCCGTGCTCGACGTGGTCAATGGCAAGGCTGACGCCTTCATCTACGACGCCCCGTACAACGTGGTTGCAGTGACCAAGGTCGGCGCGGGCAAACTGGTGTTCCTCGACAAGCCATTCACCTACGAGCCTTTGGCCTTCGGTCTGAAGAAGGGCGATTACGACAGCCTCAACTTCATCAACAACTTCCTGCACCAGATCCACGAAGACGGCACCTACGATCGTATCCATGACAAGTGGTTCAAGAGCACCGAGTGGCTCAAGGACATGGAATAACGCGCATCCGCTGATCGTTCCCACGCTCCGCGTGGGAACGCATCCTGTGACGCTCCGCGTCACGAACAGGCAGGGACGCAGAGCGTCCCGAGCGGCATTCCCACGCAGAGCGTGGGAACGATCATCCGAGAACCTGCAATGAAACAGAAAAAAGCCCAATGGCCCTGGCACGTCCTCACCGTGCTGGTGCTGGTCGGCCTCGCGGGCGCGTTGTATTACGCGACGTCGCTGATGTCCTACGAATGGCGCTGGAATCGCGTGCCGCAGTACTTCGCCTATCAGGCCGAGGAAACCCAGCGTGCCACCGACATCTCCACCGTCACCGAACTGGTGCGCAAGGGCAGCAGTGCGCAAGTCACCCTGCGCAACGACGCCGGTGATGAGCAGCACCTGACCGTCGACGAGAACAGCCTGCAATTCGCTCAGGGCGACGATGTCGCCGAAGGTGACGTCGTGGGCGTCACTCGCCATTGGGCAGCAGGCCCGCTGTTGTGGGGGCTGTGGACCACGCTTTGGCTGTCAGTGGTTTCCGGTGTCCTGGGTTTGCTGATCGGTCTGGTCACCGGCCTCTGCCGGCTGTCGAACAACCCGACCCTGCGCGACCTCTCGACGATTTATGTCGAACTGGTGCGCGGCACGCCGCTGCTGGTACAGATCTTCATTTTCTACTTCTTCATCGGCACGGTGATGAACCTGTCCCGCGAGTTCGCCGGGATCGCCGCGCTGTCGCTGTTCACTGGCGCCTACGTGGCGGAGATCATCCGCTCCGGCGTGCAATCGATTGCCCGTGGCCAGAACGAAGCGGCGCGCTCGCTCGGTCTGAGTGCCGGCCAGTCGATGCGTCACGTGGTGTTGCCGCAAGCGCTGAAACGCGTGCTGCCGCCGCTGGCCGGGCAGTTCATCAGTCTGGTCAAGGACACCTCGCTGGTGTCGGTGATTGCCATCACCGAGCTGCTGAAAAGCGGCCGTGAAGTCATCACCACCTCGTTCTCGCCGTTTGAAATCCTGTTCTGCGTCGCCGGTCTGTACCTGTTGATCAACCTGCCGCTGTCGAAAATCGCCAGCCGGCTTGAGCGGAGGCTCGCGCAAAGTGATTGAAGTCCGCGATCTGGTAAAAGTCTTCGACACCCGTGGGCAAGTGGTGCGCGCGGTGGATAACGTCAGCACCACGGTCGCCAAAGGCGAAGTGCTGGTGGTGATCGGCCCGTCGGGTTCCGGCAAGTCGACCTTCCTGCGCTGCCTCAATGGCCTGGAAGAATTCGATTCCGGCTCGGTGAGCATCGACGGCCTGCAACTGGCCGACCCGAAAACCGACGTCAACGCCTACCGCCGTGAAGTCGGCATGGTGTTCCAGCATTTCAACCTGTTCCCGCACATGACGGTGCTGGAAAACCTCTGTCTGGCGCAGAAAGTCGTGCGCAAGCGCGGCAAGCAAGAGCGCGAAGCCAAGGCGATAGAGTTGCTGCAAAAGGTCGGGATTGCGCAGAAGGCCAACGAATTTCCGTCACGCCTGTCCGGTGGTCAGCAACAGCGCGTGGCGATTGCCCGAGCGCTGGCGATGGAGCCGAAGGTCATGCTGTTCGATGAGCCAACCTCGGCGCTCGACCCGGAAATGGTCGGCGAGGTGCTGGACGTGATGAAGAACCTGGCCGTGGAAGGCATGACCATGGTCTGCGTGACCCACGAAATGGGCTTTGCCCGGGAAGTGGCGGATCGGGTGTTGTTTTTTGATCACGGCAAGTTGCTGGAAGATGCCGCGCCGGCTGAATTTTTTGATGCGCCGAAGGATCCGCGCGCGCAGGCTTTCTTGCGCCAGGTCTTGTAGTACCTGATCGTTCCCACGCTCCGCGTGGGAATGCCGCCCTGGACGCTCCGCGTCCCTTTGCATGCGCGACGCGGAGCGTCACAGGATGCGTTCCCACGCAGAGCGTGGGAACGATCGTTGGGCTAGACCTTAAATCGACCGACCAGCATCTGCAGATGCGTCCCCAACCGCGCCAGCTCAACGCTGGAAGCCGCCGTCTCTTCACTCGCCGCCGACGTCTGATCCGACACGTCCCGCACATTCAGCACGCTACGGTTGATCTCTTCAGCCACCGCGCTCTGTTGCTCGGCCGCTGCCGCAATCTGCTGGTTCATTGCCTGAATCGCCGACACGGTACGGGTGATGCTTTCCAGCGAACCACCGGCACGACGGGTCAGCTCGACGCTGCTGTCGGTCAGGGTGCGGCTGTTGTCCATGATCGTTGCCACTTGCTGGGTGCCGTTTTGCAGACCGACGATAAGTTCTTCGATTTCTTCGGTGGACTTCTGCGTACGTTGCGCAAGGCTGCGCACTTCGTCGGCGACCACGGCAAAACCACGCCCGGCTTCACCGGCACGCGCGGCTTCGATGGCGGCGTTGAGGGCCAGCAGGTTGGTTTGTTGCGCTACCGACTTGATCACGTCGAGGACGCTGCCGATCTTGTCGCTTTCGCGCTTCAGTTCACCCATGGCTTCGGTCGAGTGACCGACTTCAGCGGCCAGCCGCTCGATCTGCGCGATCGCTTCGCCCACCACTTTGTCGCCTTCGCGAGCCTGTTGGTCGGCTGCGACGGCGGCCTCGGAAGCTTCTTCGGCATTACGCGCGACTTCCTGCACGGTGGCGGCCATTTCGTTCATGGCGGTGGCGACCTGGTCGGTCTCGACTTTCTGATTGTTGACCCCGGCGCTGGTCTGCTCGGTCACCGCCGAGAGTTCTTCAGCAGCGCTGGCGATCTGGGTGACGCCGTCGCTGATCCCGCCGACCAGTTCACGCAGGCCTTGGGTCATGCTCTGCATCGAGCGCTGCAATTGACCGAGTTCGTCGCGACGCAGGGACACCAGGTTGTGAGTCAGGTCGCCCGCGGCCACGCGCTCGGCGACTTTCAGGGTCTGGTTCAGCGGGATGATGATCTGGCGGGTGATCGCCCAGGCGGCAAGCAAGCCGAAAGCCACGGCGAGCAAGGTGGCGATGATCAGCATGTTTTTGGCGTGAGCGGCATCGGTGTCACGTACGACGGTTTGCGATTCAGTGAGTTTCTTGCTGACGTCGATGAGGATGTCGCCCTGCGTCGACATGCGCGCGGCGGCCTTGGCGTTGTTGACCTGCGAGTCGCGGAACTGCGCAACGGCCGCGCGATAGGCTTTGATCGAGGCGGTAGCCTGTTGCAGGTTGGCGATGTGCTGCTCCGGCAATTTGGCCGGCAGGCTGTCGAGGTTTTTCAGGGCGTTGTCGATGGCATCGAGCGCCGGTTGCTCGGCTTCGGCCTTGCCGCTGTAGGTGTAGCCGCGCACTTGGTAGCGGGCTTGCTGCAGCAGTTTGCTCAGCTCGATCACGCTGTTGAATTGCGCGACGCTGTCACCCGCCAACATGGATTTTTCCACTTCCGCGACTTTCGCCACGGCATTGTCGGCACTGGCGCCGAGCTTGCTGCGGGCGTCTTCGCGCTGCACGGTGGCTTGGGTCATGTCGGCAAAAGCGCGTTTGTATTCGGCAACGGCGGCCAGTTGTTGATCGACCATCGCCGCGTCGGACGGCTGTTCAATCAGGCTGCGCGCGGTTTGCAGGCCGCTGTCGAGTTTGCCGAGCAGCTCGTTGACCACGCCCGGACCTTGTTCGCCACGGCGCGCTTCGTAGTCCAGACGCGCGAGGCGCAGGTCCTTGGTCAGTTCGTTGAGACTGGAGATAAAACCGAGCTTGTCACCGCGGCTGATAATACCGCTCATGCCGGTCCAGCCGGTAAAGGTGATCAACAGTGTCAGCAACAGCACCAGGCCGAAACCGATTCCCAGCTTGCGTTTGACGCTGACGTTTCCAAGACTCTCGGCTAACCAACGGTACATGCGACGACTCCCCGACCACTAATTGGACTTATGGAGAGGTTATCGGCCGGGTGATGGCAATCTGTAACACCATTTATCCGATGCGCAGAATCAGAAGAGCCGGGCGAGCAGGGCGGTGACGGCGGTTTCGACGCGCAGGATGCGCTCGCCCAGTTGCACCGGTTGCAGACCGGACTTGGCCAGCAGGTCGATTTCGTAAGGAATCCAGCCACCTTCGGGGCCGATGGCCAACGTCACCGGTTCGCTCAAGGCGCGTGGGCACGGCGGATAGTTGCCGGGGTGGCCGACCAGACCGAGGGTACCGTCGGTGATCGCCGGCAACCGGTCTTCCACGAAAGGCTTGAAGCGTTTTTCGATGATGATTTCCGGCAGCACGGTGTCGCGGGCCTGTTCGAGGCCGAGGATCAGTTGCTCACGAATCGCTTCAGGTTCCAGAAACGGCGTCTGCCAAAAACTCTTCTCGACCCGATAGCTGTTGACCAGGATCACCTTCGACACGCCCATGGTCGCGACGGTCTGGAATACCCGGCGAAGCATTTTCGGGCGCGGCAGGGCGAGTACCAGTGTCAGCGGCAGCTTGGCAGGTGGCGGCTGATCGAGACTTACGCGCAGCTCGGCTTCGCCTGTTTCCAGTCGCAGCAATTCAGCCGAGCCCATCAGCCCATTGATACGGCCAACGCGCAGGCTGTCACCGACTTCCGAACGGTGAACTTCCTGCATATGGGTCAGGCGGCGATCACGCAGCACCACACGGTCGGCCGCAATGAAGTCGGCCTCTTCGAGCAACAGCAGGTTCATGCCTGGGTCGCTGGCGGCTGGTCGTTATGGTCGTCGGCCGGGTTCTCGTCCGGGCGTTCGCGCTTGCTGATCAAACCACCGAACAGGATGCCGATTTCGAACAGCATCCACATCGGCACGGCCAGCAGGGTCTGCGAGAAGATGTCTGGCGGCGTCAGGATCATGCCGACTACGAAGCAGCCGATGATCACGTACGGGCGGATTTTCTTCAGGTAGGCCACGTCGACGACGCCAATCCACACCAGCAGCACCACGGCCACCGGGATCTCGAACGCCACGCCGAAGGCGAAGAACAGCGTCATGACGAAATCGAGGTAACTGGCGATGTCGGTCATCATTTCCACGCCGGCCGGGGTGGCGGCAGCGAAGAACTTGAAGATCAGCGGGAACACGAAGTAATAGGCGAACGCCATGCCGGTATAGAACAGCAGGATGCTCGACACCAGCAGTGGCACCGCGATGCGTTTCTCATGTTTGTACAGACCTGGCGCGATAAAGCCCCAGATCTGATGCAGGATCACCGGGATCGCGAGGAACAGCGAAACCATCATCGTCAGCTTCAGCGGCGTCAGGAACGGCGACGACACGTCGGTGGCGATCATCGTCGCGCCGACCGGCAGGTACTGGCGCAGCGGCGTCGAGACGAAGGTATAGATCTGCTGGGTGAACGCAAACAGCCCGGCGAAGATGATGAAGATCGCCGCCACACAACGCAGCAGGCGGGTGCGCAACTCGGTGAGGTGCGAAACCAGCGGCATGTGCTGGTCGTTTTCGGGGAGATCGCTCATGGGGCTCGCGGCGGCAAAGTGGTGTCGTGAGGCGCAGGTGTGATCGGCGCGGCGGTTGGCGCAACGTGTTCAACAGATTGTTCCACAGCGGCTGGCGCCGGCTCTGTCGGTGCTACAACGGCAGCGGGTGCCGGTGCTGGCGTAACAGGTGCGGTCGGCGCATGAATCGTCTGCTGACCCACATGCTCAACCGGCGTCGGCTCTTGCTGAACCGGATTGAAAATCTTCCGCGCCTCTTGCTCAAGCGACAGAATGTGCTCGTTGTGCAGTTGCCGACGGATCTCGTCGGCACCGATTTCACGTTCAACTTCCTGTTTGATCGCGTTGAAGCTGCGCTTCAGCCGTCCGACCCACAGGCCAGCGGTGCGCGCAGCGCCCGGCAGACGCTCGGGGCCCAGCACCAGCAGGGCGACGAGGCCGACGAGCAGCAGTTCAGAGAAGCTGATACCAAACATTAGTCAGTGCTCACACGTCTTTGCGGATCGGCTCTTCGACTTTCTGCGCCTGCACGTCGATGGTGTGCGGCGGATTGGCCTGAGCGGTGGCTTGCGGCTGCACCGGTGGCACCGGTTGCGCAGGCGTCACGGTTGGATCAGCGGCCGGTTTTTCGTCGTCGTTCATGGCTTTGCGGAAGCCCTTGATCGACTCGCCAACGTCGGTGCCGAGGTTTTTCAGTTTCTTGGTGCCGAACACCAGCACCACGACAACCAGAATGACGATCCAGTGTTTCCAGTCAAAAATGCCCATGTTGCTGTTCCTCTCTAAAAATTGTTCAGGCGGACGGACGCGAGGCTTTCTCGACGTGTCCGGACAGGCCGAAGCGACGATCCAGTTCATCCAGCACGGCCTGTGGATGCTGCCCCAGTTGGGCGAGCATGACCATGCTGTGGAACCACAGGTCGGCGGTCTCGTAGATCACGTCGCTGCAGTCGCCGCTGATGGCGGCGTCCTTGGCGGCAATAATGGTTTCGACCGACTCTTCGCCGACTTTCTCCAGAATCTTGTTCAGGCCCTTGTGATACAGACTAGCTACATAGGAGCTGTCGGCAGCGGCGCCCTTGCGCTCTTCAAGCACCTGAGCGAGGCGGGTCAGGGTGTCACTCATGTTTGTGTCCTGCGGAATAGATGGCGTGCGGGTCTTTCAGGACTGGGTCGACTGTCTTCCAGTCGCCGTTTTCGAAGACACGGTAGAAGCAGCTTTGACGGCCGGTATGGCAAGCGATGTCGCCGATCTGTTCAACCATCAGGATGATCACGTCGGCATCACAGTCCAGACGCATTTCATGCATCGTCTGCACATGGCCGGACTCTTCGCCCTTGCGCCACAGCTTGCCACGGGAACGTGACCAGTAGATTGCACGGTTTTCCGCAGCGGTCAGTTCGAGCGCTTCGCGGTTCATCCAGGCCATCATCAGCACGCGTCCGGTCTTGTGATCCTGGGCAATCGCCGGCACCAGGCCATCAGCGTCCCATTTGATCTCGTCCAGCCAGTTTTTCATCTTCGACTCCGACAGCGAACCCCACACTTCAATAGTCGGGTTCAGGCATTGAAACAGTGTGCCAGCCGATCACGAAACTGGCTATCGGCGAACGACCAGATACAAGCCGACTGCCACCATGATTCCCGCAGGCCAATGTCCCAACTCGTTAAGCGGGCCACCGATGGCGAGGATCACCCCGCCGGCCAGATGCGCGCAACCGAGCAGGCGCAGGAACCAGTCGTCCTTGCGTTTATGCCATGGCGGCGGTGGATCGTAGGCGTGCGGCTGCGACATGCGTTCGAGCAGATCACGGGCCATGTTGGCCAGGTGCGGCAGTTGTTCGAACTGGCTCTGCACGTTGCCGAGCAAGGCTTTCGGGCTGACGCGCTCGCGCATCCAGCGCTCGAGGAATGGCTGCGCGGTGTTCCACAGATCCAGATCCGGATACAACTGACGACCGAGGCCTTCGATGTTCAACAGGGTCTTTTGCAGCAGCACCAGTTGCGGCTGCACTTCCATGTTGAAGCGCCGTGCGGTCTGGAACAGGCGCATCAGCACCTGGCCAAATGAAATATCTTTTAACGGTTTTTCGAAGATCGGTTCGCACACCGTACGGATCGCCGCTTCGAATTCGTTGAGTTTGGTTTCCGCCGGCACCCAGCCCGAATCGATGTGCAGTTGCGCCACACGGCGGTAGTCACGCTTGAAGAAGGCGAACAGATTGCGCGCCAGATAATCCTGGTCTTCCGGGGTCAGGCTGCCGACGATGCCGCAATCGATCGCGATGTACTGCGGACTCCAAGGGTTGACGGTGCTGACGAAGATGTTGCCTGGGTGCATGTCGGCGTGGAAGAAACTGTCGCGGAACACTTGGGTGAAGAAAATCTCCACACCGCGCTCGGCGAGCATTTTCATGTCGGTACGCTGGTCGGCAAGGGTCGCCAGATCGGTGACCTGGATGCCGTAGATACGCTCCATCACCAGCACTTTCGGTCGGCACCAGTCCCAATAGACTTGCGGCACGTAGAGCAGCGGCGAACCTTCGAAGTTACGCTTCAACTGGCTGGCGTTGGCCGCCTCGCGCAGCAGATCGAGTTCGTCGTAGATGGTTTTTTCGTAGTCCTGGACCACGTCGACCGGGTGCAGCAGGCGCGCATCGGCGGAGAGTTTTTCGGCAGTGCGGGCGAGGATAAACAGCCACGCCAGATCCTGCGCGATGATCGGCTTCAGACCCGGCCGGATCACTTTGACCACCACTTCTTCGCCGGTTTTCAGCTGCGCGGCATGTACCTGCGCCACGGAGGCTGAGGCCAGTGGCTCAACGTCGAAACGGCTGAACACGTCGCTGATCTTCTTGCCCAACTGTTCTTCGATCAGCTTGATCGACAGCTGCGAATCGAACGGCGGCACGCGGTCCTGCAACAGCATCAGCTCATCGGCGATGTCTTCCGGCAGCAGGTCGCGGCGGGTCGAAAGAATCTGCCCGAACTTGATGAAGATCGGTCCCAGATCCTGCAACGCCAGACGCAGACGCGCGCCCCGGCTCAGGTCCAGCGGCTTGCGCGGGAACCAGCGCCACGGCAGCACGTAGCGCAGCGCCAGGAGAAACCAGGGCAGCGGCAGATCGAACAGCAGGTCATCGAGGCGGTAGCGGATCACGACGCGCTGGATGCGCAACAGACGGCGGACGGCAAGCAGCTTCATGCGTTATCGCTTGGGTCGAGGGATCGGGAAAGGCGCTCGAAACGCGCCTCGAGACGTTCCAGATCAAGTTTGATCCGGTCCAGTTCGCTGAATCGCGCTTCGGCTTCGCGCTGCCCGACGAGGGTGCGCGATTCTTCGGCGAGGTATTCGGCGAGGTTCTGGTTGAGGCTGGCAAATCCTTGTTGATACCAGCGTGCGCGGCTGCGCAGATGGCCACCGACCAGTTGCGTGGCGACCGGGCCGAGCCAGCGCGAGAGTTCGTACTCCCAGTCCAGCTCAAGGTCTTGCAGCACACCGGCCAGCTCCAGCAGCACGCCGCTGTCGCCATCGAGCTCGACTTCCGGGGCATGCAGCACTGCGGTCTTGTCTTTGCTCAAGGCCAGTTTGATCAGGCTCGAGGCCGGCGCACGCAGGGTGCAGTCGACACCGGTTTCCCAATGCGAGGCCAGCATCAGACCTTCATCACTCGGCAGGATGAACAGTTGCAGCGCCGGGCTGCGGCAGTCGACGGCAATCACCTTGCCGGTCAAATGCGCCAGCCGCGGCAGCGCCGTGCTGTCGAGACGCAGCACCCGGTTGAGGCCGAGTTCAACGCTGGCGAGCAGCCCGGTGAGCAACATCAGGGCTTGATGCCGCGGTGCAGGGCGACGATGCCTGCGGTCATGTTGTGATAGGTCACGCGGTCGAAACCGGCGTCGACCATCATCGACTTCAGGGTTTCCTGATTCGGATGCATGCGGATCGATTCGGCCAGGTAGCGATAGCTTTCCGAGTCGTTGGTGATCAGCTTGCCCATCAGCGGCATGAAGGCGAACGAATAAGCGTCGTAGGCTTTCGACATCAGCGCGTTGGTCGGTTTGGAGAATTCCAGCACCAGCAGACGACCGCCGGGCTTGAGCACGCGCAGCATCGAACGCAAGGCGTCTTCTTTGTGCGTCACGTTGCGCAGGCCGAAAGCGATGGTCACGCAGTCGAAGTGGTTGTCCGGGAACGGCAGTTTTTCTGCGTCCGCCTGAACGAACTCGACGTTGCCGGCGACACCCAGATCGAGCAGGCGGTCACGGCCGACCTTGAGCATCGATTCGTTGATGTCGGCCAATACCACCTGACCGGTCGGGCCGACCAGGTGCGAGAACTTTTTGGTCAGGTCACCGGTACCGCCGGCGATGTCCAGCACGCGGTTACCGCTGCGTACGCCCGACAGTTCGATCGCGAAACGCTTCCACAGGCGGTGCATGCCGCCCGACAGAAGGTCGTTCATCAAGTCGTATTTCGCGGCTACCGAGTGGAAAACTTCAGCGACTTTTTCCGCTTTCTGGCTTTCCGGAACGTTTTTGAAGCCGAAGTGAGTGGTGGGTTCGGCATCGCTGCCTTTGCGCTGATCAGTCATATCGCTGTCACCAAAAGAGAATGCGCGACATTCTAATCCCCAAGCCATGCTTTGTCTTGGAATGGCTAAAGGTAAGATGGGCAACCTTCGGGACGATTTGCCGCAGCGGCGGTCAAGATTTACCGACACATCTTTTTAAATCAGGAGTCATGCAATGGCCAAAATCACTGTTGAGCGTGCCCACAACCTGGGTAAGGAAGCCGCCCGCGAGAAGGCCGACAAGCTGGCGCAAAAACTCTCCGATCAATATGGCCTTGAGCCGCAATGGTCGGGCGATACCCTGAACCTCAAGCGCTCGGGCGTGAAAGGCGCGGTGCATGTGGCGGACGATTCGATCAAGGTCGATGTGGAGTTGGGCATCATGATGTCGGCCATGAGCGGCATGATCAAAGCCGAAATCGAAAAAGCCCTCGACAAGGCTTTGGTCTGAAACACGATCCCTTGTAGGGGTGAGCCTGCTCGCGATAGCGGTCTGTCAGTCGACTCCATTTTTGACTGATACACCGCTATCGCGAGCAGGCTCACTCCTACATTTGTTTTGTGGTGCTCCCTCTGTTTATGTCAGTTGTTAGGGTGCCGTTTCTAATTTATCTCCTTACTTTGTGCCTGAGCCCGACACTTTCGCGGGCAGTTCCTCAAACCTTCTGCGCGTGAGGTGCACCATGGCCAAAGTCATTTTGAAGAAAAAAATCGACGCTTCGACTTCTGCTCTGAGCGACGTCAAATCCTATGCCCGCAAGATCTGGCTGGCAGGCCTGGGTGCCTACGCCAAGGTCGGCCAAGAGGGCAGCGACTACTTTCAAGAGCTGATCAAGGCTGGTCAAACTGTTGAAAAGAAAGGCAAAAAAGCCGTCACCGAAAAACTCGAAGCGGCCAACGCCGAGATCGATGAAGCCAAGAGCGAAGTCAGCTCGTTCAAAGGTCGTGTCGAAGTTCAGCTCGACAAGGTCGAGAAGGCGTTCGACTCCCGTGTAGCAAGCGCCTTGAATCGTATCGGCATTCCGTCTAAACATGACGTTGAGACACTCTCTGCTAAGCTCGATGAGCTGACGGCATTGCTCGAACGCGTCGCGCGTAAATCTTAAGGAGAACGGGATGGCTGGTAAAAAGAACACCGATAAAGAAGGCAGCTCGTGGATCGGGAAAGTCGAAGACTACTCCCGCAAAATCTGGCTGGCTGGTTTAGGCGTGTACTCGAAGATCGACACTGACGGCAGCAAGCTCTTCGATACATTGGTCAAAGACGGCGAGAAAGCCGAGAAGCTCACCAAATCCGCAGTCGGCAAAAAAGTCGACGCTGCCAAGGATTCCGCTTCTTCGGCCAAGTCGCGCATCAGCGGCGTGAAAGATCGCGCACTGGGCAAATGGGACGAGCTGGAAGGGGCTTTCGACAAGCGCCTGAACAGCGCAATTTCGCGCCTGGGTGTACCGAGCCGCAATGAGGTCAAAGCACTGCATAGCAAGGTGGAAACCTTGACCAAGCAGATCGAAAAACTCACCGGTCTGAAAACCCAACCGGTGGCGGCGAAAACCGCTGCGGCAAAACCGGCCACGAAAACGGCTGCGGCCAAACCAGCAGCCAAGTCGGCAGCCAAGCCACTGGCCAAAGCGGCAGCTAAACCTGCTGCTAAAGCCGCGGCCAAGCCAGCAGCGAAAACCGCAGCCGCCAAGCCTGCAGCCAAAGCCGCAGCCAAACCGGTTGCCGCCAAAGCCGCTGCCAAGCCGGCAGCTAAACCTGCGGCCAAACCTGCGGCCAAAACTGCAGCGAAACCCGCCGCCAAGCCAGCAGCGAAAACTGCTGCCGCCAAACCGGCTGTCAAGCCTGCAGCGAAACCTGCTGCGGCGAAAAAGCCGGCAGTGAAAAAACCGGCCGCGCCGAAAGCCGCTGCGCCGAAACCGGCCGCACCTGCTGCAGCCAAGCCGGCCACCCCGGCAGCTCCGGTAAGCGCGTCGAACTCCGCCGCGGCACCGACTCCGGTGGCTACCCCGACTGTTGCATCGACGCCGTCGACGCCAACCAGTCAGTCCTGATTCTTCAGGGCAAAACAAAACGCCCGGCCTGTGAAGGTCGGGCGTTTTTGTTTGTGCATTTCAAGGCCGCCCCTCACCCCAGCCCTCCCGAAACGTCGGGCCGCCCGGAGGGAGAGGGGGCCGAACGAGGTGTCTTGCGTCGTACGTCGACCTGAACGATCGAGTCGATTATGGATTCAACAAAACCCTTTCAGGTCGGTGTAGCTCATCAGCATCCCCCAATCCGTCCCCTCTCCCTC